>JBARHQ010000113.1:0-4321 GCA_049799315.1 Thermodesulfovibrionales bacterium | reverse complement strand
CAATAAACGATACCTTAACCAGAACCCTAAGTGTGAGCCTCAGTTGGGGAAGAGGGGATTGTATCAAATGATTGGGGGACAGCAGGATACCCGGATGCGCGAACTTGCCCTGCTCTGGGTGCTGAATCTCTCAGATGGAAATAACAGCCTGCTCGACATTGCGGAGAGATCAGCTCTGCAGTTCGAACTGATAAAGGATGCTGCAGATGCTTTGAAGGAATGCGGACTCGTGAAGGAAATCGCGGAGTGATTTTCTGATGACCAACCTGAAAAATCAGACTGTAGTAATAACCGGGGCCAGTAGCGGCATTGGCAGAGCTATTGCGCAAGGGCTCGCAGTTCATGGTTCTTCTCTCTGTCTCATCGGTCGCAACG
Source organism: Thermodesulfovibrionales bacterium (assembly GCA_049799315.1). Classification (GTDB taxonomy): domain Bacteria; phylum Nitrospirota; class Thermodesulfovibrionia; order Thermodesulfovibrionales; family UBA6898; genus PALSA-1316. Next base: position 3,946 of record JBARHQ010000113.1, on the reverse strand, counting down.
TCGAAGCTCTGGAGGTAGTGGCTGCGAAAGCGAACCAGTCGTCAGACCGCAGGATCTACAAGGCTGATCTTGCTTCAGTTGAAGACATTCAACGAATAGCGGAGAATATCAAAAACGACGTTGGCCATGTAGACATTCTGATCCACAGCGCCGGAGATTACTCCATGGGACTGATCCGGTCGGCTCCTGTCGAGGAACTCGACAGACAATACAGCATTAATCTTCGCGCTCCCTATGTTCTGACGCAGGCCCTTTTTCCGGTCATACGACGTCAGGGTGGGCAGGTCGTATTTATTAATTCGAGCGTCGGGCTGCAGGCGAAGGCAAAGGTTTCCCAGTATGCAGCCAGCAAACATGCGCTCAAGGCTTTTGCCGACAGCCTGCGGGAAGAGGTCAACGGTGATGGTATCCGTGTCCTGAGCATTTTCCCTGGCAGAACCGCAACGCCCATGCAGGAAACAGTGCACCGGTTCGAGGGTAGGGCGTATGACCCCTCTCAGTTCATGCAGCCGGAGGATGTAGCAGCAGTGGTAATAAATGCGCTTGCTCTGCCACAAAGCGCAGAAGTTACCGATATAAACATAAGACCAATGAAAAAAATCTAAATATAGAAAGAGTTGATATTAATGGAATATGAAGGAAAACAAAATCTGCAGGTTGCGAATACATCAAACGAGATGCCGATCATTCGCATAGAACCTTCAAGGGGCTGGATTTCCCTTAAGCTCAAAGAACTATGGGATTATCGGGAGCTGACGTACTTCCTCATCTGGCGAGATATTAAGGTGCGCTACAAGCAAACAGTATTGGGGGCAGCCTGGGCAATTATCCAGCCCTTATTCACAATGGTAGTCTTCAGTATTTTTTTTGGAAAATTGGCAAAAATACCTTCAGACGGGATTCCCTATCCGATCTTTAGTTATGTTGCTTTGGTACCCTGGACCTTTTTTGCTAATGGGCTGGGGAAAGCCTCTAGCAGCCTGGTAGGCAATGCCAATCTTATCAAGAAGGTATACTTCCCTCGGCTTTCTATTCCAATTGCATCGGTATTATCAGGGATAATAGATTTTGCATTGTCCTTTATTATACTTATAGGAATGATGTTTTATTATGGCATGTCTCCCACTATCAATGTGGTCTGGCTCCCCTTGTTGATAGCACTGTCATTTGTTACTTCACTCGGTGTATCCCTCTGGCTATCAGCTTTGAACGTCCAGTTTAGAGATGTGCAATATATCATTCCCTTTATTACTCAATTATGGCTTTTTGCAACACCCATTGCATATCCAAGCAGCCTGCTTTCAGAACCATGGCGGACCGTATATGGAATCAATCCAATGGTCGGTGTCGTTGAGGGTTTTCGATGGGCATTGTTAGGCACACATACTGCTCCCGGGCCAATGCTCATTGTCTCTTCACTGGTCGCTATATCACTACTTGTGAGTGGAGCCCTATATTTTCGCCGCCTGGAAAAAACGTTTGCAGATGTGGTGTAGGAGAACTCAATGAGCGATATCACGGTAAGAGTAGAAAAACTCAGTAAAAAATTTCTTATAGGTAAAAAACAGGCTAGCTATAATACGTTACGAGATAGCATAGCCGAGGCTGTTGTTGCACCATTCCGTAAAGCAGGCAGGCTATTGCGAGGGCAGTCCTCTGGGGCTTCAGGACTGGATGAAGAAATATGGGCACTTAAGGATTTATCCTTTGAGATTAAAAGGGGCGAAGCAGTCGGTTTTATCGGAAGCAATGGTGCAGGGAAAAGCACATTGCTTAAGATATTATCACGCATTACCGAGCCGACAAATGGATATGCAGAGATTAAAGGACGAGTTGGCTCTCTTTTAGAGGTAGGCACAGGATTTCATCCTGAATTAACCGGCAGGGAAAATATTTATCTTAACGGTGCAATACTTGGGATGAAGCGAGCTGAGATCAGTAGAAAGTTTGATGAAATTGTGGCATTTGCCGAAATAGATAAGTTTATTGATACGCCGGTGAAGCATTATTCCAGCGGCATGTATCTCCGCCTGGCGTTTGGAGTGGCAGCACATTTGGAACCTGAGATTTTAATTGTAGATGAGGTATTGGCGGTTGGAGATGCACGTTTTCAGCAGAAATGTCTGAACAAGATGGAGGATGTCGGCCGGGAAGGACGGACGGTGCTTTTTGTGTCGCACAATATGCCTGCTGTCACACGGTTGTGTCAGAGAGCAATTCTGCTTGATAAAGGTATTATTACAAAGGATGGCCTATCGCGCGAAGTCGTGAGCTCTTATTTGCTATCTGATAGTAATACAACCGCTGAACGGGTATGGTCTGATCCGTCGAAAGCACCGGGGAGCGATGTCGTAAGGCTGCACGCTGTTCGAGTGAAAACAAAAAATGATCTGGTTGTAGATTTGGTAGACATTTCAAGACCATTTGGGGTTGAGATAGAATATGAGGTTTGTAAGTCAGGCTATATACTCTTGCCGATAGTGTATTTTATCAACGAATCCGGGCTGTGTTTATTTGAATCCTCAGATACAGATCCTGCCTGGCGACGACACTCTCGCCCGGAAGGGCACTGGACGAGTACTGTCTGGATTCCCGAGAATCTCCTGTCTGAAGGGACGATATCTGTCACCCTGTCTTTTGTAACCTTCAATCCGGTCATCGGACAATTTAAAGAGCGTAATGTGGTCTCTTTTCGTGTTGTTGACAACAACGATGGGGAGTCAGTGAGGGGTGATTGGCTCGGGAAAATGGATGGCGGTGTTGTCCGACCGCTCCTTAAGTGGGTTGATAAACAGATGAAATCAGAAAAAGTGAAGAGTATTTAATAAAGGTGATCTTAAGTGATAAAGCATAAATTGGAGATAAATTCTCGTTAAGATGCCAACGAAAGGAAAGGGGATATCGCTGTTAGCTAAAATTTATGTTGAGACATATTTAGTCAGTGATTTTATGAGAAAATCCTTGGAAAACAAGGTGACCTTTGTGAAGCATTTACTAAAGGCAATAAGTCATGGATTCTGGCTGGGGGTTCTCAATAGAAAGGATCTTTGGGATATAGATTATTATTATTATGCGAAGTTGCAGAAAGGTTATCAGGACAGCGCATGGAACCTCACGGGGCTTTTTGAATGGGAAAAAATAGCAATTGAGTCATACTTTAAAGGGTGCCATTCTATCATGATAACGGGGGCAGGAGCAGGGAGAGAGGCAATTGCTTTAGAAAAGATGGGTTATGCTGTGGATGCATTTGAGTGCAATCCGGATCTTGTGAAAAGCGGCAATGCGATTATGAAGGAAATCGGCATAAATGCAAGGTTGGAACTCATGCCTCGAGATGGATGCCCGGAGGTTGCAGGACAATATGATGGTATTGTCCTTGGATGGACAATGTACATGTTCATACAGGAAAAGAAATCGAGGATTGAATTTCTCACGGACCTCCACGAAAAGATTAGAGACAACGGCCCTCTATTGGTTTCCTTTTACCCGCGTTCTCATGGAAGCAGATATCATAGCTCCATAGCTAAATTGGCAAATAGTATAAAATTTATACTAAACCGAAAGCCTATGGAGGTTGGCGGCGATTTTGTTGATGTGTATAATTTCGGTCACTATTTTACTGAAGATGAAATAGCATCGGAGATTACTGAGGCGGGATTTCAGCTGGCGCACTATTGCGCAAAAGAATATAAGAATCTTCATAATGATAAAACTTCAATATACGGTTGGGCCGTTGGGATCAAAAAAGCAGAAGGAAGCACCAATAAAACGGCAATCAATGACTGATAACGCACAAATTAAATCTTATTTATATAATTATGGTAGCCGTTAAATAATGAAGATAAGCGTCATCGATAAAATTGAACAATATGAGCAATTAAAACCGAATTGGGATGAAGTATACTCTGCTGACCCGAACACGACAGTTTTTGTGTCATGGGGATGG
>JBARHQ010000112.1:0-2353 GCA_049799315.1 Thermodesulfovibrionales bacterium | reverse complement strand
CAGAGGTCGGTAAGACCATACTCTTTTACCATGACCGATTTTTCTGCCAGCACCGGCCGCATCTCTCTTCTGCTGTATGCTGCGTGGGCGAACATGAGGACGAAGAATGTAAGGTTCATCAACAGATAACCCATAAAGACCCGAAACTTCCTGTCGTGCATGGAAACGTTATCCTTCCCGTTGCATAAAATATAATATACGTGCTTTATATATCAGGGGCAGACAGAAATGCCGAAAAAGACTTGTCTGCAACACCTTACAGCCATTTAATGGGGCCTGCCAGCCTTCTTTACAAAATTCACTCAGCATTGAGTCTGCGATTGAGTCTGCGTTTACGTGAATCATAATTAAATTTTGTTGTCATTGTCCCGAAAGCCTTCGGGATCTGCCTCAATGCAACGCCAAAGTTATTTCAGCCGGAAATCTACCCGGCTCTCCTTCATCTTCTCTTTCTTTTCAGCCTGTAATGTCTTTGGTTCAATAAGGAAAATTCGCTCCCGCTCTACCTGCCCCGATTTCAGCAGGTGTTCTTCAACCTTGAGGGCGCGCTCCCGTGCAAGCTGCCTGAAGTCATTCTCCGTAATCTCTATATGCGCAAGCATCAGCTTCTCCATCTCCGGAACCGGCAGATCCTTTGCAATGCCTATTATATTCCGGGGCTTCGGAAATTTCTCTTCCTTATACGCTGCCTTGAGATAAACAGGGTATTCGGTCTGATCGATGGTCAGCGTATCAAGCACCGGGGCCGACTGCCCCTTCCTGACCATATCCTTGAGTTTCTGCGCCTTCAGTTTGCGCATGAACGTAGTCCTGATAAGCCCTTCCCTGTCCTTTTCCATATCAACATGGCCCTCGATCTCAAGCTTAAGGGCAGGCCGGTCATTGAGCGCCTTGATCAGGGTATCCAGCTTTTTTGCTGCCGGTTCATTGACAGCAGCGCTTCCGGCGTCATAATCAATAAAGCTGAGTTCCTCTCCTCCGCCAAAGAGAGCGCCTAAAAGCGCAAAGGGTGAGGTTGCCGCCTTTACCAGGAGATTGAGAATTATCTTGAGGACAATTCTTCCGATACTGAACTTCGGATCATTAATATAGCCGCTCACCGGAATGTCAAGCTTGATCTCTCCCTTTCTGTTTTTCAGAAGCGCGACAGCAAGCTTGACCGGCAGCTTCGTTGCGTCCGGGCTCTCAACCTGGTCTCCGAACGTAAACTGGTCAAGAAAGATCCTGTTATCGGCGTCGAGCTTCTTATTCTCGATATGATAGTTAAGATCGAGTGAGAGCTTTCCCTTCTGGATCGTATAGCCGGCGTATCTGCCCGAGTAAGGGGTCACCGGGCTGAGGTCCACATCTTTGACCACTGCCTTCAGATCGACAAAAAGATCTTCCCGGAGCGGGTTGATCTTCCCGGTTATCTCAAGAGGGGCATAGTTATCAAGCTTTCCCCTCAGATCCAGATCCCCCATGACACTTTCCTCGGACGACATACCACTGACCCTCCCCCCGAGTTCCACAAGGCGGGCAGAATAATTGGGCTTGATGTAATGATCCGAAAAATCAACCGTCCCCCCCTGCAGGGTGATGACATCGATCGCGGCAGATTTTTTGCCTGTCTCGTGGCTGACCGTAGCCGCTGCCTGAGCTGATGCCTGAGCCGCTGCCTGAGCTGATGCCTGAGCCGCAGTCGGGGCTGATGCCCGAGCTGATGTTGGTGTTGATGTCAGGGCTGATGTTGGGGGGCTGGAAGACGTCGCTGCAGGCGCAGGCTGTTGCTTCATCAATTCCTGGAGATTCAGGCTTCCATCGGGATGAATAATAAGCCGCGTATAGAAATCGGCGAGGGCAATCTCCTTGATATGCCACTGCAAGGGGTTATAGCCCGCGTCGATCCCGTTGATATTCAGATTGGTCCAGGAGACGAGTTCATCTGTGTTAACAGAGTCGACAGTCCTGAAGCTGGAGACCGCGACCTCTCCCTGGTATCCTGCCTTCATAAGTCCATCCCCTGCCAAGGCTACTGAAACAGTACCGGCGGCTGATATCGCACCGTCGGTGATGATTACATTTGTCCGGTCAGTGACATATGACTGGAACGGAAACAACTCAATATTCTTGAGCGATACCTTCATCTTCGAGGAAAGAGGGTTGATATTGAGCGATCCGCTTGCAGATAGCGAGCCTTTTTTCCCCAGGAGCATTGATAGGGAGGCATTGCCGGCAGTCCCTTTGCGATTCGAGATCCGTCCTGCCGTGATCATGATCCGCTCGGCGCTTACCTCAACCGGGTCTGTGGGGACATGATCAGAATATTTTACGCCAAAATTTTCAAATCTCAGACTTTTGACCAGGTACTGCC
>JBARHQ010000111.1:0-4156 GCA_049799315.1 Thermodesulfovibrionales bacterium | reverse complement strand
GATGCTTTGCATCGGGTGTTCCCAAAAATTCCTCCACCTTGAGGGGGGAGGTTAGGTGGGGGTGATTGGTTACGCTTTTCACCTTCCGATTGTTTTTTCACCCTCCCCTTCATCCCCTCCCCTCAAGGGCGGGGAAATATCCGGTTAGATACCTCGCAGCTTGCTGCGGGGTGATTCATTTGCTGTTTTGCCGGGTGCGACGCTGACACAGGACACTGCCCGCCAGCGCAAGAAGGCCACCGGATATATCGATACAAACGTCGGCAAGAGATGCTGTTCTTGTCGATACAAAGGACTGATGGAATTCGTCTCCTGCAGCATAGCCTGTAGTGATTAAGAGAGAATACAGGGCCCATTGCCAGACCCGTTGTTTATCTAAACTGTTTCTGAAGGCGCGAAACAACAACGTGCCAAAGATAAAATACTCGGCAACATGCCCGGCCTTACGGATGACCCCGTGGATCATGTCGATCTCTTCCTGCGAAAGAGAGGGCAGCAGCAGGCTGATGAGCGGTTCAATGATAAGGGACGTGTTTTGTGAAGAAAATGTCCCCGATGACATCCAGAAAATAAACCCCATCCAAAGAAGAACGGGGAGCCAGTATTTTATAAATCGCATAATTGATAAACTCATAAAAAGTAAAAATAAGACGGGTTTGTGAAAAGTCCGGAGGCAAGGCGTGCAAGAAATGAGGAATGAGGCGTACTTACCGGTACGTCGCAGTGACGAGTTTTGAAGCGCAACGCAGCATACGGACTTTTCACAAACCCGGCATAATTATTCCAGGCTTTTGTCATAGAGCACTTTCCTGCTCAGCCCGTACTGTTCCGCGATCCGCTTTGAGGCATCCTTGCGGCTGAGGCCCTTTTTCATCAGGGCCTTTACCTCGGAGAGCGCATCCTCCGCATTAATACCTTCTTCTTCCCCTCTGCCCTCGATCACCAGCACATACTCGCCGGCGATCTTTGAGGCCTCAAGCTGAACGAGAATTTCCGGGAAGGTCCCGCGGTATATCTCTTCGAAAAGTTTGGTCAGCTCCTTGACGAGCACTGCCCTGCGGTCAGCGAATATCCCGCACATCTCCGAGACGGTCCCGACAATCCGGTGGGGTGCCTCGTAGATGATGAGTGTCCGCGTTTCCAGGCTCAGGTCTTTGAGCTTCTTCATCCGGTACGTCAGCTTGGGGGGAAGAAAGCCGACAAACACGAACTCAGCAGTCGAAAATCCGGATAAGGACAGGGCGCTGATAAGTGCAGAAGGCCCGGGTACCGGGACAACGCTGATATTGGACTCGATTGTTCTGCTGATAAGGACTGTGCCGGGATCTGATATCCCCGGGGTCCCGGCATCAGAGATGAGTGCGACCGACCTGCCTGAACCCAGGATTGAGAGCACCTCCTCGGCCTTTGTCTTTTCCTTTTCCCCCCAGTAACTGATGAGGGGTTTTGATATGCCGAAGTGGTTCAGGAGTTTCCCTGAATGGCGCGTATCCTCTGCAGCAATGACATCCACTTCCTTGAGAATGCGGAGTGCCCGAAGGGTTATATCCTCAAGGTTCCCGATCGGGGTCGCCACGATATAGAGTGTGCCGGTTGACATCTATTTTGTACCCAGGACCTTCCTGAGCCTGCGGTCGGTCTGGATGATCTCATCAGCGTCATCGCCGGTCAGCTCCCAGCTGTAGTCGTCCTTTGCTGTTCTCTTCAGTTTTATCCTGACCGGCTTCTTTGGTTTGATCTGTTGAAGTTCGGGCTGTTTTTTGACCGGGAATCCCTCCTTGTCAGCTCCGAAAGAAGGGAGCGCAGAGCAGAAGAAAAAGGAGACTATAAATACGATCGGGAAAATTAACTCCCCCTTCCCCCTCTTAAGGTAAGAGGGGGTGCCGAAGGTGGGGGCGTTATCGCCCCTGGAGGAAGAGGAAAAAGGAGAGGGGGCCTGGTTTTTCATTAAAAGCTCCTGTACCTGTTGGTTATTGGGAAACGCCAGTCGCGGCCAAAGGCGCGCGTCGTGATCTTTATGCCGGGCGGTGACTGCCTTCGCTTGTACTCGCTCCGGTCGACCAGAGTTATCACTTTTTTTACTGTTGCCGGCTCATACCCAAGTTCAAGGATCTCTGCGAATGTTTTTTCGTCCTCGATATACGCCCTGAGTATCGGGTCGAGAATATCGTAGGGAGGCAGTGAATCGCTGTCCTTCTGGTCCGGCCGCAGCTCTGCCGTGGGCTCCTTCACCAGCACCCGGCCGGGGATGACCGGTTGACAACAGGCCAGGTTTCTCCATCTGCAGATACCGTAGACGAGAGTCTTCGGAACATCCTTTATCACGGCAAACCCTCCGGCCATATCGCCGTAAAGCGTTGCATACCCGACACTCATCTCCGACTTGTTGCCGGTTGTCAGGACAAGCCACCCGAACTTGTTCGAGAGCGCCATCAGGAGGTTGCCCCGTATCCTTGCCTGAAGGTTTTCCTCAGTGGTGTCCTCGGGCAGTCCGCTGAAGATATCCGAGAGACTTTTCTTGTAGCCTTTCAGGACCGGCCCGATCGGTATTTCAAGGATGCGGATGCCAAGATTTTCAGCCAGCTCGAATGCATCTTCACGGCTCGCCTCTGAGGTATATTGTGACGGCATGAAGACCCCGGTGATCTGCTCCCTTCCGATTGCATCTGCAGCAATCGCCGCAACCAGCGATGAATCGATCCCGCCGCTCAGCCCGATCGTTGCACCCTTAAACCCGTTCTTGCTTATATAGTCGGCAGTGCCGAGGACCAGGGCACTATAGACCTCGTTTTCCCAGACCGGCCAGACCTGAGGACTGAGAGTTTTTTTCGCGGCCACGGTTTTTTCAGGACAACGCCGCTTCGAAGGTATACTGACTTCAACAACATCAGGGGCTGTCTCTTCCCCTGCTATGGCGCAGGGCGGTTGTCTTCTCCTTCTCTGCTGCCGGGTTTTTGCGACATTGATATCGACAAGCAGCAGATCTTCGGCAAAAGGCCTCCCCCGAAGAGTGATGACTCCCTCATGATTACAGACCATGCTGTTGCCGTCGAAGACGAGTTCGTCCTGGCCGCCCACGGTATTGAGGTAGGCTATGCACACACTGTTTTCAACGGCCCGCTGTTTTATCAGCGTTTCCCTTGTCTGGGGTTTTCCGATCTCGTAGGGTGAAGCATTGATATTGATGATCAGCTCAGCCCCGGCCCGCGCCTGCCATTTAGCCGGGCCATCCGTGTGCCAGATATCCTCGCATATATTGATCCCGAACCGCACGCCATGCATCCGGTAGACAGGGACCCGTCCTCCCTGGGTGAAGTACCGCATCTCATCAAAGACCCCATAGTTCGGGAGCATGACCTTATGGTAAATATCGATGATTTCGCCGTTATGTATGACAGCGGCAGCATTATATATCTTCCTGCATATGTCCCCGTCGGGGCCATAATCGATAAATCCGACAATGGCCGTTATATCGGGGACCTTTTTGCTTATCCGCCCGAGCTCCGCAATATTGTCGAGAATAAATTGGGGCTTGAGGATAAGGTCCTCGGGAGGGTACCCTGTCAGCACGAGTTCAGGAAAGACGACGATGTCGGCCTGTTTTTTCTCTGCCTGACGCAGATACCTGACGATCTTCGCTGCATTGCCCGAGAGGTCACCGACAGTAGGGTTGATCTGGGCAAGCGCCAGCCGAAGGCAGGATTTCATGATCGTAAGCTCTGCATGGTCTTTACATGATAAAAGAAGCAGGGTGGTTTGTAAAGCAGAGACGCCCGGGTCCAATCGCCCGGTCGCAAAAGTAATTGCTTTATCTTATGGAGGTAGTTTGATAAACTATAAACAGAGAGGTTTTTAGACTGCGGATACCACCATGACCATCGACAAGATATCACATGCGATCATCCCTCAGTATATGCAGGACGAACGTCCTGACACCGGCATCCAGGAAAAGGTCCGTCAGCAGAATTCACTTCCCAATCCGCTTGTCCTGAGAGAACGGTCCCGGGAACTGATTATCCTGAGAGAACAGTCCCGGGAGCTGATTGAACGCGATGGCCGGTTCCGCAGAGACAAAGATGCAGCTGTCGTCACTTTGACAGGCCGGCAGTCTGATGTCCCTCGTATCCCGGCTGCGTCCTCCCCTCCATCGTTTGTG
>JBARHQ010000110.1:0-9696 GCA_049799315.1 Thermodesulfovibrionales bacterium | reverse complement strand
TCCCTCTGCGGAAAATCTTCCCGACCTAATGAACCCGTAGAGACAGGAAAGGAACCTCACATCTCAGTGGTACTCTGTGATAAAATAATCACTGCAAATAAAGTCTGTGCTTAAAGTCTGTTTTGTTCCGTCATTCCCGAAGGCCTTTATCGGGAATCCACCCATTCGGTAAGCTCAGGGTGACACAATACATGTCACGGTGAGCCTATAGAACCATGGATCCCCGGGTCAAGCCCGAGGATGACAACTTCTTAACTTTATACACAGCCAATAAATCGATCATTTCGGAGGAATTATGGCATACAAAGACATACGTGAATTTATACAACTCCTCGATAAAAGAGGCGAGCTGCTGAGGATCAGGGCAGAGGTTGACCCCATTCTCGAGATAGCCGAGATAACCGACAGGATATGCAAGTCACCCGGGGGCGGAAAGGCCCTTCTATTCGAGAAGGTGAAGGGGTCAGCGTTCCCCGTCGCTATCAACCTCTTCGGGTCCTTTGAGAGGATGTCTCTTGCACTCGAAGTGAATAAACTCGATGACATTGCGACCCGCATCCAGGACCTGCTGAATCAGACACCCCCGAAAAATCTTCTCGAAAAACTCGCGCTTCTTCCGAAGCTCTTTGAAATGTCACAGTATTTCCCGAAAAAGGTCTCGAACGCGCCCTGTCAGGAGGTGATCGAAAAAGACAACCCCGATCTTTCAAAATTCCCGATCATAAAATGCTGGCCGGGCGATGGCCAGCAATCGGATGAAGGCCGTTTCATAACCTTCCCGATGGTCTTCACCAAAGACCCTGAGACCGGACGTCCGAACTGCGGCATGTACCGGATTCATGTCTATGACAAAACAACAACAGGCATGCACTGGCATATCCATAAGGACGGGGCGCGGCATTATGACAAATATGCCAAACTCGGCAAACGGATGCCGGCAGCGATCGCCGTCGGCGCGGACCCTTCTGTCATCTATGCCTCCAGCGCCCCGCTGCCTGAAGCGATCGACGAGATGCTCTTTGCCGGGTTCCTCCGGAAGTCTCCGGTCGAGATGGTAAAATGCATCACGTCCGACATCGAAGTCCCGGCACAGAGCGAGCTGGTGATCGAGGGATACCTCGACCCGGGCGAGACGCGCATTGAGGGTCCGTTCGGCGACCACACCGGCTTCTATTCCCCTGCAGATCCTTACCCGGTCTTCCATGTCACTTGCATAACACACCGCAAGGACATGGTCTATCCCACAACGATCGTCGGAAAACCGCCGATGGAAGACTGCTACATGGGCAAGGCGACTGAGAGGATTTTTCTCCCGCTGATCAAACTCGACTTCCCTGAGATCAGGGATATCTGTCTCCCGATGGAAGGCGTCTTCCATAATTTTGCGATCATCTCGATTAAAAAGAGCTACCCCGGTCATGCAAGAAAGATCATCAGCGGCCTCTGGGGCAAGGGACAGATGATGTTCGCAAAGCTCCTGATTGTGGTCGACGACGATGTCGATGTCCAAAACCTTTCATACACCGCCTGGCGCGTCCTGAATAATGTAGATTGGAAGCGAGACACGGTCTTTGCCGACGGTCCGCTCGACGCCCTTGACCATGCCGCAAACTGGCCCCGCTATGGGTCGAAGATGGGCATAGATGCGACCCGCAAAACGCGGGAGGAAGGCATGATGCGCGAATGGCCGGATGAGATCTTCATGTCAGATGAGATAAAGAAGCTTGTCGACTCCCGCTGGAAAGAGTACGGGCTTTAGTAAGGCTGATTAACAAAGACATTCTTTTCTGTTGGTGCTGGAGGTATAGCCGGTTATCAGGAAAAAAATGCCTACCCGGATGGAAATAAAGACCCTTTTTTGCTGCATTTCTTCCCTGAACTGGCCCAAATTCATGGATATTCGTCTGGCATAAACTTTGCGTTAATTTAAGAGGATACATAAAAAAGCAAAGTGACGGAGGTCTGAAATGAATTTGATATTGAGTGCAGCTCTGATATTCGGAATGGCCATATTTTCTGCTTTAATGTTGAGAGATTCCGGGATTTCCGTTATCAATCCCGAGGCCCTTGTTATTGTTATAGGGGGCAGTATCTGCGGTCTGATCATAGGGTTTCCTTTTGCCAGGATCAGGACGATGATATGTGACGTATTCGAGACCTTTCGCAATGATTACGGAAGGGATGACCTGATCAGGGACCTTGTGAAGTTATCCAGGACCCATCGCAGGGCAGACATCCGCGCAGTGGAGAAGGAGATAAAAAACCTGAAGAATGACTATCTCTCATTCGGCATGGACCTCATGTTAAATCGTTACCGGAACGAGGAGATCCGATATGGCATGGGAAGGGAGATGTCAACCAGGATAATGAATTATCAGAGCGGTCAGAATATCCTCCGGACTCTTGCAAGACTGACCCCGGCATTTGGTCTTGTAGGCACAGTCATGATCCTGATCAAGATGTTCAGCCACTTGAATTCAGTTGAAACCCTGGCGCCACTGATGGCGAGTGCACTTATGTCGACCCTTTATGGGGTGATAGTGTCCAACCTTATCATGCTGCCGTTGAGCGCCCGTCTTGCTGACCGTGCAGTTTCGGCCGAGATGATAATGTCCATGACCGTTGAAGGAATTCTGGCCATCCAAAGGGGTGAGCACCCCCTGCGGATAGAGGAAAGACTTAAGGGATACGGGACAAGAGCAGATCAGCCTGCGCAGAGGACTGAGAAAGTTCTGGCTGTTAAAGGCATCTGAAACCAAAGGGGTAAAAGCAGATGATGAATTTCAACTCAGCTAATAAAGAAAAAGTCACCTCTTATGGAAAAAGGTCTGCCGTAATGTCAAACCATGAGCTGGACAGCGACAGCAACTGGCTGATAACCCTCAGCGATCTCCTTACCCTGCTTCTCGTCTTCTTCATCTTTGCCCTGACTGTCGACAGGGCGTCAAAAATAAAAACCAGCCAGCCAACAGCCACTGCCATGCCAGCCATCACGCATGATCAACCGGCCGCAAAGGACAATTTGGTATCGAAAATCATGGGTCTTGCATCTGAAGACGGGATAACAGTCCGGGCCAGCGGGGGTGAAATGCTTATTTTGATTAAAGAAAAGGCGACCTTCAATCCCGGTGAAGCAGAAATACTGAAGTCCTCTGAACCTGTCCTTGATAAGATAGGGAATATAATAAGACAGCATCCGGCCCTTTTGGTAGAGATAGACGGCCATACAGACAATATACCTATCAAGACCCGTCTGTATCCTTCAAACTGGGAGCTTTCAGCAGCAAGGGCAACAAAGGTACTGAAATATTTTGTCGCTCATAGCGACGTTGACCCATCCCGTTTTTTTGTGAGAGGGAATGCGGATCGGAAACCGTTGCTGCCTAACGACACTCCGTTGCAGAGGGCTGAAAACAGGAGAGTAGAGATCAGGCTTAAAGAAGCGCTGGAACCAAAAAGCTGACCGTCTTTATTCGAAGAGTGCCCGGACAAACTCTGCGGGGACAAAGTCCTGGAGGTCGTCGACCCCTTCGCCGACACCGATCAGTTTTACCGGAATATTGAGTTCCTTTTTTATTGCAAAGACAATGCCGCCCTTTGCCGTGCCGTCAAGTTTCGTTAGCGCTATCCCGGTCAGGCCGACCGCCTCATTGAATATCTCCGCCTGCCTCAGGGCATTCTGACCGTTCGTGGCATCGACAACCAGCAGTATTTCATGAGGCGATCCCGGCATTGCCTTGTCGCAGACGCGTTTCATCTTTTTCAGCTCTTCCATGAGAGAACTCTTGGTATGGAGCCTGCCGGCAGTATCGATGATGACCACATCAACAGCCCTGGCACGGGCTGCCTCAACCGCATCGAACACAACGGCGGACGGGTCGGACCCGCTCTGGTGCTTGACGAGCTGGGCCCCTGCCCTGTCCGACCATATTTCAAGCTGCTCTATAGCAGCGGCCCTAAAGGTGTCTCCAGCCGCCAGGAGGACCGAGTGGCCCTGGTCCCGAAGCCGGGCAGCGAGCTTGCCGATCGTTGTCGTCTTGCCGGCCCCGTTGACCCCGACGGTCAGGATGACAAAAGGCTTCTCACCGAAGACCACAAGAGGCTGCGGCGTACCGAGCATACGGGTCATCTCTTGCTTCAGAAATTCCCTGACAAGGGACGAATCCCTCATCTCTCCCTTATCCACCTTCTCTTTCAGGTGACCGACGATCTCTGCAGCACTCCTGCCGCCTATGTCTGAAAGGATCAGCGTCTCCTCAAGCTCCTCCAGCGTCCCGGCGTCGATGGCCCTGCCGGTAAAGATTGTTTCAACCTTCTCGACAAAGTTCTTTTTGGTCTTGCTCAACCCCTGCTTAAGCCTGTCAAAAAATCCCATCTGCTCTCCTCAATAATGTATTGGAATATCGTCTCATTTTGATTTTTTACGAGTTCATCAAGAATAGCAACTTCCATGACATACTTTCAAATGAATATTATGACAGCAATTGACTGCTTCGTAAAAAGTCGTCATACCGCGGAGGCGGGTATCCATTGAGGTTATAACTATTTGAAAAATTGGATTCCCGATTAAGAACTTCGGGAAGGACAGCCTTACATAGTAGACTCTAAACAAGTTCATCACAATATTGATGCCGGACTACAGCTGAGATGATCATGTTGCTAAACCATGAAATATACCGTTAATATAAAACATGCGACTTGGTACACTCAGAAAACTTCTGCTCGTTCTAATTCTCTGTCTCTTCTCCTTCAACCTTGCCCCCTCCCATGGAAATGATGACCCGGCTAAGGTCGAGGAAAACAGAGCAAAACTGTTGTCATATATTCTTGTTAACGACCTCGGGAAGTACCATTTCGCCGGAAAAAAGATCGATGATGAACTCTCGAAGGCCGCATTCAGACTTTACCTGAAACAGCTCGACCCTCAGAAACGGTATCTTATCAGGGAGGATATCGACAAACTGAACGTCTTTGCGGATAGGATCGACGATGAGATGAAGGCCGGAAATATACAACTGCCTGTCAGGGCATCAGAGCTTCTGGGTCAGCGCATCCCCCTGATCAGAGACATGGTCCGCGAGATCCTGTCTCAGGAGTTCGATTTTACCGGCAATGAAACGATCGAAACGGATTTCGATAAAATCGAGTTCTGCACATCGATGACCGAGCTGCGAGAGCGGTGGAGAAAGACCCTGAAATATCAGGTGCTGCACCGTTATCTTACTCTTCTTGAAGATGAGAAGGCCCTCCAGAAAGACGAGCAGGCTGATCACAAAAAAGCGGTCAAGTCCGATCAGGAACTCGCAGGGACCGCCCGCGAGAAGATCCTGAAGACCTATGAGACGATCTTCACCCGCTTGATGCAGGAAAAGCCCCGAGACCGCTATGACCGCTATTTTGATGCCTTCTCCAAGGCCTTTGATCCGCATACGGACTATCTGCCGCCGATGGACAAGGAAGATTTTGACATCGGCATGAAGGGACAGCTTGAAGGCATCGGAGCCACGCTCAAGGAGGAAGACGGTTATGTCAAGGTGGTGAGCATCGTACCGGGTGGGCCTGCGTACCGTCAGGGTTCGCTTCAGCCCGAGGACACGATCCTGAAAGTCCGCGAGGGGAAAAACGATCCGGTCGAAATATCAGACATGAAACTCCGTGATGCCATTAAACATATCCGCGGCAAAAAAGGGACTGAAGTAACGCTGACCGTGAAAAAGCCGGGTGGTGCGCTTGCTGCGATAACCCTCATTCGCGATGTGGTCCAGCTCGAAGATGGTTTTGTCAAAGGCATGCTGCTGAAGGATGAGCAGAACGGAAAAGCCTTTGGCTATATCAGGATACCGACCTTTTATCGTGATTTTGAAAAGACGAGATTCGGCGGCAATGGCCGCAACTCTACTGATGATGTCAGAAAAGAGATGAAGAAGTTTGAGCCCTCAGGAATAGAGGGACTGATACTCGACGTGAGAAACAACGGGGGAGGCGCCCTGACTGACTCGGTTAAGACAGCAGGCCTGTTTATAAAGAATGGTCCGGTGGTGCAGGTAAAGGGGATCGACGGCAAGGTCTCGGTCCTGTCCGACGATGATGACGATACCATCTATGACGGGCCGATTATTGTGCTGGTGAACAAGTTCAGTGCCTCGGCATCAGAGATCCTTGCCGGGGCTCTCCAGGACTATGGCCGCGCAGTCATTATCGGCGGAGAGCATACGCACGGGAAAGGGACGGTCCAGACGATCATCGACCTCAACGATGAGATGCCTTTTCAGAATATGGACCATCTAAAGCCTCTCGGCGCGCTGAAGCTGACAACACAAAAGTTTTACCGCATAACGGGTGCGTCCACCCAATACCGCGGCATAACCCCGGACATTGTCCTTCCTGACAGGTTCACCGGGCTGAAGAGCGGCGAACAGCATCTCGATTACGCGCTCCCCTGGGACACCATCAACGCAGCAATATACACAAGATGGAAAAACCCGGTTGCGCATATCCCGGAACTGCGGGGAAAGAGTGTGCAGAGAGTAAAGACAAAGAAAGATTTCCTGGAAATCGAGGACTTCAGCAGAATAATCACGGATGAACAGAAAAAAACCGTCAGGTCGATGAATATCGAAACAGCGAAAAAGGAACTCGAAGAGACACGCGTTATGAGGGAAAAAGAAAGCAAAGGGCCGCACGGCCGGCATGGTGCTGACAGGAAATCCACCGGCGTCTTGTCCGAGGATGAAAAAAAGGAACTCTGGAACAAAGAGGTACGCGAGGATGCGTATGTGCGCGAGGCGGTCTCTGTGCTCCTTGACCTGATTGCAGACCAAAAGACGCTGACACTCCATTGAGGCTGCCTGTTTGTCTCTCTTCTGTCATAGTGATCTGGACAGTAACCACCTGATTAACCGTTTCCGGATTAGCCCCGATAAAGGCAGGACGTTACGCAGGACAGGCCCGAATGAGAGATTCAGTAAAACTCCCCGTGGTTGACAAACAGCCGGACATACGCCTCCTGAAATTTCCGGTCTCTTCCCGCGGGGTGACCGACAGAATACTGAGGGACGGCGTGAGCTGCACTCAGCCCCCTGACTATTCTCCTGTCCTCTATATAGCACCAACTCCAAGAAAACTGAGGGACGCCCAAAGACGTTTTCACCGCCTTGTTGTAAACCCCTACATCCCCCCGCGGTTCAGCACTCTCAAACAGCTGGCGCGGAGCTTCTTTGCAGCCGAGATCCGCAGCCGGGTTTTTCCTGATACCCTCATACCTCTCCTCATTTCTGAGATTTCAGGGCATGCAATAGGTTATGCAGACATCCTGTCCTCTATCCTGAAGGAGATAAAGCAGCACCATCCCTCCGGCGACCTTCAGTCTGTCCGCCTGGAGCTGCATGATATCTATCACCGCAGAGGCCTGCCTGACGACATGCTCAGGGGTCTGGATAATGCATTTGAGATATTTGAGCGTTACCAGTCCAGCCTGGCGTCAGCAGGATATGCTGACGAAGACGACATCCTTATCAGGGGCACGGCTGCGGTCCGGAATATCTCCTCCAGGTTTCAGGTCTTGCTCGTGGACGGTTTTTACGATATGACCCACGCAGAAATTGATCTCGCAGAGGCGCTTATAGCAAAATCCGACACCGTGTTTATCACCCATCCCTTTATGCCCGGGCCGGATGAAGTCGTTTATGGTCCGGACGGATATCTGCAGCGTCTTTGTTCAGCCTATGAGGTTCGAGAGGTCGATTTCCAGGGAAACGGGCCCAGCGACGGAATGCCGGACCTTTCATATATAAAGTATAACAGCGTAGAGGATGAGGTTGAGGGTACAGCCCGACATATCAAGAACCTCTATATTGCAGGATCTATCAAACAGACTGACTCCGTGGTCCTCACTGTTCCACAGCTCTCTCATTACCGGCAGCTTATTGAGCGCGTCCTTACACGCTATGGCCTGCCGTTCAGCATTACGACGCAGCGGACCTTTGCACAAAAGGGCCCTCTGCGCGACCTGCTATACCTTATTGAAGCAGTTGCCGACGATTTCCCCCGACAGAAGTTTACCACCTTCCTGAACTCTCCGCATTTTACCAGGATACCTGAGCTCCTCAGGCAATGGATACCGTCAATATCACTTAAATCCGGGATAGTGAAAGGTAAGGAGGCATGGGAAAACCTCAATCCGGACATAGCCGCCAAAAAGGTCCTCGCCCCTCTTGCCGAGGCACTCGAGCATATCTTCAGCCTGCTGGTACCCCTGATCAGTGTCAGAGGAGGATCAACTCCCGAGAATTATCATGCACTGATAATTACGGTCATGAATGAACTCGGCTTTACTGCCGACGATCCTTTACAAAGGCGGCTGGAAGACGCCCTGGAATTCCTGAAGACTATTCCTGAACTTTCCGGAAAGGAGACCGTGACTCTGGCCAGGTACGCGGAATTTCTGAGACACATATTGAATACTCCCGAATATGGGGATGAAGGCGAAGGCATACAGGTAATGGAATTCCCGGAGACAAGGGGGCTTGAGCCGGACTATCTCTATTTCTGCGGACTGAAGGACGGGGATATGCCGTCAAAACCGCCGGTCGACCACGTACTTCCCGACAGCGTCAGAAGGGAGTTCGGGATGATCGATCTGAACACCTATCTCCACACGCAGAAGGTCTATTTCCTGAGGGTCACGGGGGCATCAGCCCACCGCCATCTCTCTTACCCGTCGCTTGAGGGAGACACGGTCTTCCTGCAGTCCCCCTATCTGCCCTGGGGCAGGGAAAGCAGGGAAAAGACTTATGGCATCTTAAGCCTGGATGAACTGCAGACGCGGAAAGGCTTCAGGCCCTTTGAGGAGCATATAAGGGAGATAACCCCCGGCAAGAAGACAATAGCCAGAATTCTGAAGAAGGAACTGGCCATGCCGCTGCGGGTAACGGATGTCGATGCCTTCAGAAATTGCCCCAGGCGCTTTTTTATTGAAAAGTTACTGAGGCTGGAGGCCTCCCGGATATCAGAATATGAAATCGAGGCCCGTCTTCTCGGCACCATATTCCACAAGGTGATGGAAGAGCTCTTCAGGGACCCCGTCAACAATGAAATGCCGGTCAGCGGCATGGAGCTGCGGGCAGCCTCAATATTTGATGCGACGGTGCAGCACTATCACCTCGAACCCTACTGGACCCTGCTGTTAAAGGAATCATTCATCCAGGTGCTTCCGAAGATCCTGGATATGGAGTCAGAGTTCAGGGAAGAAGGCTTTCTTCCTTTCAGCCTCGAGATGGATATAAAGAAGGAAGAAGTGCTCCCCGGCGTTTCTCTCAGGGGGAAGATAGACAGGGTCGACGCAGGCAATAATGTATTCCGCATCATAGATTACAAGACAGGCGCTGCAGACATAGGATCTGCGGTTATAAAATCCGGCAAGGGCCTCCAGCTGCCCCTCTACGCAGCCATGCTGAAGGCAAAAGGCATGGAGGTTGAGAAGGCAGGAATTTATTCTCTTAATACGATCAGTATGAAGTGGATCCCCACCTGCCGCGATAAATACACCATGGAGGAGTATATCGGGAGTTCCCTCAGGTACCTCTCAGACACCGTGGTGGAGATGGATGCAGGAAATTTTCGGGCGCAGCCCCTTGAGGATTTTTTCTGCATGAGCTGTGTGGAGGCCCCCTTTTGTCCCTATATAAACCTGGCGCC
>JBARHQ010000109.1:0-1632 GCA_049799315.1 Thermodesulfovibrionales bacterium | reverse complement strand
AAAATACGAGGCGACAATTTCAGAGGACGGCTCATTAGAATTGCTTGGACAAACATTCAGTAGTCCAAGCTATGCAGCTTTAGCGGGAATTCAGGATGCAGGCAGCGACAGAAAAACGGTTAATGGTTGGACTTCTTGGAAAACAGAGAAGGGAAAAACCTTGGCTGACTTGCGAGAGCAATTACTAAATACTGCTCCGAAAGAATAAAAGCACGGACACTAAATCAGGAAATCTCCCCTCGTCCCTCTTTGCCAAAGAGCGGCATGAGAACACCGAAAGAAAATGTATTGGGTATCCCATGCGGGTTGTCCCCTTCGAAAATATCAGGGCTGAGACCGAAGTCGTGCGTTAAGAATTTTGGGCTGTCTGAGCGGAGCGAGTTCCCAAAATTCAGCGCGGCTGACCGAGCAGCCCGGCCCGCAGGGTGATATTTTCGTCGGGGCGCCTTTCTTTTGGATACTTTTCTTGGGCGGGCAAGAAAAGTATCCGGGGCTCGGGGCAGAGCCCCGTTTCGAATATCATTTACGTTGAAGACACCCTGGACCCCCGATCAAGTCGGAGGATGACGGATGGGGGACTTTTTCAGATGCTGATCCGGGCTCAAAACTCGACAAGGCAACAGCTCGGAAAGAATAGGCAGCAGAAATTATTTTGACGATTACAAAAACTCACTGAGGGGTATGATCTTTATGTTCCGGTACTTCTTCAGCATAAGCATGGCCTTGTCACCGGTGACGATCAAGACAGCATTTCCTGCAGCAGCGCATTCGAGGATACGGTTATCAGCTTCGTCCTCAAGGACTTTAAGTCTTTCAGTCGGATGAACCAGCTCCCCAAGGCCTGCGAGATTGACTGCCACTCTGCTGAGGGCCTCTGCATCTTTACTGAATTTTCTCGCCAGCACAGTCAGGACTTCGTCGATGATCTCGCGGGAGATGACAAGGGTATCGTCGCCATTAATGATTCTCATCACGGCCGCATCGGCTCTCCCCCCGGGGAAGGTCAATGCAGATATGAAGATATTTGTGTCAAAGACAACCCTCATTTTTTGAGGTATCTTTCGAGGTCTTTTTCTGTAAGGATTCCCTTGTCTCTTGCCTTTCGGCTCCAGTACCCCTGCATGTCCTGAAACTCCCTCTTCATTTTCTCTTTTCGCGCGAGTCTCAGAGCATCCTGAATGAATGCGCTCAGGGTCTTTCCCTCCTCTTTGGCGATTGTCTCGGCCTCGTTCGCAAGATCCGGAGGAAGTGATATGGTTTTCTTGACTGCTGTTGCCATGATTGCACTCCTTTTTTATGGTATGAATAAATACTACCAACAGACCGAGCTGCCTGTCAACACTGTTAAACGGGATCCCCGGGTCACGCCCGAGGATGCCGGATCCAGGACTTTTTCGGAATTCTCAAATTGTCCCACACACCTTCACGACGGGCCATTTTCAATTTCCCGGACAATGCGGTAAAATGTAAGAAGAGGTGGGAAATAACCAGTGACAGAAAAATTGCTTATAGTCGAGGACGAAGTGACACTCCGCGAATCCCTCAGAAGAGTCCTTATACAGGAGGGATATGAGGTCGACAGTGTGGGCAGCTCAGAGGCTGCCCTGAAGACCCTTGATGAGAAAAATTATG
>JBARHQ010000108.1:0-3513 GCA_049799315.1 Thermodesulfovibrionales bacterium | reverse complement strand
ATACAAAATAAAACCCATATCATGACTCACACTATTCCACCAGAAATCAAAAAAGAAATCGAAGGGCTCGTAAAGGAGCTCAATTATCACGCATACCTTTATTATGTCCTCGATTCGCCGGTTATGTCAGATGCAGAATATGACCAGTCCTTTCGCAGGCTTAAAGACCTTGAAGAAAAATACCACTATGTCCTTCCGGACTCGCCAACTCAGAGGGTCGGGGCTCCTGCGCTTGAGAAGTTTGCCAAGGTGAAGCATGCGGAGCCGATGCTCTCGCTCGACAACGCCTTCAGCCCCGACGAACTGAGAGAGTTCGACAAACGGAACAGGAAACTGCTCGGCTTTGATGACGTGATTGAGTACACTGTTGAACCGAAATACGATGGGCTGGCCATAGAACTCACCTATATAGATGGCGTCCTGACAAGGGCAGCCACCAGGGGCGACGGGTATGAGGGCGAGGATGCGACCAGAAATATTAAAACGATCAAAGCCATTCCCTTGAAGATAGACGGTAGCGGTACTGTCCCTGCGCATATCGATATACGCGGTGAGGTCTTTATGCTCATTGTTGACTTTGAAAAACTGAACCAACAGAGGGAAAAGGACGGGGAGCCACCCTTTGCAAATCCGCGCAATGCAGCAGCCGGGTCCATACGACAGCTTGACCCTTCGGTCACGGCATCACGGCGACTCTTTCTCTCGTGTTACGGCATAGGATCAGTAAGGGGACTTGCGCTCACAAGCCATGCAGACCTTATTAACTGGCTCAGACAGACCCGATTCCCTGTGCCGTCAGGCCTTATCCTGGCAAAAGGTATCGAAGAGGTAATCAATGCCGTAAGCAGTATTGAAGGTGAACGCCAATCCTTTCCCTTCGAGGCAGATGGCGCGGTTGTAAAGGTAAATGATTTCTCACTGCAGCAGAAACTCGGGATGAAGACACGCGAGCCGCGTTGGGCGACTGCATACAAATTCAAGGCCCATCAGGCTGCGACTATAATCAGGGATATTCAGGGCAGTGTCGGCAGGACGGGAGTGATAACGCCTTTTGCTGTCTTTGAGCCGGTGCAGATCGGCGGGGTTACAGTCTCCCGCTCGACGCTCCACAACTGGGACGAGATCGGGCGAAAGGATATTCGGGTCGGCGACACTGTTCTCGTCGAACGCGCAGGCGATGTCATCCCGCATGTAGTAATGGTTCTGAAAGAGAAGAGAACAGGCATAGAAAGAGATTTTCCGGTCCCTGATACATGCCCGGCATGCGGGTCAGTGCTTATGCGTGAAGAAGGCGAGGTTGCAGTCAAGTGCGTATCCCTGCATTGCCCTGCACAGGTACAGGAGAAGCTCGCGCACTTTGCCTCGCGCGGCGGAATGGAGATCGAAGGGCTTGGAGAAAAAAATGTGGAGCTTCTCTACTCTCAGGGACTCATAAAACATTTTGAGGATATCTACAAACTCACGAAAGAGGACCTCCTTAAGCTCCCCCGCTTCGCCGAGAAGTCTGCACAGAATCTGATCGATGCCATCGAAAAAAGCAAGCATGCAGTGCTTTCACGGTTTCTCTTTGCAATCGGCATCCTGCATGTCGGTGAATATGCGGCAAAGGTCCTCGCACAAAACTTTAAAAGGCTGGAAGACCTCTATTTCGTATCTCCCGAAAAAATCATTGCCATAAGACAGATGGGCGAAAAAATAGCTGCGTCGGTTTCGGCCTTCTTCAATGACCCGAAAAATATCGCTCTTCTGAATTCTATGATAAAGCTTGGCATAAGGATAACCAATCCGGATCATGAGATTAAAAAGGCTGCCGGGCCGCTTGCGGGGCAGACCTTCGTTATTACCGGTTCGATGCCAAAGCCTAGGAAAGAGGTTGAAGCGCTCATCGAGGGGCATGGAGGCCATGCGACTTCCGCGGTCTCAAAAAACACCAGCTATCTTGTGGCAGGCGATGATCCAGGCTCAAAACTCGATAAGGCAAAAAAACTCGGGGTGAAGACTATCTCCTATGAGGAACTGCTCAAGCTGATCGAGGAAACAACTAAACAACCGAAGTTATTTTGACGATTACAAAAACTCACTGAGGGGTGCTATTAAATCAGTGGCCTAAACGCTAGAGAGGTAAATTGACATGTTAATCTTTATCGACAAGAAATTTATAAAATCACCGTTCGACAGCGAATCCGAATTAGAAAAAGTAATCGTTGACAATTACGAATATCTTTTCGGTCCTGACTCGTTTTATTTGCCAAAGACAAAAATAAAAACTGCCGACGGAGCAGGGACTATTCCTGATGGTTTTGCCATCGATCTCGGACAGAAAAAATGGTATGTCGTTGAGGCTGAACTTGGTCATCATGACGTTTGGAATCACATTGCAAAGCAAGTTTCGAAACAAATTGTTGCCTCTCTCCAATTGACTACTAAAAGGACTTTAGAAGATATATCAGCAGATCTGTATAATCAAGACGATTATACTAAAGAGAAATTTGCAAATCTTGGAATTTCATCGGTTGACGTAAGAAAAGTAATTCGTGACATTTTAGAAACAGACCCAATTATTGGGATTCCTATTGACAGCATTCCAAATGACCTCAAAGATTGGGCTCGACAGCAAAAACACAAGGTTAAACTTTGGATCGTTAACAAGTTTGTTGAGCTAAACAATTCAACAAATATTGTTTATGAATTCCCTGAAGAGTTTAAACCAGCACTTGACACAGAAGAGGAAAACAAACCACAAAAACCAAATACAGAGATAGCACAATATGACGTTGAACTTTCTGATTTAATTTCTGCAAACTTGCTTAAAATTTCCGACAAGTTATTTATGGTTTACAAACCAAGAAACGGACAACAGAAAAAATACGAGGCGACAATTTCAGAGGACGGCTCATTAGAATTGCTTGGACAAACATTCAGTAGTCCAAGCTATGCAGCTTTAGCGGGAATTCAGGATGCGGGCAGCGACAGAAAAACGGTTAACGGTTGGACTTCTTGGAAAACAGAGAAGGGAAAAACCTTGGCTGACTTGCGAGAGCAATTACTAAATACTGCTCCGAAAGAATAAAAGCCCGGACACTAAATCAAAAAATCTCCCCTCGCCCCTCTTTGCCAAGGAGGGGAATGAGAGCACTGATCAAGGATGTATCGGATACGCTCTGCAGGTTGTCCCCTTCGAAGATATCAGGGCTGTGACCGAAGTCGCGCGTTAAGAATTTTGGGCTGTCTGAATCCCCCGATCAAGTCTGAGGATGACGGATACAAGACTTTTTCGGAATTCTCAAATTGTCCCACACACCTCCACGACGGGCCATTTTCAATTTCCCGGGCAATGCGTTAAGATGTAAGCAGAGGCAAAGAAAAAACCAGTGACAGAAAAATTACTTATAGTCGAGGACGAAGTGACACTCCGCGAATCCCTCAGAAGAGTCCTTATACAGGAGGGATATGAGGTCGACAGTGTGGGCAGCTCAGAGGCTGCCCTGAAGACCCTTGATGAGAAAAATTATG
>JBARHQ010000107.1:0-4423 GCA_049799315.1 Thermodesulfovibrionales bacterium | reverse complement strand
GGGCAGGCGTCTCGATAAACCCGGCAACTCCGGTCCATATGCTTGAGGACATAATCCATGACCTGGATATGGTGCTGATCATGTCGGTCAATCCCGGATTCGGCGGCCAGGAGTTTATCCCGCACGCCCTGGTGAAGATACGACAACTCCGGGACCTGATCGCCGGCAGGGGGCTGTCCGTTGAGATAGAGGTGGACGGCGGGGTGAAGCCTGAAAATGCCCGGGAAGTGGCAGATGCAGGGGCAGGGATACTCGTGATGGGATCGGCCTTCTTCAAATCAGGCAACTACAGGGCTACGATGGAAAAGATAAGGAGGACGCTTGACAATGCATAAAATATTCTCCCGGGCAGAGGACCTGAGAAAAAAGAGCCAGTATGTAAAATCACGTGAGCTGTTCCAGAAGGCATTGAAGGGCTATGCCTCTAAAGAAGATCTTCAGGGCATACTCGACTGCCAGATGGCGATCGGAGACGTCTCAAGGATGACCGGAGACTTTGATTTGGCCCTGAAGCATTACATCAATGCTATTGAGACTGCGCAGCAGCTGAAAGACCCTGTTTCAATTGCGGACGCCCAGATCAATATCAGCCTCACCTTCCGGGGCAGGGGCGACTGGAAAAACGCAATGACCGTCGCGAAAAAGGCGCTCAGCTTCTATATGAAACAGAATGATGTTCCCGCCGCAGCGTTTGCACTCTGGGCCATTGCCGGGACGCTCAGGATCAAGGGCGATATTCCCGCTGCGATCAGCACCTACAATGAATCGCTCCAGCTCTTCAAGGGACTAAAATCAAAACCATCAACAGGGTACTGCCTCTGCGGGCTGGGCGGCACACACCGTATCGCCGGCCTGTTCAAGGAATCTCTGAAGTATTATCAGAGCGCAAACAGGCTTTTTGCCGGCATAAAAGACCGGTTCGGGATGGCCTACTCCTATTGCGGGACAGGCAACGCCTATCGGATGCTCGGCGATTATAAAAAGGCCCTTGCCTGTTTCAGCCGGGCATCAGCCATCTATACCAAGATCGGCGACCGCGTCAGTTATGCCTATACGGTCTGGAGCATCGGGACGACGCACAAGATGCTCGGAAACCTTGATGAGGCAAAGGCAAACTTCAAACAGGCTGAGGGGTTTTTCAGACAGACAAGAGACCCGAGGGGAATAATCTATACGCGTCTCGGCATGGCCGAACTCGCCCTGCTCGAAGGAAAAAAGAAGTCGGCCGTTAAACGTGCCGGCGAGGCCGTGGCCGACGCCAGACGATATGGGTTCAGCGTCGAGCGCTGTCATGCAGAGGTGCTGCAGTCATACCTGACCGGGAAGATAAAAACCGGCTGTTACCGGAAGCTCGGCCTGAAACTTGATTATACGGAACCGCCGTTCAACATCCCCTGATGGACCTCTGGACGACAGGAGAGGATAGCCGGTGAGCGTCATAAATATTCCGAATACCCTGACGGTGACGCGGATCGTCATCATCCCGGGCTTTGTGACCGCCATTATCTATGGGAGATACAGACTTGCACTGTATCTCTTTATACTCGCCTCGGTCACCGATCTTTTAGACGGGCTTCTGGCGAGACTCACGAACCAGAAAACAGAGCTTGGAACCTTTCTCGATCCTCTGGCAGATAAATTTCTTCTCGTCACTTCGTTCATCCTATTTTCCGTCTATGGCTGGATCCCGAAGTGGCTGACCATCACCGTCATAAGCAGGGACCTGATCGTTGTCATCGGCTGGCTCCTCCTGACAATTATTTATCACAAGTCAAAAATTGAGCCGGTCCTGCTCGGCAAGGCTGCAATAGCAGCACAGCTCATCCTGCTGGCCTACGTGCTCCTGAGCATAACCGTACCGTCTGTCCCCCCGGTCCCTGATTTTCTTGTGGTCCTCACTGCCGCCCTGACAGCGGTCTCGGGAATACAGTATCTTTATAGGGGATTGAAACTTACCCATGGCGACTAAAAAAGGGATTGAAATAGAAGAAGTCCTGCCGGACAGTCCGGCAGACCGCGCAGGGCTGAGGCCCGGGGACCAGTTGCTGACGGTCAACGGGCATAAGCTCCGGGATGCCATCGACCTGATGTTCCATAAAGGATATGATGCCATCGATCTCATGTATGACCGGAGCGGAACGAGACATGACCTGCATATCCCGGCTCCTGAAGACGAGGACCTCGGCATTACCATCAGGCCGTTCAAGGTAAAGATCTGCAGAAACAACTGCATCTTCTGCTTCGTGAAGCAGCTGCCGAAGGGTCTGAGAAAATCTCTTTATCTCAAGGACGAGGATTACCGCCTCTCTTTTCTGTACGGCAACTACATGACTCTCTCGAACATCGAGGAAAACGAAAAAAAGAGGATCATCGAACAGCGGCTCAGTCCGCTCTATCTTTCTGTCCATACTACCAATACAGAGCTCAGGAACCGGATGCTCGGGACGCCGAAGGGGTGCGATATCCTGAAGGAACTTGAATTTTTCGCCTCGCACAAGATCAGGATGCATACACAGATCGTCCTCTGCCCGGGATACAATGACGGGAAGGAGCTCCATAACACGATCAGGGACCTGTACCGGTTCTTCCCGTACGTCTCATCGATCGCTGTTGTCCCTGTCGGCCTCACGATGCACCGGCGTCAGCAACTGGCCCCGGTAACCGGGGATGACGCTGCAAAGGCCATCCAGATGGTGCTCAGCTTCCAGAAGCGGTTTATGAAAAAACACGGAGATCCGGTCGTCTTCTGCTCTGATGAAATGTTCATCAAGGCCGGCTTGGCCTTTCCTCCTCTGAGGGATTACGGGACACTTCCCCAGATCGAAAATGGCGTCGGGATGGTCCCGCTCTTTCTCAGCCAGGCGAAGAAGGTCAAAATCCCGGCACAGTTTAAATGTGAGGGAAAGTTCATTGCCGTCACCGGTGTCTCTTTTTATCCTTACCTGAAGAGGTTCATCGAGAGACTGAAGGAAAAAGAAGGGCTGCCTGTCGAGGTAATGCCGGTCGACAATAATTTTTTCGGCACCTCGGTCACTGTCACCGGCCTGCTGACCGGCCGTGATATTATTCGAACGCTCCATGACCATTCAGACGGCTATGACACGCTGCTGGTCCCCGATACAGCATTGAAAGAGGATGAGGATATATTCCTGGATGATGTCACGCTGAAGGATGTAGAAGAGGCGACCGGGCTAAGAGTCATTCGTGTCGAGGCAACCCCCGGGGGGTTGCTTGATGCTATAGGAAGTATTCCGTAAGGGCGCTGCTTGCCGCGCGCCCGCCTGTCAGTTGCAAGTCACCTCAAAGTCTTCTATACTGTCCCTATATACAGGGGAAGACCTGCATCGCATGCCCCTACACAGAAATTATCATAACCAGGAGGTTCCCATGAGAAACATATCTGTACTGTTAGCGGTCTTCGGGCTGTGTTTCATGATTGCCGGAGTTGCCGGGGCAGAAAAAACGATCAGGGTAAAGACGGTTGCATACAGCGCCGATGGCGTGGTGATGAAGGGATATCTCGCTTACGACAAGGAAATTAAGGGTAAACGGCCAGGGGTGCTGGTTGTCCACGAATGGTGGGGACATAACGAATATGCCCGCAAACGGGCCAGGATGCTCGCCGAGTTGGGTTACGTTGCCCTTGCCGTCGACATGTACGGCGACGGCAAGCAGGCCGATCACCCTGAAGACGCAGGAAAGTTTTCCTCGGAGCTGATGAAAAACTTCGATATGGCTCAAAAACGTTTTACGGCGGCAATGGCTTTTCTGAAAAAACAAAGCCCGGTTGATCCTGCAAATATCGCTGCAATCGGGTACTGCTTCGGCGGCGGTATTGTCCTTAATATGGCCCGCCAGGGCGCGGACCTCAAAGGCGTGGCAAGCTTTCACGGAGGTTTTGCGGCAGTAAAACCTGCCCTGCCCGGTGGGGTCAGGGCAAAGATACTCGTGCTCCATGGCGCGGATGACAAATTCGTTACCGCAGAGCAGATAGAGGCCTTTAAAAAAGAGATGAAGGATGCCGGTGCGGACCTGACATTCATCTCGTACCCCGGCGCGATCCACAGCTTTACCAATCCCGACGCAGACATATATGCAAAGAAGTTCAACCTCCCGCTCGGGTACAACGCCGACGCGGACAAAAAATCATGGGATGAACTGAAGAAGTTTCTGGAGATGATTTTCAGGAAATAAAAGTTAGTTAAAGTAACGCCATCGATATCACCCGCCCCTTAATCCCCTCCCCTCAAGGGAGGGGAGCTATTCAACCATTCTCGGAGGACTGAGAAGAGGGGGTGCTTTCTTTCCCTGAACTGAGTTTTATTGCGTCGGCCTCAATGATAATGAGCCTTTTTTTGTACAGGGCGCCTATCGCCTTTTTGTATGTTTTCTTGCTCACCCCGAACAGGCGATAAATAACTTC
>JBARHQ010000106.1:0-2040 GCA_049799315.1 Thermodesulfovibrionales bacterium | reverse complement strand
TCATTTTAAAACCTCCGTGTTTAAGTTCTTGCTAATAGTATTGCACGGACCATGCCAACGCTAACTCATTGATTATAAAAGATAAACTTGCTTTGTACCCCTGCATACCTGCAAATCTGTTTGCAGTCGTGCGAAAAATATGGGGGTTAATGGGGCTGCGATCTCGGCTTTACCAACCAACAGGTATCACGAATCGAAACTATTGCAGTTGGAGAATTTTCTAACGCCACTTATGTCCGCAAGAAAGGCATTGCGGTTTATGAACACATATCAGCTTACTGCACTTCGGACAGGTCCACCTTTCCTTTTCGTTTCTAATGAAATGCCTTATGCCGAACTTTCTGATGTTCTCAAGATTGGCAATCATGCTCATGCCATAGTTGGTTCTATACCGCTTATCCAGATGGTTCAGTTTATCACAAGGAAAGCTGTCGCAACGGACGCAATACCTGACTCTACCTTGCACTATCTTTTCACAGTTCTTGATTCGGCACGTGACGCAGGCTTTCGATTTAACACTGTCGTCGCCACGGCAACCGGGGCAGGCCTTCTTATCTCTTATATATGCACGACAGAGGCGGCAGTTCATTCCGCAGGGAGCGATCAGCGTCGTGCGAATCGTATTTGTCTTTGTCGATCTTTTTGGCATCGTCCCCTCCCACATCACGTCATTTGGATATCCGCTGTGCCCAGAGCATATAGACCTCACCCAGCGTTTTGAGCACAATGATGGCAATCAGTCCGGCCATGGGGTTGGGGTTGGGACTTTTGTCGGCAATGAACGGCGCAATCATGACCAGAATAAAAAGCAGAAGCATCCATCCGCCCCCACTGTAGAAGAGCGGTTGTCGGCTGCCACCGCCCAAGACGCCTGAAGCCATCAGCTCCTGTATCGTGCGAGACAGCCGCATCACGAGAATGCTGACAACCGGCCAGAACTGAATAACCTTTGCGGCCTGAAAGGAAGATCGGATCGTTTCCAGCAGATCCGCACTGTTCACATCCCGACCAAAGATCAGGATGGCAAAAAAACCGAAGAAAAAGAGAAAAACAAACTCAAAAACGAGAACACCCTTCTGCATATTTTTCGGAATGAAGAAGCTCTTGATCGAATCCATCAGGACAACGATTGCACCCTCTGCAATAAACAGCAGAATTAGTTTGAAACTGCTCCATCCATGATACCAGACGTTATAGAGCGGGATCATATTTGTGATTATAATCGTCAGTGATTGTAACGGGGGATAGGGTCGTCGCTGTTGCATGTGGATGTCCCTTAAATTGGAGCCATGAGGTCTTATAGCTTACTCCTCAAATCCCAGTCTGACACCAGATGTTTTTGAGGAGTATCTTAATTGATAGACAATTATTCCCGCGAGCGTGAGAACAATACCAAAAATCTGAACGGCGCCAAGCGGTTCCACGAAAAATATGCATCCCCATACTGTAGCGAGCAGCGGCTGAAGCATCAGGAGCAGGCTTCCCTCATGGGCCGGTATTTCTGTAATGCTGTTATTGATAAGATACCAGCCGAGAGTCTGGCACAGGAACGCGGTAACCATCATAATCGCGTGGCTTCTGCCGTCCCATACCACGAGATCAGCATGTTCCACCGTTACTGTATACAGAGCGATTACAAGCGCGGCTACGCAAAATACCGTGCTTAGTGAAAGCAATTCAGGGTATTTCCCTTCTGAACGCGATTTGGCATATCTTAGGCCTATAAGCATGCCCGCGTATGTAAAGCCCACTATCAGTCCGAGCATATATCCGATCGTCCGGCCTATCGTTGCTGCTGCGGATGGCGTCAGAAGATACAATCCGACCATCACCAGGGCAACAGTTATATAATACAGCACGGGTATCTTCTCCCTGAATATAAAAGCAGCAAACAACGTAATAAAAATTATCTGGGAATTTCCCAGGAATGTTGCAGGCCCTGCTCCGAGGAATATTATGGTCTTATGCCACACCTCCAGGTCAATCCCGAGAAATATTCCCGCTATTATGGATGGCAGAAGCCATCTGAAATGCTTTACG
>JBARHQ010000105.1:0-13340 GCA_049799315.1 Thermodesulfovibrionales bacterium | reverse complement strand
CAGGCTGTTGAAAAAGTGTTTTTTGATGTTTTTTCGTCATTCCCGTGCAGACGGGAATCCAATGTTTTCAAAGACTCTTGGATACCCGCCTTCGCGGGTATGACGGCTTTAGCTGGCAGAATGAGAGTTTTTCAACAGCCCTAAGGGGCGAGCTTCTTTTTGATCTCCTGAACGACATGATTGTTCAGCAGTCGCATGAACCGCGGATTTGCCGTGAGGACCGCTATGTCGCCGGCCTGAACAGCCTTCATGATCTCCGGGTCCTTCAGGACCTTCTGGAACTCCGGGTCGTTCTGCAAGGCCTGAATCATGCTCATGATGTCGGCCTGACTCATCATCGCATCCTGCAGAGACTTTACCTGACTGCCAGCGTCTGCAGCAGTACCTGCCGGACCCTTTGACCGGATAGCGCGCACCTTCGATTCATTGATCTTTATCGTCCCGAGGGCAGCAGACCTGACTGTGTAGACGCCCTCTGAGAGAGACAGAAGCTCTCCGGTTATCGTGCTGCCATCAACAAGTTCTATGACCCGCGTCTCGGCAGCGGCCGCCATGCCGGCCAAAAGCAGAAGGGCCGCGATTGCCGTGAGAAAGAATTTCATGCAGATGAGCAGGCCTCTTTTTTTCACTTCGTGCCTGTTATCGCCTTTGCGATCCCGGCCTGAATCTGTCCAATGCCTTCAGCCAACGCACTGCTCAGGACCTTTGCAAGATTGGGAAAGCCCCTGTCCTCAAGCCTTACTGTTTTTGATATCGTCTCTTTATAGACCTCATTCCCTTCCGGGGAACGGAGTTTCACCTCGAACAAGAGCTGACAGAACGAGGTCTCCCCCTCATCCAATCTTTCGAACCGCTTCAGGTTTATATCGAGGTTGTAATAGCCGCCAGGTGTAACGACCGAGGCCTTCACTTCTCTGAACAGACCGGCAGCCGAAAGCGTTTCCCTGAAGGCGTCCCTGACAAGATCAACCGGCGGCATGTCCCAGCGGGAATATCGGGACATCTCAATCTGGTAAGGCGAGTTTCTGTACGCGATATACGACTGGCCAAGATAGCGGGGGGAATGGACTGTGAGATTGACCGATGCATCAGTCTGGCTGCCTGAAACGGTCTTTTCTTCCGGGACCGCCAGGCTGTATATCTTGGTCCCCGGCATACTGCACGAAATAAGCAGAATCATGGCCAGAATCATGGCAAAGGCAATAATGAAAAATCTCTGCATCTTATTCCCCTTTCCCTTCTTTATAGATAATGCTCCACGGCTTGTTCTTTATCTCCAAAAGGAGCTCCTGAAGTTCTTCGGTCGTCCTGGTCATCGTCGTCAGCAGGACATCCAGGTTCTGTGACTGCTGTACCACTGCCTTATCAACAGAATTCGAGGTCTTGCCGACCGACCGGGAGGTCTCCTCGAGGCTCTTGATCATCTCGCCTGCCTTCTCAAGGTCTTCCCGCGCCTTTTTGATCAGCTCCGATACCTCTCCCTTATTTGATTTTATCAGACCCTCAAGCTCATTCAGGACCAGCTCCAGCTTGGCAGAGGCTGACTTGAAGCCCGCGGCAACCTTGTCGAGACTAGCCGAGCCCGAGACGATCGCCTTATTTGTATCAACAATCAGGTTCTCGATCTTATGCACGTTCTGGGGGCTGAAGAGCTTGTCAACATCCTTGATCAGACCGTCGACCGATTCCGCAAGCGTGTTCATTTTTGCCATCATCATCGTGAACTCTACCGTCGCGTCGGACGGTATGTCCTCACCGATTTTTATCCGTTCATTCGTGGTCTGATCGACGGTGAGCAGGAGATAGATATCACCGACAAAGCCGATCTGCGTTATCAGCGCCTTTGTCCCTTTATAGACCGGGGTGCCCTGCCTGACACCTATCTCGATCGTGACCGGTTTGCCGGGCCCGTCCGGTTCCCTGATGCCCAGTATCCGTCCGACCCTGACACCACCGAGTTTCACCTGGGCCCCGGTCTCAAGCCCCGCGGCATTCTGGACCCTGACATAATATTTGTCGTACTTGTTCAGAAACTGTCCCCCGCCGATCAGGACCACAAAGACACTCATGATCAGCAGCGATGCAACGATAATAATGCCTGCCTTAATCTCTTCCTTCACGTTCAGTCTCCTGCTATGATCTTGAAATAGTCATCCGGGGAATAGGTCTCCTGCTCGGGCTGCCGTTCAAGAAACATCCTGATCCTCGGATGGTCAGACGCCTTCAACCCCGCGAGATCGCCCTGGTAGAGGACATTCCCCGCGTCCAGCATGATAACATAATCCGAAATCTTGAAAACACTTTCAATCTCATGCGTTACGACGATACTGGTCATCCGGAATACGTTCCTGAGCTTCAGGATCAGCTCGTCAAGGCCGGCCGCAGTCACCGGGTCGAGCCCTGCAGAGGGCTCGTCAAAAAAGATCATCTCCGGGTCAAGGGCCAGTGCCCGCGCCAGACCTGCGCGTTTCTTCATCCCGCCGGAAAGCTGCGACGGGAAGAAGTTCTCAAACCCGGAAAGCCCCACCTGATCGAGCTTCATACGGACCATGATCTTTATCGTCGATTCGTTCAGGCGGGTATGCTCCCGTATAGGCAGGGCAACATTATCGCCAAGGCTCAGGGAGTTCAGGAGCGCGGCCCCCTGGAAGAGGACCCCCATCTTCTTCCTCACCTCATTGAGCTCATCCTCATTCATCAGCGTGATGTCGCTGCCGTTGATCAGGATCTGACCCTTCGTCGGCTTCAAAAGCCCGATAAGGTGTTTGAGCAGCGTGCTCTTGCCGCAGCCGCTGCCTCCGAGAATGACCGTTGTCTTGCCGCGCGGGATCGAAGCGGTAACATTCTTCAGGATCTCCCTGTTACCGTAATGCGTCTGCAGGCCTATTACCTCTATCGCCGGTTCCATATCACGTGAAGTAATAAAAGAGCCCAGTAAAAAAGAGATCGACAATGATCACCAGGAAGATCGAGGTGACTACCGAGGCAGTGGTACGCCTGCCGACCTCTTCGGCGCCTCCGGTGACCTTAAAGCCCTGATATGCGCCGACGAGGGTTATCACAATACCAAAGACCCATGCCTTGAGCAGACCGGTAACAACATCCTTAATCAGCAGTGCATTCACCGTCTGCTGGAAATAATTGGACGGATGAAGTTCAAGGGCCGTTATTGCCAGCAGAAAGCCGCCGAAGATACCGACGAAATCAGAAATAATCGTGAGTGCCGGGACCATGATCATCAGGGCGATCAGCTTCGGGACGACCAGGTA
Organism: Thermodesulfovibrionales bacterium; assembly: GCA_049799315.1. Classification (GTDB taxonomy): domain Bacteria; phylum Nitrospirota; class Thermodesulfovibrionia; order Thermodesulfovibrionales; family UBA6898; genus PALSA-1316. The sequence goes on along the minus strand of JBARHQ010000105.1, from coordinate 10,071 downwards.
CCTCACCGGATTGATTCCCATCGTCGTCAGGGCGTCAACCTCTTCAGCGGCCTTCATTGACCCGATCTCAGCGGCAAAGGCAGAGCCGCTCCGGCCCGAGACAATGATCGCGGTCATGATCGGTCCGAGTTCCCTGGTGAGCGATACGCCGACCAAATTTGCGACATATATGAGCGCGCCCATCCGCTTCAGCTGATAGGCGGCCTGGAGTGCAAGTATGATACCGATAAACAGCGATATGACCGCAACGATCGGCACTGAGTTGTAGCCGGTCTTGACCATCTCGGATATGCTTGCCCTGAAGCGGACAGGCCTGCCCCTGAGCGGGGATATGAAGGTCCAGTACGCGGTATCGTTGATGATCTTTGCCGCGTCATGGATGTCCCCGCGGAGCGATAGGACCCGCCGGCCGACCGCGCCCAGGGCTGCTTCAGGCCAGGATGGAGGTCGATTGGCTGATTCAGGGGGTGATTCGGGGGCCGACGCTGAAGCCGGTTCAGAGCCTGAGGGCATCGTCCATGCTCCCGTGTATCTCGAACACCTTGTCGAGTTTGGCAAATCCGAATATTTCGGCTATCTTCGGTGGTATGCTGACAAATTTCAGTCTGCCGCCGTAAGGCATCATCCCCTTCAGACCCTCGACAAATGTGGCGATGCCCGAACTGTCGATATAGGAAACACTCGTAAAATCTATAAACAGGACCGGGGGCTTTTTGCCGATAAGTTCAAGAAGCCTCGCCCTCAGTTCAGGCGAGGAGTGCATGTCGATCTCCCCGGTGATCGCGATGACGATATTACTGCTGTGACTTATCAGTTCAATTTTCATATTTGGTTTTCAGATATTTTGTGAGTCTCAACCTGTTGCCGGTCTGCTTCTTCGGATCAAACTCTACACAATCAAACGTCCTCCGGATAAAGTGGACGCCGAGTCCTCCGGGTTTAAGGTCATCGAGGTCTCTGCCGCGGATTAACTCGGGATTCGCCTTCAGCCCGCTGTCCTCGATAATCACCTCAAGACCCCTGGGGCTTATCTTGAATTGTACAACAATCCTTTTTGTCGTGTCTCCCTTATACGCATGCCTGATCACATTGGAACACGCCTCATCGACCGCGAGCTTAAGGTCCTCGATCTCTTCCTCTTTGATGCCGGTTATCCTGCCCATCCTTACCGTCAGGTCCCTTACCAGACAGAGAAATTTCGGATGCGAGGGAATCGCAAGCCTGACCCTGTCCTTCATCAGGTCAGCCCTGCCACCGGATATTGCCACCGGATATCGACGATCGTGATATCGTCGGCCCGGTCTGCACCCTGTTCCAGGCTGACAACATATTCCATAAGACCCTCAATGAGACGCTCCTCATGCAGGTGTCCCTTTACAAAATCCAGAAGCCGCCCGAAGCCGAGCCTTTCACCTTCATGGTCCTGGGCATCGAACAAACCGTCGGTAAAGAGCAGCAGCCGGTCACCCGGGCTCAGTTGTATGGTCGTTGAAGGATATTCCAGAGGAAGAATGCCCAGAGGTGGACCGGACAGGAGAGACGTCTCCCTGACCTCACTGTTGGTAATCCAGAGAAAAGGCGGATGCCCTGCAGAGGCGACCCGGACCGATCCGGAGGCGAGATCGACAATCATATAAATCGCGGTAAGAAACATCCCGCGCGGCGAATCGCCAAGCTGGACAGTCATCTCGTCAAAGACCTTGCCGGGGGCTGTCTGGAGCCGTGCCGTATACCTGAAGTCGCTGACGGCCTTGGCCATGTAAAGCGCCGCAGTAACACCCTTCCCTGAAACGTCTCCGATCAGAACACCCACCTTGCCGTCGACCGGTTCGATGAAATCATAGAGGTCACCACCGATTTTTGCTGCCGGTATCGTGACTGCAGACAATCTGAGATTGCCCTTTTCAAAGTGTGGTAATGCAGGGAGAAAGCTTTTCTGGAGCACTGCCGCAATCTCCAGTTCCTGCCTGATCCGCTCCTTTTTGATCGACTCCTGGTAGAGGATCGCGTTCTCTATCGCGATCGCAAACTGCCGGCAGAGGAGCTGAAACACCTCCGGGTCGTAGTCCCTCCGCCGTGGGTTGATCATCTCTGCCACCCCGATAAGCCCGGTCCTGCCGATAAGCGGTACGGCGATCATGCTCTCGGTCGTGAAGCCCGTCTGTTTATCGACACCGCCAAAGAAACGCTTGTCGGTCCTGACATCCTCAATGACAAGAGGCTCAAGCTTTTCAGCAACCCAACCGGCTATTCCCTGTCCCATCTCGAGGGTGACCGTCTTTTTCAGCATCTCGTTGGTTGTATCGTCGCTGCAGAGCGCAACTTCGAATTCGAGCTTGTTTGTCTGCTTATTATAAAAAAGGATCGAGCAGGCCTCGGCTCCCATCTCCTTCTTTGCCCTTTCCATGACAAGGTTCATGAGCTCGTCAAGCTGGTGGGTCGACGAGATGATCTCGGAGATCTCGACCAGGGCGGAGAGGCCTTCGACCTTCCGTTCGAGTTTTTTCAGATATTCAGCAGGAACATTGATAGTGTTGTCGTCCGTCATAATCTATGGGATAACAGATTTCCGGATTATTTGCAATAAAAAACAATAAAACGGTTATGTTGTTTTGCAAAAAGCAGGGGTGTAGACTATAAATATAGTGAGCGCTCTAATTATATTCTCAGCAGGACGCGTCCGACCAAAACTTCCTGTTTTTCTTTTCTTCTGCCTGATCATGGCACTCGGCATGACGTGCTCTTCCTGCCGTGACCAGGGCAAACTGTCCACTTCTGCTGCTGTCCCAGCGTCTCAAAAGCCCGTGGCAGCGGGAAGCCCGCCCCTCATCCTTTCTCTCCTGCCGATCGAGAGTGCTGCTGCCATGTATGAGCGGTTCCTCCCGCTGAAGTATTACCTCGAAAAAATGCTCAACAGACCGGTGGTCCTTCAGGTCGCAAAGGACTATGAGACCGCCATCCAGGAGATCGGCGAAGGCAGGGTGCAGCTAGCCTGTCTCGATCCGGCCACGTATTGTGAGGTGCGCGCACGCTTTCGGGAAAAGGTCATTCCACTGGTCAAGCCGGTCGGAAGAGACGGCGCACGCTCCCGCAGTGTGCTGGTGGTGAAGCAGGGGAGCGGCATCGAACGCGTTGTCGACGCGAAGGGAAAGAGGCTGGCCCTCGGCAGTCCCCAGTCGTCCTTCAGTTATCTTATGCCGATGGCAATTCTCAGCGACGTGGGACTGAAGATCCGTGATTTCTCGGCCGTCAGGTACCTGCAGCAGGAGGACCGTGTTGCGCTGTCGGTGCTCATCGGAGAATATGACATCGGGGCGCTGAGCGAAACGGTTGCCCAAAGGTACAGCGAGGAGGGACTAAAGGTGATCAAGGTCTCGGAACCCCTGCCGCAGTTTGTTCTCAGTGCGTCTTCTGCCCTGCCCCGTGAAGTCCGGGAGGCTGTTATTGCCGGCTTTGCCAACGAAGCTCAGCAGGGTTTCTTTGCCAGTCTCGGAAAGGACATCGCATCCTTCGAGCCGGCGGTCGACAGAGACTTTGATGTGGTGCGGGTCATGATGAAAAACCTCACCGGCAAGGACTATATAGAATATTCTGAACGGACGGTAAAGGTTGCCGTACTTCCTCTTTATTCAGCCGTTACGCTGTATGACCGGTATGAACCCCTGATGCGTTTCCTGTCGGAGAAGACCGGATACGAATTCAAGCTGCTGATTCCCAGAGACTTCGATGATTTTATCCGTGTTGTCAAAAGCGGGGCAGTCGACTTCTCGTATCAGAACCCTTATATTTTTGCGCTGATCAACCGGGATATGGAACTGCGGCCCCTGGTGACGACCCTGGGTGAAGACAGGTCAACTGAGGAGCACGACGGTGGCGGGAAGATATTCCGCGGGGTGATTATAACCCGGGAAAACAGCGCAATCCGGACGCTTGAGGACCTCCGCAATAAAAAAGTGCTCATCACCTCACCGATGTCAGCCGGCGGCTTCCTTTCGCAGAAAATTTTTCTGGCCAAAAACGGCATTGATACTGACCGAGACCTCAGGATTATTGACGGGAAAAAACAGGAGAACGTCATTTTCGGAGTTTATCGCGGCGATGCCGACGCCGGTTTTGTACGGGAATCTGCGCTCATTGTCTGGAAAAACGAGATTGATATGAACAAGATCAGAATTCTGGCGAGGACGACCCCGCTCCCGAACTGGCCCCTGGCAGCCTGCTCCGGCCGCAATCCCCGGCTTCAGAACGAGGTCAGAGACATTCTGCTTGGTCTCAGGGACAAAAAGGTCCTTGAGGCCGCCCGGATAAGCGGATTCAGGCAGGCAAAGCCGGCTGATTTTGAGGGGCTCAAAAGATATTAATGCAGCGGCTATCGATAAAACACGCCTTCCGGAGGCTGAGCCTGGTGCAGAAATTTTCGATGGCCATTATTCTGCTGATATTTTTGGTCGGGCTTGTCTTCAGCACACTCATCATCTCCCGGCAGCGAAGCTCTCTCCACGCGGAGATGGAATACAGCCATCTGACCATGGTGCGGAACCTTGCAAAAGATGCGGTTGAAGCGCTCATCCTGCTCGATCCGCTCAGGCTTGATGAATTGGTCAGGACGATCAGCCTCGCCCCGGGAGTTACCGCTGTCGGCGTCGTTGATCAGAAGTCAAGGATCGTTGCACATACCAACCGGAGACTCCTCGGCAGCACGCGAGAGGTTGCCGGAACAGAAGAGCATGTCGTCACGCTGCCTGAGGAGGGCACCAGGGAGATTATCGTCCCGGTGAGAGCCGGGACCGAGGTCGTCGGGACAGTCTTCGCCTCGTTTTCAAGGGACAGGATCAACAACAGCATTGACGAGGATATGCGGAAGTTAAAGCAATACATTCTGGCTGTATCAGTCGGCATCGGACTTCTCGGAATCTGGGGCGCTCTGCTCCTCGCCCGTTTTCTGACCACGCCACTGAAGCAGGTAAAAGAACAGATGGGTCTGATCCAGGCAGGCAATCTCGATGTCGCTGTGCCCCAGGATTATCTCGCGAATTGTGTGGATATTCTCGGTTGCAGGGATATTGACTGCCCTGCCTATGGCAAACTGCGCTGCTGGGACATCCCGGGAACACGCTGCGGCGGAGCGCTCCAGACCGACCCCGCCGGGAAAATCTGTAGGTGCAAGACCTGCCCGGTCTACCGTGAATATTGCGGGGACGAGATCGGCGAGGTGACCGAAGTCTTCAACCAGATGGTGCGGCGGCTGAAGGCAAGCGTCAGCGAACTGGAAGAGACGACTCTTGAAAAGGCCAGACTTGAAAAGCTGTCGGCCCTTGGCGAGATGTCGATGACCGTTGCCCATGAGATCAAGAACCCGCTCAACGCTATCCGGGGCGCTACAACCTATCTGAAAGAGAATTTTGAAGGTGAGGTGCTGCAGGAATTTCTCTCGATCATCGACGAAGAGACGCGGCGGCTGAACGAGATCGTGACGAGCATCCTGCGCTATGCCAGGCCGACGCCGCTCCGGTATCAGACAGCCGACCTCAACCGGGTGATCAGCGAGACGGCTGAACTGGTGCGCCAGGAGGCAACGGAAGGCAATGTCGAACTGACCCTGAGTCTTGATGAGGCGCTGCCGGTTTTCAGGTTTGATCCTCAGCAGTTCAAACAGGCCCTCCTGAATATCCTGGTAAACGCACTCGATGCAACGCAGGCCGGGGACACGATCAGGATCTCAACCCGGCTTGTGGATTCCCGCGCTCTTGTTATACTACAGGATACGGGAAAAGGAATGAGCAGAGAGATTGTGGCCGACATCTTCAAACCGTTCTTCACTACCAAGACCCGCGGCTCGGGTCTCGGACTTTCCTGCGTCGAGCGCATCATCCGTGACCATCGGGGTGAAATCACCGCGAAAAGCGAGGAAGGCAAAGGGACAGAGTTCACCATTCTGCTTCCGCTCTGGAACTGAGATGGATACACCCGGAAGGATCCTTCTTATCGATGATGAGCCCAATACGCTGAAGGTGCTCTCGGCGATCCTCAGGAAAAACAGCTATGAAGTCCAGACGGCAAAGACCGCGGAAGAGGGACTCGACCGGCTGACAAAGGCCGATGTTGATCTTGTTATTACCGACTACCGGCTGCCGGGAATGGACGGGGCCGGGTTCGTCGATGAAATAAGGTCTTCCGGCAGGAAAATGCCGGTGATTGTCCTGACTGCCTATGGATCGATCGAAAAGGCGGTTGATGCCATGAAGCGCGGTGCCTTCAGCTATCTGGCAAAACCTGTCAACCCCGACGCGCTCCTGACCTCGGTCCGTGAGGCGATCGAAAAACACCGCCTCATCCTCGAGAACATCTCCCTGAAATCGCAGCTGAAAGAACGCAACAGCTTTAAGAACATCGTCGGGAAGAGTAAGATCATGCAGGATTTCTTTAACATGATCGAGACCGTCGGCAGGAGCAATTCAAGTGTGCTGATCAGCGGAGAGAGCGGTACCGGCAAGGAACTAGTGGCGCGGGCCATTCATTATGTCTCGCAGCGCGCCGACGGCCCATTCATCCCGATCGACTGTGCTGCGCTCCCTGAGGCCCTGCTCGAAAGTGAACTCTTCGGCCACGAGAAAGGCGCTTTCACGACCGCGTACGACCGGAAGACCGGACAGATCGAACTCGGCCAGGGCGGCACGGTCCTGCTGGATGAGGTGGGTGAGCTGCCACTTTCGCTCCAGAAGAAATTCCTCCGCTTCCTCCAGGAACGGGAGATACTTCGTGTCGGAGGCAAGATGCGGATCAAGGTCGATGTCCGGATCATAGCTGCCACAAACCGTGACCTTGAAGCCCTGGTAAAGGAAGGGGCCTTCAGGGAGGACCTTTTTTACCGGCTGAACGTGGTCAGCCTCGCCGTACCGCCGCTGAGGGAAAGAAAAGACGATATCCCGCTCCTGGCCCGTCATTTTCTGGGGCGTTTCAATGAAGAAAACCGCAAGGCGATCAATGGGATCGATGTGGAGGTCATGCAGCTCTTCATGGACCATGACTGGCCGGGCAATGTGCGTGAACTCGTAAACACTATCGAACGTGCCGTGGTGCTCTGCCCGAGTGACACGATAACCACAGCGCACCTCCCTGCCTCGCTCAGGGCCAAAGGCCGCACAGCGGAAGAGTCTTCGGGAGAACTGAACTTTTCAGTTGTTGAAAAAAGACTTCTGCTGGGTGCCCTCGGCAAGACCTCGTGGAACCAGACCAGGGCTGCGGAGGTGCTGGGCATCTCGCGGAAACAGCTGCGCACAAAGATGAAAAATCACGGTCTCCTGACGGATGAATAACCCTACAACGTATTAGCCCTCTAATTGCGGATAACACACTATTGCAGGCTGATGAACAAGTCTGTTTTCTATCATTGCGAGCAAGGCGCAACAATCTCGCCGAGGTTTAAATGTCATTGAGATCTCCCGCCTGTGCTGGATTATTGTTATTCATATGCCTGGTTATCAAACCACAAGCATGAAGCTATTTTTTGGATATCCTCCCTGGTTGCTGATAGTTACTGGTTGGCTCGCCCGCTTTACATGCCTACCTTTGACTGCCAGAGTCCAAAGGTTGCGCCGGTCGGATCTGTAATGACACTGAACCACCCCATGCCCGGAATCTCGGTGACGTCGTTGCAGATTGTCGCCCCGAGGGCCTGCGCCTTTTTTGTCGAGGCTGCAACGTCATCAACCAGGACATAAGGGAACCAATTGTCCGGCATGTCAGGAACAGGCTTCTTCATCATTCCTCCGCCGGTTCCCTCCCCGACGTTGATCATCGTGTAGTCCATGCCCGGCATGTCTTCCAGCTTCCAGTCGAACATGGCCGAGTAGAACTTTTTTGATTTACCCAAGTCCTGTGTCTGCAATTCAATGTGGACAAACGGATTTGCCATACTAACACCTCCTCAAGATTATTTATACTCTCAGTTTAGCAGGTACATGCCTTCTGTCAAGCGGACAGGGGACATAGCCATATTTGCTTTTACCGACACGTTGCATAACTGGCCCATTCGGGACAGTTACGCAAGACATTTGTGCTATTTGGGACAAAAGCAAATGGCACGTCCGGTCAGAAATCTCCTGGATTGGCTTTATAGGCTGATAAACTCTCCTTATAGATATTCCGCTGTCATGGCACACCTATTGCAACTTCGCAAGTAATGTAATGAATCACCCCGCAGCAAGCTGCGAGGTATCTAAATATTTCCCCGCCCTTGAGGGGAGGGGATGAAGGGGAGGGTGAAAAAACAATCGGAAGATGAAAAGCGTAACCAATCACCCCCACCTAACCTCCCCCCTCAAGGTGGAGGAATTTTGGGGAACACCCGATGCAAAGCATCGAGGAATTCTTTTGATTAAATCCAAAGGAGGAGTGGTATGAAGCGATTCCTTGTTGTGTTCGGACTCATAATTCTTGCTGCAGTAACAGCCGCAATCCAGGACGGGGCCTTTGCAGAAAAGTCGAAAGAGGCGGCCCCGCAACAGGTACAAAAAACAGAGGCTATGCCGGCAAATTCGTCGAATGCTGTGACAGCCCCTGAAGGCTCCGGAGGTCCCACAATTCAGATCGACAAGACCACCTTGAATAACGGCGGGACGATCATTGTAACCGGGACGGCTCCTGCAGGCAAACCCGTCTATCTCGAAATCTGGTCGGACAAGAAGGTAAAGGCATCACGTTTTGATGCTGAAAAAGACAAGGAAACCGGCAAGCGGCCGTATGTCCTCTATATGACGCTGGAGATGCCGGCCTACTATAAGATCTTCGTGCCGAAAGAGCAGAAAGATCAGCTCGACAAGTTCAAGAAAGAAGGGAGCAAATGGTCATATTCCCAGGCCTTGAAGGATGTGGGTGCGGATATTGCCTATGCCGCTCCGGCCAAGGCAAAGATCGACCGCTATCAGGCGACCCTGATGGGCAGTATCATCGGCTCCCGGGGAGAACTGCTGCCGCCGATGGACGACAAGGACAACAAGAAACGTTCAATGCAACTGGTGAAGGCCAGGTTCAGAAGCCCGGATAAGGTCTTCAGCGCTGACGTGGTCACGAACCCCGACGGCACGTACAGGGCAGAGATCAAGATCAGAAAAGGGGTCGCCGACGGCAAGTATACGATTGTTGCTGTTGCAGACAAGAACGCCAAAAGCCAGCCGGTCTCTTTCGAAAATACGATCAGCTTCCCGAATCTCTACCTCGGCAATGCCGGCACAAGTCTGAACCTCATCGGTCCGTTCTTCCTGGCCCTCGGCATCGCCATCTTCGGTGTTCTGATGGGCGCCGGCGGCGGCTTTATCATGAACCCGCTGCTCGTCATGCTCTACCCTCTGCCACACACCATCGTGGCCGGAACAGTCATGCCGACTGTACTTTTCTCTCAGGCGAGTGGCATATATAATTATTCGAAGATCAAGTTCATCAATTGGAAACTCGGCATTGCCATCGGCCTCGCGATGGTGGTCGGCGGATTTATCGGTCCGAAGCTGACCGAGATGATCACCCTCGATCAGTTCAAGTTTGTCTTTGGCTGGATCCTGATCATCCTTGCGGGGCTCATGTTCTGGCAGACCACCCCTGGTTATATTGCGAAGAACAAGAAGGAACAGGCGATACTGAAGGAATTCAAGAGCAAGGCCGAGGCATCGGCCAAACCAAAGGCATAAGGAGGCCTGATATGACAGTTATATTCTGGGGACACGAGTTCAAGGTTAATCTTATAGTCGGCTGCCTCGGCGGCTTTATCATCGCAGTGATATCCTCCATGTTCGGCTTCGGCGGCGGACCGTTCATGGTCCCGCTGATGACCGTGGGGCTTGGCCTGCCGATGTACGTTGTCGTCGGCAGTTCGCTCCTGGCCATTTTTTTCAATACACTTATGGGGACCATGCGCCATTATCAGTTCGGGAATTTTGATGTCACTCTGTTCCTGATCATGTTCCCTGCAGCGATACTCGGCGGCTTTATCGCACCGCAGATCGCCAAACGGGTGAGTCCTCTGGTGGTGAAAAGAGTCGCAGTCGCAGGACTGCTGATCCTTGCCCTTAACCTGCT
>JBARHQ010000104.1:0-6148 GCA_049799315.1 Thermodesulfovibrionales bacterium | reverse complement strand
GTTGCATGCAAGTGGTCCGGTCACGTTCCAGGAAGGAGACGTGTGGGGTTGAATAACTCCTGTAGCTACCGAAGTCCCGTCGCTGTGACAGTAGATATTCGAACAGGTCATGGTCCCGCCGGCCGTCACCGTAGTGCCGTTTGTGCCTTCGTACGTGTAGGGCGGATTCAGCGTATGTCCGTCATACACTCCGCCGCCGCTGCCAGAAATATTAAACCCCATCTGCAAGATCCCGTTGCCATTATTCGTACCTCCGATCAGTTGGCCCGAAGACGCCGACATGCCGTTGTAATGGCATGTATCGCATGCATAGTTAGACCCTGACGGGGTAGCGTGTTTCGCATGGGCGCCCGCCGAGGCCGATCCTGAGGCAACCGGGCCCGTCATATTTGCGTAAGGGTGTATGAGGCCTCCTGCGTTCACAGGAGGATTGCCGTGGCAGGCAGCGCAATTGCCGGCGTCACATACGTTGTGCTGCGCTGTGTCGTGGCAATCACTGCAAATCTGGTCAGCGTACGCTCCGGTAGCGATGAAGACGAGAAGCAGGACTGCAGCGAAAAGAGCAAGGCCTTTCGCTCCACCCCTGCACCGGTTCTTATCTGTTTCAAAGTCAAATTTATCTATGCCCTGCATGATATATCTCCTGAAAATATATTGTATATTCATCATTGGCACGTCTCCCTCAAATTATTCATACGGTGGCACTGGTCGCACTCTGCATCAGGACCTTCCCATCCCCGGTATGGCGAGCCCCATTTGACCTTTTGCTGCCACAGAGGCGGGTCTGCAGCCATGCTGCCGTTATAGTGGCATGACACATTCGAGCATGTTTTTGTGGCAGGCTCGTATGACGCCGAGTTCAGGCTGAACAGAACATTGTAGATCCCAAAATAGAGGTCATTGTAATAATACCGGTAGTTATTCAGCGTATCGAAGCTGACATCCGGCTTGCCGTTTACATGCATTATACGGCTCTTGAGCGGCACAGGATAATACACCTGGATCCATATCCCGTTCACCTGTGTCCAGGAAGTCGGGATGTTTGTTGTCGGAGGATTGGCCGGAGGGACGCCGTTGCGATGGTCTGCTGTCCCGTAGTGGCATGTGGCGCATGGGATGCCCGGAAAATATTCCATGTTATTCGCATGGCCGTAAGAATAACCATATTGGTTATTCCAGTAGTGGCTGTCACCCACCCCTGCACTGACAGTAGTATAATTAGTCATCAAGGGGAACTGGTGGCACTCGGTGCAGAGGGAGAACGTACCTGAAGTTCCCCATGCCGGCGTGGTCTTGTACTCCCTCCCGGTGTTTACGGTATAAGGGGCATATGTCACATTGCTGCAAGTCTCATCCATGATGAAGCCGCTGACACCATTATTTATGGTGTTAAGCTTGAATCCCGGAGGGACAGGATTGGCTGGATAGGCAAGGGGATTCCCTACAGGGCCTGAAGAGGTGACTACGTAACCACTATGACAATAAACATTGCTACATGTGCCGTCTGACCAGGAGAAGTCCGGCTGACCATTCACCTTGCTCGCATACGTAGTGACATGTGTACCGGGTGCATAGGCTGCTGATGAAAGGTTCTTCGCCTTAAGCGATTCCGCAGGGGCGGCTGCATTATAGAGTTCAACCTCCACTATGCCGTCTCTGTGTTTCGCCTTGTCAAGGGGATGGCAGTTCCCGCAGCCGAATTTATACGCATCAGCAGTGCTCGCGACAGTGGTGTCTCCATATTTGAGAGACTGGAGAGGAACGCTCCCGTAATGCGTCAAATGGGTTCCTGTCTGGGGCGGAGAATCATGGCAGCCGGAGCATCCTGTCCAATTGTCACCGTGATGGTTGTCCCCGTGACAAAAGCCGCAGTCGCAGTCAGCAGCCTTTGTCTGCCGCACACCCATCGTAAATAACAGAAAAAGAAAAAATAAGGCCAGCGACATGAGGACGGCCACTTTCACCATCCCCGCATTCCGATTTCCTACATTGTTAAGGCTTCTTATCCATCTCCCACTCATAGTCATACGATTCCCTCCTCATGTTCATTTGCTATTAAACAGGCTTTCTGCCGACGCTCCCTGCGGCTGTGAAGAAAGCCTTCCGGTAAATAACATTTCCGCAATGTTTCTGGTCATGGGAAAATCCCTCATCTTTTTATAGATCAATCACAGGCGAGACGGTGTACCCATAGGACTCTGCTTACAGAATAAATTTCATCCGATCTGATATGCAGATTATAGTGGTAATTTATGTATAAGTAAAGCATATAATGAACGATTAAAGAGACCGAATTTCTGCTCTGGAAAAGGCGCCCCTGCCTTTATTTCACGGCCCCAAAGTCCACCCCTACAAAGTCATCCTGAAGGGCCGGGAGATAGACGAGAAAAGTCAGAAAGGCGATGAAAGCGGCAAGACCGAACTTGGCCTGCGGTCTTACCTTCATCTCAAAATGAGTTTTTTTCCGTTACTGTTGAATATACTAAACTGTCTTATCCCCGATTTACTTAATACGTACTTCATGATGCTACCAAGCACTCCGAAGCCGTATTTTACGCTCCTTCTGAAATTTATGGAGGATGCCTCTTTAAAGTATCTTGTGGGACAACTCAATTCTCCGAGCCTGAAACCGAAATAAACCGCCTGCACCAGCATCTCGCTGTCAAAAACGAAATCATCAGAATTTTCCTCAAGCGGTAAGGCCTCCAGCACCTCCCTGGTGAATGCGCGGAACCCCGTATGATATTCGGAAAGCTTGACGCCGAGGGCCAGGTTTTCAGCCAGGGTGAGAAACCTGTTTGCGATATATTTGTATAGCGGCATCCCCCCTTTCAGTGCAGTTCCTCCGAGTATCCTTGAGCCAAGCACGACATCATAATGTCCCGAAGCGATCATAGAGGCCATAGCTGTCACAAGCCGGGGTGAATACTGGTAGTCGGGATGTACCATTACGACAATGTCAGCGCCGTGCCTGAGCGCCTCAGTGTAACACGTCTTCTGGTTTCCTCCGTACCCCTTATTCTCCGAATGAATTATCGTCTTTATGCCCAATTCATGGGCCACTCGGGAGGTCTCGTCTTTCGATGCGTCATCAACGAGGATTACTTCGTCCACATACTCATGGGGTAGCTCCTCATACGTCTGACGGAGCGTCTTTTCTGCATTGTATGCCGGCATTATGACAATAAGCTTTTTGTCGAGAATCATATGCTTAAGCCGTCTCCTTAAAGTCTTTTTCGTTCTTAATTCTATCTACATCAGCAGATAAATGTCCACTTTCGCCCGCCCTATGACTCATTGAGCCGGGCCTTCTCAGTCGGCCAATCACCTATCGTATCCTTTCGTAGATAAGGACATATGATTTTGACAGGACGGTATAATTTCTCGCGTCATCGTACCATTTGTAAATGGTTATCTCGGGAGAGACAATGTCCGCTACTCCTACGAGAGAAAAATATTTATTCAGGTAATCCTCAATCCAGCCCAAAATATATTTTTCGGAGTCAGGACGTATCAGCCAGGATGTACTTATCGGTACAACAACAATGAATTTAGGTCTTAAAGATTCGACTTCCCTGATCATTTCCTTTTGCATTGTCAAGGCATAAGCATGTTCTTCCATCAGGCTGTACATATAGATATAGCCGGTGGATGAGTGCCTCTTTGCATAGAATAATATTTGGGGCTCGGAACCGAACACCGCGATACGGTCATTCGCGGTAGTTCTGGCCTCGATAAATCGTGCTATTTCTATAGAGTCAGGAAATGGGTTGCCAAAGTAAATTGAGCCGGATAGTTTTACCGGGTCATCGTTAAAGAAGTAATTTTTTTGCTGGACAACCCCGACTATTGCCGCAGCAATGAATATCCCTGCGCCGACAAATTTTGGAAACGGCATCTTTATAATGGTGAAGCCCTTCGAACTCAAAAAATCAATGAAAATACCCGATAGGAGGGCGACGGCAGGAAGTAAAGTCACAAAGTAATGATTACGAAAATAGAAGCCGGGACAGATTGAGAGAAAAGAAAACAGGACGAAAAGAAGAACAAATACCCTGTTCACCTTTAATCCCTTGTGGACAGAAGTCGCAAGAAGACCCAGAGCAGAGAGTATCCAGAAAAGAAAAAAACCGTCGGAGACAGAAGAAAGACTTTGGCTAAAAGAAGAAAAAGCCCCCGAAAGGGGAACCTGTGCCCCGTACTTGGACGCATACTCAATAGTCCAAAACCAAAACCTGCCAAAAACGCCGGCAGCATACAGCCAGAGGAAGGTAACGATGAGCGGTAGCGAACCCCCCAGGGAGAATGCACCGAGCCTGAGGGGAAGCGCCTTCAGAGAACCGGCAGGTCTGGAGGAGAAATGATACCATAGAATGTACGTGGCGCCGAAGAAGCAGAAGAAGATTCCCGGCTGCTTCATGATGACCGAGATGCCCAGCAGAATACCCGATAATACATATAGATAGAGTTTCTCTTTTTCAATGGCATGAAGGAGCAGCAGCGTTCCGGCCATAGCAGGCAGTACGACAAAATGGGTCGCATGTGCCGCAAAACCGAAAACAGAAGAACTTATAGAAAGGACAGCATAGGTCCCGCCGGCTATTGCCGCCGGGAAGTCACCCATCATCTTCCGGGCCACAAGATAGACCAGGAGTATGGTAGCGCAATTCACTATCATGAACCCGATATGGATACCCGCAATAGTCTGCCCGAAGAGACCCATAATAAGGGCGTACATCAGATAGGTACCCGGAAATTTCATGTTGTAGGCCTCGCTGTAGGGAGGGATACCCTGAAGGATGAGCTGCCCCATATAGGCGTACTCCCCTTCGTCGCGCTCAAGCGGAAACTCCAGAAGTCTTATGCGGACAAAGATAACGAATAAAATGATGACAATAAGGAAGAGCCAACTTATCGAAAAGTCGCGCGCCCTGTTTTCCCCTGATTTTGTGATTATCGGCATAGGTAATTATATATCCGTAAACAGTTCAAAGTCATCTCTGTTTACTATCAGGACCCCTCATCGTCTCGGGCAGACGGTCAGGTCTTATGGCTGAGTTTTTCAGGCTGTAGGCCCTGGCTAAATCTTCCCGCATAGCCGCATCTGTGGGGTTTAAACGAGCTGCAGTCTCCAACTCCACCACTGCCTGGTCCGTCATTCCCTTTGCCTGATACGCTATCCCGAGATTGTAGTGCGCATCGGCGAAATCCGGACGCAACCGCAGCGCGATCTCGAAATGCTCAATCGCTTTGTCATACGAACCCATCGCTCCGTATGCAGAGCCGAGGTCTGTATGAGCGCCTGCATCATCAGGCCGGAGTCTTGTCACGATGAGGTATTCCTCAAGGGCCTCCGCGATGCGGCCGCTTTTGAAGAGGGCAGGCGCGAGATTCCGATGAGCATTGGCAAACCCGGGAGACAACCGGACAGCGATCTGTAATTCTCCGATCGCATCATCCGCCAACCCTTTCCTGGAGAGCGCTACCCCGAGATTCGAATGGGCCTCGGCATATTCCGGGTCCTGTGCAACGGCTCGCCGATAATCTTCGATTGCCCTTTCGATATCCCCAAGCGTGAAGAAGGCCAAGCCCCGATTATTGTATGCTAAAGGAATCCGTGCCGGTTCCTTTTCAATAATATACGTCCACAGGGTAAGGCTATCCTTCCATATCCCGATTTGCCTATACGTTAGAGTTGTCAGAGAACATAACACGAGAATCGCCGCAATGCCACCAATAAGTTTCAGTCTTTGCCCCCTCCCCTCTCCGGCGGAAAGCTTTCCCGAAATCCCTGCAGCCAGCAAACCTGTCATAAGAAAGGGTGCGATGGCCGGAAGGTACGTATACCTGTCTGCCATTGACTGGCCCCCAACCTGGACGAGGCCAAGGACAGGAAGCAGGGTCACTACATAGTAGACCCAGGCACTCAACAACAATTTCTGCTTTTTCACCATTGCGATGCCGGCCGCCGTAATCACGACCACAAGAACAATCCCTGATAGATACTCTATCGAGAGAAGTGATACGTCCTTTGGATACGGATAATACGGGATCAAATGCAGCGGTACGAGCATCTTCCAGAGATACGCGATAAGAGATTTGGCGGCCATAAGCATCCGCGTCGACAAAGGGACCGTCTCTATCGCTG
>JBARHQ010000103.1:0-2525 GCA_049799315.1 Thermodesulfovibrionales bacterium | reverse complement strand
GAATCATTCGACAGAATTGTCAACGCAGCACTCTTTGGGCCGATCGAGAGGGGCGAAAACGCTACACTCACCGTGCAGTTTCCCAGGGAGGGAATGGGATTCCCCGAACAGGTGTCTCCCGTTATTGAAAAATCAGAGGAGTCTGGTCCGGTCAGTGCCACACCCGACAGGCCCGGATCAATAGTAAGGATTGCTGTGCCCTGGTTGGCTATTGTAAACACCGCTGCAACCGAACTGATTCCCATGGCGGTATCACTGAATACCCGTGATGAGGGGATGCCGGCAATTTGAGGGATATCCCCCTTGCCCGAAATAAAGACGCTCCTGTAGGCGGCGGCAACATCGATCAGGCCATAGCCATAATCGTTGTTGGGAACAGTCCCGGCAGGAGGAAGCGGAGTTGCCGTCTGTTCGAGCACGGTCTGCAGCTGTGCAGGTGTGAGCGAGGGAAAGGCGCTCAGCAATAATGCCATTGCACCCGCGACATGGGGGGCGGAAAAAGACGTCCCGCTCCAGGACTTGTATGAATCGCCCGGATAGGATGTATGGATATTCACCCCCGGGGCAACGACATTGGGGAAAGTGCTCCCGTCACATCCCGCATCAGTGGATGGAGGGACAGGAACAAATAACGGTGCAGGCCCCCTGCTGCTGAAACTCGCAATAGAATCGTTTATGTCTGTAGCCCCCACTGCAAAAGAGCCAAAGAGATTGGCAGGACTTATGCTCGTAGATGGATTAGGGCCTTCATTCCCCGCTGAAAAGACGACTGCAATGTCCGCGGCCTTCAGCGCCTGGATATCGGGCTGGAACGTGGGATCGCAAATATTCCTTTGTAATGCGCCAGAAAGGCCCCAGGAATTGTTGACTAAATCAGGCGCATTTAAGGGGTCCCCTGCCGGGGCCAGGATCCACTGGAACGCCTGATGGATCGCGCTATCGGTGCCAAGCCCTGCATCACTGAAGATCTTTGCCGCTATCCATTTTGCGCCGGGTGCGACGCCATAGACTTCGGTTTCCGAGGCCCCCAGTATGACGCCCATCGTACCGGTGCCGTGACCCTTGCCTGAACCAGCTACATCATATGGCTGCACGGAGTTATTGATGGGGTCAAACCAACTGGGGCAATTGGGCGGAACGGCACAGGCGCCCCCCCGCCATGATGACTTCAGGTCCGGATGGGTTGCATCGACTCCGGTATCCAAAGTGGCCACTATCACGCCGGACCCGGTGATGCCTGCGCTCCAGAGCCCCGGCGCATTGATCCTGGCAATGTTCCATCCAGGCTCTGCAACCACGGCGGGCAGGACAGGCGGCATCTGGGTGACGACATCGAGTTCGATGCTCTCTATGCCCGGCAGGCCCATCAACTCGCTGATAACTGAGGCGGGCAGGGTCGCCGCGATCGCATTTATTATCCAGAGGGACTTGATTTCCTTTGCGCCCCTGTTTTGCAGGAATGTCCGCAAAAAGCCCTGTGTCAGATTCGCTTTGTCCATAAGAGCCTTGATCACCGCACTTCTTTTAAAGATTTTGTCATGACCTGCTGCCCTGTCACGACCTGTTGGCTCATCCGGTGAGGTCGCGGCAATCCGGGTGAGATCGGCCTTGTCCGCAAGATTGATGATCACGGAAACGCTCCCGGCAGCACCCGCTGACTGCAATGCCTGCTGAAGATCAGGCGATATGGCCACGGCGCCGGATATGCCAGGCACGGCACAAAAGACAAGGATCACAAACCATAATACGAGGGGGAGTCTTTTTTTTCTAATCAAGTTACGATACCACATTTCTTACTACAGCATACCACATTCGCTGCTATTCTAAAACATAACCGGCATACCTTCAGTCCTTGAAACCAGCCATGAGCTCCGCTCTTTTTCGAGGAAAAACTTCATGTGCAGCGGTTTCGCGGCATCTCCTGCAATGTAGCCCCTGTCCTGCCCGTGCCCTGCAATAACCCTCACCTCTATATCAACAGTCGCCTTCTCGTCTTTTATTCTGATGGACATGACGGCATAATCAACCTGGATCGCGTCCATCTGCGCAAAAAACCGCGTGGCCCCCTCTTTCAAAAAAAGATACGACATGCCATGCTCATCGGTATAGTTGAAAGAGACCTTCGCCATGACCTCATCGACCTTCTTCGCCTGAATGGCAGCCGCCCCCTCTCTGAAGAGCTTCCGGATCCTGCTTTCATCCGACGGCCAAAGCAGATAAATAAACAGAGGGCCGATAAAGATCAGGACCAAAAGCGTGATCATGCGTTTACTCATGTTACCTCCATAATCGATTCTCTGATAACCCGAAGCAGCCAGCCCAGGTCTTCCTGGCTGATGCTCAGCGGCGGCATCAGGACGACGACATTCCCCAGGGGACGGATGAGCACTCCCTTTTCGCGCGCCTTCAGGGCAACCTGCCACCCCATATTTTCCTCCCAGGCATATGGCTCTTTCGTCTCTTTGTCCCTGACCAGTTCAATCCCGGCCATCAGGCCCCGGTATCTGACATCGCCGACATGATCC
>JBARHQ010000102.1:0-1786 GCA_049799315.1 Thermodesulfovibrionales bacterium | reverse complement strand
TCCCGGTCAATTCTGTAACCGGGCAGGCGGAGCAGTGTCAAGGGGAGACCATGAACTTTATTGAGAGAATAAGAGAAAGAAAAAGCGCAGTCGGTATTATAGGAATGGGGTACGTAGGCCTGCCCCTGGCGATCGAATTCTGCCGGGCCGGGTTTCACGTAACAGGCTTTGACATCGACGGGGAAAAGGTAAGACTCCTTAACGAAGGGAAAAGTTACATCAAACATATTGACGCCTCGCATATCAGGGAATGCCTCCCCTCATTCCACGCAACAGCGGATTTTGCCGGGCTTGCCGGAATGGACTGTATCATCATCTGCGTGCCGACACCGCTCAACAAATACCGCGAGCCTGATCTCTCCTACGTGCTCAACTCGACGAGGGCGATCGCGGACCACCTGCGCAAAGGACAGTTGGTGGTCCTCGAATCATCGACGTATCCCGGGACAACCGATGAGGATATGCGGACAATCCTCGAAGAGACCGGTCTCAGGGCCGGTACTGATTTTCATCTCGCCTATTCGCCGGAACGTGAAGATCCCAATAACAGCAGTTTTAGCATGCGACACATCCCCAAGGTTGTCAGCGGCTACAGTCCTGAATGCCTGGAAGTGACGACTGCCCTGTATGGACAGATTATCGAGAAGGTAGTACCTGTCTCGACGACGAGGACTGCCGAGGCAACGAAGCTGCTTGAAAACATCTACCGGGCTGTTAATATTGCCCTTGTCAATGAACTCAAGGTGCTGTTCGATAAGATGGAAATAGACATATGGGAGGTCATCGAAGCCGCCAAAACCAAACCCTTCGGCTTTCATGCCTTTTATCCGGGTCCGGGTCTCGGAGGCCACTGCATACCGGTCGACCCTTTTTACCTTACCTGGAAGGCCAGGGAGTATGATTTATCGACCCGCTTTATAGAGCTGGCAGGTGAAATCAACACACGGATGCCATACTACGTGGTACAGAAGACCATAGAGGCCCTTAGCGGACAGGGGAAGAGTGTCAACGGGGCCAGGGTGCTCATCCTCGGGCTTGCCTATAAAAAGGATGTCGATGATCTGCGTGAATCCCCGTCACTGAAACTCATGGAGCTTTTCAAAGAGGCAGGGGCTAACGTGGATTATAATGATCCCTATGTTACAACCCCGCCGCGTCTGAGAAAGTACAAACTTGAGCGAGGTTCGGTCCCGCTGACAGCTGAGAATCTTGGGGCCTACTGTTGTGTGGTAATTGCCACAGACCATTCGGTTTACGATCCCGATTTTATTCTGGAAAACGCCCACCTAATCGTGGATACCAGAAACATGATGAAGAACGGCAATGGCCATTCAGATAAAGTATTCAGGGCATAAAGAGACCTCAATGACTACGCGCTCTATGACTTCCTTCGGGGGAAGCTTGTGAAGAAATTCATGGAAATACCATTCCATAAGCCCTACATAACTGAAGATGAAATCGCGGAGGTCCTTGATTCCCTGAGGTCAGGCTGGTTAACGATGGGTCCCAAGACAGTCCGCTTTGAGGAGCAATTCAGGGACTACCTGGGTGCGCAACATGCTGTTTCGATGAACTCCTGTACCGCCGGTCTCCATCTTGCCCTGGTGACAGCCGGTATCAGGGAGGGAGACGAGGTCATTCTCCCGGCGATGACGTTCACCGCAACAGCCGAGGTCGTTACCTATCTCCGGGCAACGCCGGTCCTCGCAGATGTGGATGAGGACACCTGTAACATCGATGTGGCAGCCATAGAAGAAAAAATGACAAAAAAGACCCGGGCCATCAT
>JBARHQ010000101.1:0-79995 GCA_049799315.1 Thermodesulfovibrionales bacterium | reverse complement strand
TGTATGGATTATGGATGCATGTGCTGCTCGAAATCTTCACATTTTTTTCACAAATAATTAGTATGTTAAACAAGCAAGAAAGTTCTTAAGCAGAGGAGGAAATATGACACGACAAAAAATAGTCAGTTGTGAACAAGTCAGGAGTGAAAAGGTGGTCCCGGCATTGATTGTGCTTCTGCTTCTGATCAGCGCAGTGATGCTGACGGTTTCAGTTGTTGAGGCAAAGGAGTGGCCGGCGAAAATCTCGGAACAGTCGGTGGACCACCTGACAAGAACAGGAAGGGCAATGGCTGAGATCGCATCTGCGGTCAAACCGGCGATCGTGAATATCTCAACGACCAGGACGGTCAAGATCCAGGGCGGAGCGGACCTCTTTGATGACCCATTTTTCAGGCGCTTCTTCGGCGATCAGTTTAACCGTCAGCGCCAGCCCCGAGAACGGAAGTCGGAGGGGCTTGGCTCGGGAGTCATTGTTTCTTCAGACGGCTATATTGTGACAAATTATCATGTTGTCAAGGAGGCTGATGAGATCAAGGTAACTCTTGCCGACAAAAAGGAATATCATGGCAAGGTGATTGGCTCTGACCCCAAGACAGAGATCTCGATCGTCAAGATCGAGGCGAAAGACCTTCCGACGTTGCCCTGGGGCAATTCTGAAAAGCTCCAGGTGGGCGAAATAGTCCTGGCCGTCGGCAACCCCTACGGTCTGAACCAGACCGTTACCATGGGCATCGTCAGTGCCATCGGCAGGGCAAACGTAGGTATTGCGGACTATGAGGATTTTATCCAAACGGATGCGGCGATAAACCCTGGCAATTCGGGAGGGGCACTGGTTAATCCCCGGGGAGAACTTGTCGGGATTAATACAGCTATTTTCAGCACCAGCGGTGGATATCAGGGCATTGGTTTTGCGATTCCGAGCAATATGATCAAGTCGATCATGGACAGCCTCGTGAAAAAAGGGAAGGTCGTCCGTGGCTGGCTCGGCGTCTCGATCCAGAAGATAACCCCGGAGCTTTCAAAGCAGTTCAATATGAAGGAAGAGTCAGGGGTTCTTGTAAGCGATGCAGTCGAGAACAGCCCTGCCGAAAAGGCCGGCATCAGACGGGGAGATATTATCACAGAGTATGACGGCAAGAGGACTGATGAACCGTATCAGCTCCGGAATATGGTAGCCAATACCCAGCCTGGTGAGGAGCACGTATTGACCATCCTGAGAGAGGGGACAAGACAATCCATCAAAGTGGTTATCGGCGATGTCCCGTCTGACCTGCAGGGAGAACCGGGGGATTATCAGAATGTTCTGAAGGGCATCGGGATCCAGGAGGTAACGCCTGAACTGGCGAAGAAGATGAATATTCCGGTGCGCATCAAAGGGGTCATCATCAACGATATAGATGAAAACGCACCGGCTGCAGGAGTCCTCACTCAGGGTGATGTGATTCAGGAGATCAACAGAAAGAAAATCACCAATCTGAAGGAATATAAGGAAATGGCATCGAAGATCAGAAAGGACGAGGATGTGCTGATCCTTATCTTCAGAAACGGCTCCTCTACCTTCGTGACACTTTCATTCAAGCAGTAAGGGTTGCATGAAAGGGTACAGCCTGTCTTATTCCATTTGGAATTTAGAGCCGGCTGTGCCCTTTCTGCTCATCAATACCGTATTTTTTTATTTTGTAGCCGATCTGGCGGGGGGTTATACCGAGAATCCTGGCGGCACGCGTCTGGTTCCAGCCTGAATGAACAAGGGCATCGGCAATCCGCTGTTTCTCCATATCAGCAACGGTCGAGGGAAGGGCATCGGCAGGTAAGGAAGACGGCCCTGGTCTCTGAGAGGCATCACGGATCTGGGCGGGGATATCCCTGAGCGATACTGAGTTTCCGGAAGACATGACCACCAGCCTCTCGATCGTATTTTCGAGCTCCCGGACATTGCCCGGCCAGTTGTATAGGGTGAGCACCTTCATGACCTCAGGCGAAATGATTGCTGTTCTGCCATTCTCCTCATTGTATTTTTTCAGAAAATAGTCGACGAGGAGCGGGATGTCCTCCTTTCTCTCCTGCAGTGGCGGGATGAATACGGGTACCACATTGAGACGATAGTACAGATCCTCACGGAATCTGCCGGAGGCGACGAACTGCTCAAGATCCCTGCTTGTTGCGGCGATGACCCGCACGTTGACGCTGATTGTTTTCTCGCCGCCGACACGCTCAAACTCGCGCTCCTGGAGCACCCGTAAAATTTTGGGCTGGAGAGACAGCGGAAGGTCGCCGATCTCATCAAGAAAAATCGTACCGTCGTCCGCCAGTTCAAACCGCCCTTTCCGCATTGAGGCTGCCCCGGTAAATGATCCTTTTTCGTGTCCGAACAACTCGGATTCGAGGAGGCCTTCGGGGATAGAGGCGCAGTTAAATTTAATAAAAGGGCCTTTGGCCCTTGGACTCATGTAATGGATCGCCTTTGCTATGAGTTCCTTGCCGGTACCGCTTTCACCGCGCAGCAGGACATTTGCCCTTGACGGTGCCACGCGGTGGACGGTCTCGAAGACCTCCTGCATCTGGTCGGACTGACCGATCATATTCTCTATCCGGTATCTCCCTTTGAGCTGGTGGCGCAGGTTCTCCCTTTCTTCCTGGAAGGCCTCCCGTTCTCTTTCGAGCTCGCGATGGAGCTTGATGGACTGTGCAATGAACGAGGCGATGATCTTCAGGAGTTTGATGTCCTCTTCAAAGGAAACCACTGAATGATTGAAGAGCCTGTCAACGCTCAGGACGCCGAGTATCTCTGTCTTGAATTTGATCGGTACGCAGAGAAAGGCCACATTTTCCTTCTTGATATTGCCCCTCGCGCCTGTCTTATTTAAAAACATCGGCTCAGTCCCAATATCAGGGATGACGACGGGTGAGCCATGTTTCGCAACCCGGCCGATAATGCCCTCGCCGAGACGGTATGTCCCTCTGCCGATCTCCTCTTCAGACATGCCGTAGGCAGCAATGATAGACACCTCGCTGCCGGACCGCAGGGCCACAGTGCCGCGTCGCATCTCAAGATACTCCGACAAGACCCTTAGGACCCCCCGGAGATTTGTGCGGAGATTGATAGAGGAGCTCAGCAGCTTGCTGATCTCGTACAGAGCAGTCACCTCTATTGCTTTATAATCTTTAGACATCATGTCCATCACTGATTTTCATAGCTGCTATATCATTTCATTTTTCATGCCATTTGTCCAGTCTGTTGCCGCAGGCCTTGTTTACCGCGCGGCTGAACAGGTTATGCCTGATATTTGGGCATAGCTGATTAATAATCAGGCATAAAGAAACACCAGGAACACCACAGAGCGCGATAGAGCAGCATGCGCCACATGGCAAGCTTTTTGTATAATACACCGATATGTCAGTACTGATTTTAAAAAATGTTCAGAACGAAGGGCCGGGCACCATTGAAAACTATCTCAGAAATAATGGCACCAGCTATCGGATTGTCGACTGTACTTCTGAGGATATTCCTGACGATCCGGATTTTGATACGCTGGTGATGATGGGCGGGCCGATGAGTGTTAATCAAACGGAGCGCTATCCGTACCTACAGAAGGAAATTAATGTTGCAGCGGAGTATATGCAGGGCGGGAAGAAGGTGCTCGGTGTCTGCCTGGGGGCTCAGCTTATGGCCAGGGCCCTTGGGGCATTGGTCTACACAGGGGCCGAACCGGAGATTGGCTGGTATGATATCGAACTTCTGGACGCCGGACTCAGCGACACGGTGATGACGCAGGTTGCCATGCATCAACGCACAGGAGATTTCGTGAAGAGATTCAAGGTATTCCACTGGCACGGAGAGACTTTTGACATACCGGAAGGGGCTGTAAGACTGGCCCAGTCCGATCTTTATCCGAATCAGGCTTTCAGATACGGAATGAATTGTTATGCGTTTCAGTTCCATCTTGAGGTCACTCAGGATATGGTTTATGACTGGCTGCGGCATGAGGCTATTGACAAGGACAGGCTGAAAAGCGATACTGAACGGTATTATGCGGAGTATGCCGGACAGGCATTGAATTTCTATAAGGCATTTTTTCAGTAAATATTATTGAAGATACGACAGGAGGTGAGATATGAAAAAGATAGAGGCGATCATTAAACCCTTCAAGCTCGATGAGGTGAAGGACGCACTCAACGAGATCGGCATACAGGGTATGACGGTCACTGAGGTCAAGGGCTTTGGACGACAGAAGGGCCATACCGAGTTGTACCGTGGCGCTGAGTATGTCGTTGATTTTATCCCGAAGATAAAAGTCGAGATTGTTGTTGGCGACGCACTTGCGGAAAAGGCGGTCAGCACGATCGAGCAGGTCGCCAAGACCGGAAAGATCGGCGATGGGAAGTTGTTTGTGTACACCGTAGATGAAGTCGTCAGGATCAGGACAGGCGAAAGAGGAGAAACAGCTGTATAATACCAGGGAACCACGACTGGCGCGCTGCAACGTGCAGGGAAATAATGCCGGTGTCGGGTCACTAAAATAAATTACCCTTAAGGAGGAGCAATGACACCAAAGGACGTACTCAAGTTGGCACAGGAGAACAAGGCGGTGATGGCGAACTTCAAGTTCCTTGATTTTCCTGGGATCTGGCAGCACTTTGCCGTACCGATCGCAGAACTGAAGGAGGAGGTATTCGAGGAGGGGCTTGGTTTTGACGGTTCCTCGATCAGGGGCTGGCAGGCGATCAATACATCCGACATGCTTATCATTCCGGATGCCGAGACTGCCTTCATGGACCCTTTCATGGAGTATCCGACAATCAGCCTTATCTGCAATATCGTCGACCCGATCACCAAGGAGCAATATTCACGGGACCCGCGGTTCATTGCCCAGAAGGCAGAGAATTACCTCAAGTCGACAGGCATCGGTGATACAGCCTATTTCGGTCCCGAGGCCGAATTCTTTATCTTCGACGGCATCCAGTTTGACCAGAACGCACACAGCGGGTATTACTTCATCGAATCGTCAGAGGGTATCTGGAATTCTGGCCGTGATGAGAACCCGAACCTCGGTTATAAGCCAAGGCATAAGGAAGGCTATTTTCCCGTACCGCCGACAGACAGCCAGGTGAACCTCAGGACCGAGATGGTCATGGAGATGATCAAATGTGGCATTTATGTTGAAAGGGAACACCACGAGGTCGCCACAGCAGGACAGGCAGAGATCGATATGCGATTTGATTCGCTGGTCAAGATGGCCGACAAGAACATGCTCTTCAAGTATATCGTGAAGAATGTCGCGAACAGAAACGGCAAGACCGCTACGTTCATGCCGAAGCCGCTCTTCGGTGACAATGGTTCGGGTATGCATGTGCACCAGAGCATCTGGAAGAAAGGGAAGCCTCTCTTCGCAGGGAATGGCTACGCAGGCTTGAGTGAGATGGCAATTTATTACATCGGCGGCATACTGAAACATGCTCATGCCCTTGCAGCGCTGACAAACCCGACCACCAATTCATACAAGAGACTGACGCCTGGGTTTGAGGCCCCGGTAAATCTTGCCTATTCAGCAAGAAACCGTTCTGCCTCGATCAGGATCCCGACCTATTCTGCAAACCCGAAGGCCAAGAGGGTTGAGGTCAGGTTCCCTGACCCCTCGTGCAACACCTATCTGGCATTTTCAGCTATGCTGATGGCCGGCCTCGATGGCATCGAGAACAAGATCCATCCGGGAGAGCCTCTGGATAAGGACATCTACGATCTCGGGCCTGAGGAACTGGCATCGGTGCCGACCATGCCGGGCAGCCTCGATGAGGCACTCAACGCCCTTGAGGCGGACCATGAGTTTCTGTTGAAGGGTGATGTGTTCACCCAGGACGCTATTGATACCTGGATCAGCTACAAGAGGACCAAGGAAGTGGACGCCCTGAGACTCAGGCCCCATCCGTACGAGTTCTTCCTGTATTACGATATCTAAGAAGTAAGAGAACGAACTGCTTTATTTCAGGTAAAAAAGGGAAGGTGAAAGCCTTCCCTTTTTTGTGACAAATAATTATTTATTGTGTTATTATAATGGTCACAATTTGTCCGGAGGTGAAAGATTATGTACGCAGTGATTGAAACAGGGGGCCAGCAGCACAGGGTAACTCCTGGGGAAACCATAAAGGTCCAGAAGTTGCCGTCTGAGAGCGGGTCAGAGATCAGTATCGATAAAGTGCTTTTTGTATCGCAGGATTCGGGTGTCGTCATTGGGAAACCCTATGTCGACAAGGCATCGGTAACTGCCGAGGTGATTGGCAACAAGAGAGACCCCAAGGTCCTTGTCTACAAGCAGAAGCCGAGAAAAGGGTACCGCAAGCTGAACGGGCATAAGCAGACCTACACCCTGCTTAAGATTAAAGAAATAGTCGTCGGAGGATAGAGCAATGGCACATAAAAAAGGAGTCGGCAGTTCACGGAACGGGCGCGACAGTAATTCGCAGCGTCTCGGCGTTAAGAAATTTGGCGGTGAGAAGGTGAGGGCTGGCAACATTATTGTTCGCCAGAGGGGCACCAAATTCCATCCTGGAAATAATGTCGGGAAGGGTTCAGATGATACGTTGTTCGCCCTTGTTGACGGGGTAGTGAATTTTGAAAGAAAAGACAGGGACAGACTGAAGATCAGCGTGTATCCGCCTGTTCAGGCATAATATCCCCACTTTTATAAAAATAGAAAAGGCAGATCTGGTATCTGCCTTTTCTATTTTTTGGAACCTTCCATGAAATTTGTCGACTACGCAACGATCTATGCAAAGGCCGGTGACGGCGGCCGCGGTTCTGTCCATTTCCGCCGCGAGAAGTTCGTTCCGCGCGGCGGGCCTGACGGTGGCGACGGCGGCCGGGGCGGTCATATCATTTTTACTGCCTCTCATGATTATAATACCCTTCTTGATTTCCGCTACAAGCGTGAATACCGGGCTGAGCGCGGTGCCCACGGCCAGAAACAGAAGATGCATGGGAAAGACGGGGCAGACCTCCTGCTTCCCGTACCGGTAGGAACGCTGATTAAAGACGCTACGACCGAGGAAATCCTCTTCGACCTTGACCATGAGGGTGCAACGGCGATCGTTGCGAAAGGGGGAAGGGGAGGACTGGGGAATTCTCATTTTGCCACAGCGACCAGGCAGGCGCCGCAATATGCACAACCCGGTGAAGAGGGAGGCGAACGCACGCTCATCCTTGAACTCAAGCTGATCGCAGATATCGGCCTGATCGGCCTGCCCAATGCAGGCAAATCAACGCTTATATCGGTCATCTCCGCTGCACGTCCGAAGATTGCCGGCTACGAGTTTACAACGCTCGTACCGAATCTCGGAGTGGTGAAACCTGAGAACCGGAAGAGTTTTGTGGTCGCGGACATCCCTGGTCTTATTGAAGGGGCGCACAAGGGGATTGGCCTTGGATTTCAGTTTCTGCGGCATGTCGAGCGCACCTCTCGGCTGCTGCATCTGGTTGATATTTCAGAAGTGCCGGAACGTGACCCGGTTGAAGATCTCGAGATGATTAACCGGGAACTGGAACTCTACAGCCCGGAACTTCTGAAAAAACCCCTGACTGTTGTCGGGACCAAGACCGATATTGCGGGTAACGGAGACCGTTTGTCGCAACTTGAGGCATATTGCAAAGAGAAGGGTCTTGACTTTCTTCCGGTATCTGCTGCTACCGGAAGAGGTGTTAGAAAACTGATCTCTTACCTTGCGGATGCCCTGGAAAATCCGGCGGCGCAGTAGCCGACCTGTCCGGCTTGCCGGCTTTTTCTGAGGAATCATAGTGCGGCGATGTTTTTTCGTCCATGACTGAGCAGGCGTCCATCAACAGGTGCATGGTATCGACGGTCACGTTTACTTCGTCAATTGTCTGCCCGTGCATAATATAAAAGAACCCTTTTTTCCACCGGATCAGCTCAAAGAATGCATCAGGGCCACTGAGGCTGCCCGTGGATGCATAGACAATCTTGCCGCGAAGAAGGAACAGCATGCCTGTTTCACGCCCGTGCGTGGTCTCGACCTTTGCTGTCTTGAGGCCAAGACTCAGAATCTGGATAATATCGATCAGGTTGAAATCCTCAAGAGTACCGGTTAGTCCGCGGACTTCCCCGGTGACAACGGCTGGCGCTGTTTCAAGAAGAAGTTTCCTGATTGTGCTCGTCAACTGCTCAATGCTGAGCGGTCTGGTTATGTATTCCACCTCATTGCCAAAGCTCCTGGCTGGTTCGCGGCCGGATATGATCATCAGAAACCTGCTCGCAGCAGGGGCAGACTGCCGGGCAGTCTGATAAAACCTCATAAAAGTTTCAGGCTCAAGCGCCTCGGTATCCAGGATGATAATCTTCGGGTCTTTCTGTCTTATGCGGCTGATCGCCTCGATGCTGCTGGTTGCATGAATCACGTCGATGTCTGCTGCAGCGCTGCTCAGCTTCACCATTGCCGCGATGTTGTTCTCACGTTCGAAGATCAGCAGGCTGCTCTCTGAATTCAACTCTGCCGCTTCCTCCCCAATAACTGAAAGAAACACCTCCACCACCTCAGGATCGAACTGGCTGCCTGCGTTTTTTTTCATCTCGGCAATCGCCCAGTCTCTGGGTAACGCCTTGCGGTAAGGCCTGTCTGTGGTCATGGCATAAAAAGCATCGACTACGGCAATGATGCGTGCCCCGATTGTTATCTCCCGGCCCTTCAGGCCCACAGGGTAGCCGCTTCCGTCGTAATGCTCGTGGTGCTGGATAATAATGGAGTCGAGGTTCCAGGGGAATCTGACAAGCCGAAGTATCTGCATGGTATGGATCGGATGCGCCTTGATCGGTGTGAGTTCGATCTGGTTGAGTTTCTTGGTCTCCTCCAGTATCTGCTGATGGATGACGACTCTGCCGATATCCCTTAAAAGCGCAGCCATGGGAATGGCCTCGACAAGACTATCATCCAGCTGCATTAGAACAGCAATTTTTCGCGACATCTCTGCAACCAGGTGGTCGTTATTAAAGAAGTACCGGTCATTGACCGCGAAGATCTGAAGGAGCCTGTCGGCAATGGAATATGCATATTGTTTTACCTCAGACAGTTCCTTGTTAAGAATATTTTCTTTTCTGATATGGTCATTGATCAGGTTCAGGAATTCTCCGATATCAACAGTAAACTCCTTATCCTTGTTGAAAAAGCGTGAGGTGAAGACGGTTGTGACACCGGGGCGCACCTTCTCGACCAGTTTCCTGAATTCTTCTCTCGTCATGGTGGTAAAATCACTGCTGGCAAGGACCACGCGGATGTCTTCCTTCTGGAGGGCGTGGAGTGCTTCAAGTGCGTCGGCCGTGGCGAAGATACTGTTATCCCCGGCCTTCAGCAGTGAGCAGAGATGGTTTCTCTCTTCCTCATTCCTGTTATAAATCAGAATCCCCTTAACGTTTGACATAGCATACCCCTTCAGAAAGAATGATTAAAAAACAGCCTGTTGTGACGGTAATATTCTAGCATATTCTTAAGATTTGTCATAGTGAAAACCTTTGGCGCTCTCAGGAAGATGCGTGAAAAAAAAAGGTTGAATAAGCCCGCGAGGATAGTGGTTGATTTATACTATAATAAAAATGTGTGTTGGAGGTGTATCATGAAAGAAGAATCAACAATTATGTGTAGACAATGTGGGGTAAAGCATTATATGACCCCGGACGGTAAGGGACATATGATGCCGGTTTTCTGCTGCGGAAGTGAGTTGATAAAGGCAGAGGTAAAGGCAACCTCAAGTAATGCATTAAAGAAAACCGTGAGGAAGAAGAAATAAAAAAAACAGTATGTTAGGCGAGATGAGATCACGCAGTTCTTCAGGGTGATACCTGTTTCTTGATGAAGAGATTACTGGTTAATCCGAACCGCTACAGACATCCTCTGGTGCCACTGGTCGGCCCCGAATATGTTGCCGGAGATCTTGCAACTGCAGGAGAAATAGCCGGGTTCCAAACCCATAAGGGGTGTAGTTCTTCCTGTATTTACTGCCCCGAGTCAGATACCCGCGTTTCATTTCGGAAGATTCCTGAAGTTATTTCTGAACTGCGCGGTGCTACGGCTCAGTGCTTAAGCAGATTTCATCTCTGCGATTCCGAGTTCAATGAAGACCTTGATTATTCAATGGATTTCCTGAAGGCACTGAAAGAAACCGGCCTTGGTATTGACTGGACGCTTTACCTGAAGCCGACCAACCATAACCGAAAGATGTTTCAGCTGATGCGGGAGACCGGAGTTTCTCTGGTCACCCTGACGGTCGATTCCTGGAAGAAATGTCCACTGTATTGGGGCGATATCGAAAAGATCATCTTCAGTGCCCGCTCGAATGGTATTAAGATTTTCATTGATTTTCTGACAGGCTTCCCGTACGAGCAGGAGGACACGGTGAAGTTCTATCTCGACCTGTTCAGGAGGCTGCAGCCCGACAGCGTCGGGATTAACACCTACCTGAGGCTTTACCGTGGCCTGAAGGTAACGGAAATAATCCGGAATGACAAGGCTCTGACCTGTCATGTCATCGGGGGCAGCGAAGACGACAGCATGCTGCGCCCGGTCTTCTATAACAGCCTGCCTGATGAGATGATCAAGGAACTCATCAAGGATGACCCGCTTTTCAGGATAGAGGGATCAGTGAAGGGGGTCAACTACAGCCGCTGATAGCATATCCGGCGGGAATGTGCGCATATGCGGTTGTCTTGCTGTTCAGGCAAAGATGATTGTGGATTAAGGTAATGCTTTTTGTCTGTATATGAATTCGAGATTTTGCTGTTTGTCTGTCATTCCGGCTTGCCCGAATCTTTCTGGCACTTTTGAAGAAGGATTCCCGACGCGTTTCACTAGCGTGAATGGCAGCCATTTATTGCAAGGAAGTAGCTGACGAATTAACACTACTTACTTGAGATAAATCGGGCATCACGTTAATATAACTGATTACTTTTTTGGAGGCATACGATGGTTGTCGGTAAACCCCTGTTGACGGTCGAACAGATTCATAAGCGTGTCAGTGAGCTGGCTGTACGGATTTCAGCGGATTATGAGGGGAAGGACCTGCTTGCCATAGGTATTCTAAAGGGGGCCTTCATCTTCTTCAGTGACCTCGTTCGGTATATCCAGACGCCACTGTCAATCGATTTCCTGATCGCATCCAGTTATCTCAAGGACGAATCCACCGGCGAGGTGAAGGTCCTCTATGATATCCGCGAAGAGATTGCGGACAAAAATGTGCTGCTTGTCGAGGACATCGTCGACACGGGGGTCACCCTGAACTACCTGCGTGAGCGTATATTGATGCACGGGCCGCAAAGCCTCAAGATCTGCACATTCCTTGACAAGAAGGAAAGACGGGTGGTCGATGTTCCTCTCGATTACGTGGGGTTTGAGATACCGAACGAATTTGTCGTCGGCTACGGTTTGGACTACGACAACAAGTTCAGAAACCTGCCGTATATTTCAGTTTTCAAGAAAAGAACATAAACACGGAGGTGTATGAATGTACGAAGTGACCGTCGAGGTTTCATTTGCTGCGGCCCACCAGCTCAGGGGGTACAAGGGCAACTGTGAGAATATGCATGGTCATAACTGGCGGGTACAGGTCAATGTTATGGCCGAGAGGTTGAATGACATTGATATCGCCATGGATTTCCGGGATTTGAAAAAAACGACCCGTGAGGTGATAGCCCCGCTCGACCACGCCTTCCTGAACGATGTCTTCCCCTTTACTGAAAAGAACCCGTCATCAGAGAATATCGCAAAATGGATATTTGACTCCCTCAGAAAAAAAATTAACGGGGACGGACTAAATGTCGCTGCCGTAACGGTATGGGAGTCTGATACGTCCTCAGCTTCCTATTATGAGGATTGAGTCGTTTCAGGGGCCTGCCCGTTATGGACCCGGTTATGGACCTCGTTATGGATATTGATCCGGGGTTTGCCGAGTCGGTTATGAAAAAGGCTCTGCGTTCCGGCGCAGATCATGCCGAGATTTATATCAGGTCTTCGCGGGGGCTGACGGTTGAAGTGAAGGACCGGCAGGTCGATTCCCTGAAATCTTCCAGGAGTTTTGGATATGGACTGCGGGTGCTCAGAAAGGGGTGTCCGGGCTTTTCGTATTCCAACCTGCAGGATGATGCAGATACTGTTGTACGCAATGCCGTTGATGCGGCTGCATATGCAGATCCGGACATACACCTTGACTTTCCCTATCCCGCGGCTTCTGCCTCTGTTAATGTTCAGGACCCCGCGGTGGAAACAACTGCAGAAGAGGATGCCATACGTATGACAATCCAGATGGAAGACGCAGCCCGAAAGGCCGATGAACGCGTTTCAAAGATACGCAAGGCATCAGGGTCCTTTGCCTCGGCAGAGCTTTTGATTATGAACTCAAAAAAAGTGCATGTTGGCTACCGGTCCACTGCATGCTCTGCTCAGATAACAGTTGTCGCCGAGGACGAGGGTGATGCGCAGGCAGGATTTGATTATTCGGGCAGCCGGTTTCTTCGTGATGTTTCTTTTGAAGAGACGGGCACCAATGCGGCGCAGCATGCCTGCTCACTGCTGGGTGCACGGAGATTCAGCGCACGCAGAGCTCCGGTCATCCTGGAGAGTTCGGTCGCTGCTGATTTTCTCGGTATACTCTCCGGATCGCTCTCTGCGGATCATGTTCAGAAAGGCAAATCCCTTCTCAGCGGAAGGCAGGGAACCTCTATCATCAGTCCCGGAATCAGTATCGTGGACAATGGTCTGTTGCCCGGGAATCTCGGAAGTTGTCCGGTGGATGATGAAGGGGTGCCTGTTATGAAGAAGGTCCTTTTCGACCGCGGGGTCCTGCAGGGATTTTTGCATAATACCCATACCGCACGGAAATGGGCCATGCCTTCTACCGGCAATGCTACCAGGGGAGGGTATGCATCGCTGCCATCCGTGGGGATAACGAATCTGTTTCTGGAGGGAGCAACCGGTGAAGTAATGATTCCAAGACAGGCGCTCTCTACTTCGGTCGGCACCGGTCTCTATGTGCTTGATGCAATGGGCGTCCATACGGCTAATCCGGTATCCGGAGATTATTCTGTCGGAGTGACCGGTCTCTGGATAGAGAATGGGGTTCCGGCATATCCTGTTAAAGAAGCAGTCATATCAGGTAATATTCTTGAACTGTTTAACAGTATCGTTGCGGTTGGAGACGATCTGAGGTTTTATGGGGGAATAGGATGTCCCAGCCTGGTCATCAGGGAGATGAACATCAGTGCCTGAACCCTATACGTTTGTGCAGGAGCCAGGAATGAAAGCGGCGGTTTATCATGGAAAGGACGATCTGCGCATTGAAGATATGCCGGTTCCTGAAATCTCAAAGGGAGAAATCCTGGTCCGTGTCAGGAGCAGCGGCATCTGTGGTAGTGATGTCATGCACTGGTACCGTGCCGGAAGAGGGCCGTTGGTCCTCGGCCACGAAATAGCAGGCGAGATCATTGCCGTGGGAGAGGGGGTCACCGGGTATAGTCAGGGTGACCGTATAGCCGCTGCCCATCATGTACCCTGCAATACGTGTCACTACTGCCGTAACGGCCATCATACAGTTTGCGAAACGCTCAGAAAATCAAATTTCTATCCCGGAGGCTTTGCTGAATATCTGAGGCTGCCGCAGATCAATGTAGACCGCGGCATATTTCGTCTTCCTGAGGAAATGAGCTTTGAGGCGGCGACCTTTATCGAGCCGCTGGCCTGTGTCTACCGCGGTCAGCGCATAGCAGGGATGGATATGGGGAAAAGTGTGCTGGTGATCGGCAGCGGCATCTCGGGTCTGCTGCATGTTCAGCTGGCCCGTGCGCTCGGTGCTGCAGTTGTCGTTGCAACGGACGTAGACCCTTTCCGAATGAGTGCAGCCAAAAGACTTGGCGCCGACTATGTGTTTTCTGCGGCAGAGGATGTACCGGCAAGGCTGCGGGGTGTTAACAGGGACAGACCTGCTGATATCGTCATACTGACGACAGGCGCGGTCCCTGCCGTGAAGCAGGCCTTTGGTTCTGTTGACCGGGGCGGGACCATCCTGTTTTTTGCACCTGCGCCGCAGGGCGCCTCGATCACTCTGCCGGTGAATGACCTGTTCTGGAGAAATGAGATTACCCTCACATCATCGTATGCTGCCAATTATGATGAGCATATGAGGGCGATGGAGCTTATAAGACAGAAAAGGGTCGATGTCGAGGCGATGATTACTCATATTTTGCCGCTGTCGGAAATCAGCAGAGGCTTTCAACTCGTTGAAGAGGCAAAAGAATCACTGAAGGTCATTATTCAACCGTAACGTGCTTCTTAATGTCTGGCCATAAAGTCGGAATTTTTGCCTTTGTCTGTCATTCCGGCGTGCCCGGAATCTTTCAGGTGGGCTTAAGAAGGATTCCCGACGCGCTTCACTTGCGGGAATGACAGCCTTTTTTGTTATTCAAGTTGGTTGCGCATAGATTCTAATTATCTATAAGGAGGTTTTGTCATGATGGATTGGGGTTTAAAAAATCGTTTTTCACGGATTTTCAAGCCGGATGGGAGGACGGTCATGTTGGCGGTCGATCACGGGTATTTCCTTGGTCCGACCTCAGGCCTGGAGGATGCCGCCAGGACCATAAAACCTTTGCTGTCCTATGCCGACGCCCTTATGCCGACGCGGGGGGTCCTGCGCACTTCTGTCGATCCGGCATCAGAGACCCCCATTGTCTTAAGGGTCTCCGGAGGCAACAGCATACTGACCGAATTGTCGAATGAAGGTATCACCGTCTCGATGGAAGACGCCGTGCGGCTGAATGTCGCAGCGGTTGCTCTGTCGATCTATGTCGGTTCGCCGCATGAAAAGCAGACGCTCCTGAATCTGACAAAGCTGGTCGACGAAGGGATCCGCTATGGGATACCCGTTCTTGCCGTGACCGCAGTCGGTAAAGACATGGTACGTGACGCGCGTTATCTTGCGCTCTGCTGCCGCATTGCGGCTGAGCTTGGGGCTCACTGTGTCAAGACATACTACTGCGAGGGCTTCGAAAAGCTGGTAAAGACCTGTCCTGTCCCTCTGGTGATGGCCGGCGGCAAAAAGCTTCCGGAGTATGAGGCCCTCGAGCTCACGTTCAATGCAATAAAACGCGGAGCAGCGGGAGTTGACATGGGCAGGAATATATTCCAGTCTGACGACCCGGTGGCCATGATCCAGGCGGTCAGGGCGGTTGTCCACGAGAACGCAATGCCGAAAGAGGCCTATGATCTTTACACCAGTTTGAAACGCAGGAAGAAAGCCGAAAAAAAGACCACAGGCAAGGGCGTAACGGCGAGTAAAGAGGAACTTAATAAGCATTGATAGCTTAACCCTTCAGTGAATGGTTGGGAATTATCAGAAAATCCCTCCTAACCTCCCTTTGGCAAAGGGAGGTTAGGAGGGATTTTTTATGAAACAGCAGCCTGTAACTGGAGAATTGACAATGAAGAGGGATTTTTCTTTCAAATGCAGGTATATTTCTGGTAAAATGAACAGTTCTAGTTACAAGGGTAGCGATTGAGCTTTTGAAACTCTGGAGGTTTTAATAATGGATTATTTTCTGACTGAAGAACAGGTGATGATAAGGGATCTCGCCAGGCAGATTGCTGAGGAAAAGATTGTTCCTGTCCGCGCTGAGCTTGATGAGACTGGTGAATTCCCCTGGGATATTATGAAGACCCTTGCTCAGTCAGACTTGTTCGGACTTTTTATCCCTGAAGAATATGGTGGTCTCGGCAAGGGAAGCCTTGAACTGGCGATTGCGGTTGAAGAACTTTCGCGGGCCTGCCTCGGTGTTTCGACGACGTACGCAGCGACTGCGCTCGGGACCTACCCGCCGCTGTTGTTCGGGACCGATGCCCAGAAAAAGAAGTTCCTTCCGGATATTGCTGCCGGAAAGCGATTGGTTGCCTTTGGTCTTACCGAGGCGAATGCAGGGAGCGACGCCGGGGGGACACAGACGACTGCAAGGCTTGACCGTAATGAATACGTAATCAACGGCACCAAACAGTGGATTACGAACGGCGGTGAGGCTGAAGTATATACGATCATAGCGATAACCGACAGATCCAAAGGGCCGCGCGGCGCGTCGGCATTTGTTGTCGAAAAGGGCACGCCCGGTTTTACCTTCGGCAAGAAGGAGAACAAGATGGGAATCAGGGCATCCGCCACGACCGAACTGATCTTCGACAACTGCAGAATACCGAAAGAAAACCTGATCGGCAAGGAGGGAACAGGGTTTCTTGTGGCGATGAAAACACTGGACAATTCGAGGACCGGTGTCGGTTCTCAGGGTGTTGGTGTTGCTCAGGGTGCCTTCGATGAGGCGGTGAAGTTTGCGCGCCAGAGAGTCCAGTTCGGCCATCCGGTCATCACGTTTCAGGCTATACAGCATATGCTTGCCGATATGGCGATATCGATTGAGGCGGCCCGCGCCCTTGTCTACGCCGTGTCGCGGCTGGTCGACAGCGGAGCAAAGGATGTTTCCAAGGAATCTGCAATGGCAAAGGTCTTTGCTACGGATGTTGCAATGAAGGTGACGGTGGATGCGGTCCAGGTAATGGGTGGTTCCGGATATATGAAAGAGTATCCCGTGGAAAAAATGATGCGTGATGCCAAGATTCTGCAGATATATGAAGGGACGAACCAGATACAGAGGAACGTAATCGGCCAGGCCCTGATCAAGGAAGCGGCCCGAAACAAGTAGAAGTAAAAAACCGCAGTCATGAAGTGTCTCATGATTGAGTTGATAACATTATTCAGAAAATCTCCCCTGATCCCTCTATGCAAAAGTGGGCATTATACCTCCTTTTGGAAAAGGGAGAGCAGGAGGGATTTTAGTAATTAAATGATGTTACTTTATGCGCTTTTATCGGCATCATTTGCAAATTGGAGGTCTATTCCCGGTGAAAATAGTTGTCTGCGTAAAACAAGTCCCTGACACTGCTGAGGTCAGGATAAACCCTGAGACGAACACGCTTATGCGTGACGGTGTGCCGAGTATTATCAATCCCTATGACATGCATGCCATCGAGGCAGGGATTCAGATAAGGGAGATGGTCGGTGGCGACGTTACCGCGGTGACCATGGGCCCGCCGCAGGCGGAACTGGCGCTCAGGGAAGCGATATCCATGGGGATCGACAAGGCGGTTCTTCTGACCGACAGGCTTTTTGCGGGCTCGGACACGTGGGCAACTGCCTATGCCCTGTATAAGGCAATCGCTTATATCGGTGCAGATATCATTATCTGCGGCAAACAGGCCATCGACGGCGACACCGCACAGGTAGGACCGGAGATCGCGGAGTTTCTTGATATCCCTCATATCGCCTATATCCGTAAGGTAGTCGAGGTCAGGACCGACAGGATTGTTGTGCAGCGTCTGATGGACGATGGCTTTGATGTGGTTGAATCGTCATTACCGGTACTACTGACGGTTGTGCGTGAACTTAATGTTCCGCGGTTGCCTTCACTCAAAGGCAAGATGGCAGCCAAAAAGGCGGAGATCATCAAGCTTGCCGCTGCCGATTTGAAGGTAGATGAGCAGGACCTCGGACTCAAGGGGTCCCCAACACAGGTCAGGAATATCTTTGCCCCTGAGGCGAAGACGAACCGCACCATGCTCCACGGCACGCCGGAAGAGATGGTCAGTAAACTTGTCGAGGATCTTCTGGAGTCAAAATGTTTATAGAGGTCAGAACGGAAAAATGCACCGGATGCGCAACCTGCGTGGCTTCGTGTCCCTATGATGCGATTGTCATGCATGATGATGCGGCCAGGATAACTGAATTGTGTCAGCTATGCCGTGCCTGTCTCGGGGTCTGCCCTGAGGGTGCGATCATCGAGGTTGCAGAAGCGTCGGACAGAAAAGAAAAGGGGCAAGGCAGCGGTGTCTGGATATTTGCCGAGCAGCGCGAAGGCAAGATTGCGGGAGTTTCATTCGAACTGCTGGGCGCAGGACGAAAACTCGC
Organism: Thermodesulfovibrionales bacterium; assembly: GCA_049799315.1. Taxonomy (GTDB): domain Bacteria; phylum Nitrospirota; class Thermodesulfovibrionia; order Thermodesulfovibrionales; family UBA6898; genus PALSA-1316. The sequence goes on along the minus strand of JBARHQ010000101.1, from coordinate 62,003 downwards.
CGATGATCTGGGCACCGGGTTGTCGGCGGTGTTGTTCGGGGCTGTTACCTCAGGACCTGATGAGCTTATCCGCTGGGGAGCCGACCGGGTCTATTACTGTGGTGATGAGCTGCTGAACAGCTTTAATGATGAGCCGTATGCGAATCTTTTGACAAAGCTTATATCCGAATACAAACCCGAAATAGTCCTTGCCGGCGCGACACCGATCGGGAGATCCTTTATTCCGAGGGTGGCTGCCCGCCTGCATACCGGTCTCACCGCTGACTGCACCTCGCTGCAGATAGATCCGGAGACGAAGAACCTTCTTCAGGTGAGGCCTGCCTTTGGAGGCAATATCATGGCGACGATCCTCTGCCCGCATACCCGGCCGCAGATGGCAACGGTCAGGCCCCGGGTGATGCAGAAGGGTGCCTTTGACAGTAGCTGGAAAGGCGAGATTATCACGGTCAGTGCAGCGGGGATCACTTCCCGGACAAAGGTCATTGAGACCGTCAAGGAGGTCTCTGAAGTTGCCGTAAATCTTCATGAGGCCAATGTGATTGTTGCTGGCGGCAGAGGCGTCGGAGGGGACAAAGGCTTTCAGGTCCTTTTTGAACTTGCCGAGGCCCTCAATGGCAGTATTGCTGCTTCCAGGGCCGCAGTGGATGAAGGATGGATACCCTATCGGCACCAGGTCGGCCAGACAGGGAAGACGGTCGGCCCGGCTCTCTACATCGCCTGCGGCATATCGGGAGCTGTCCAGCATGTCGTTGGCATGCAGTCGTCGGACATCATCGTTGCGATCAACAAAAATGCGGAGGCCCCAATCTTCAATATAGCGACCTACGGGATTGTCGGTGATCTCTTCGAGATACTTCCTCTGCTTACCAAAAAGATCCGTGAGGTCAAAGGGCTGTGAAGACGGCGTTTGTCTTTCCGGGTCAGGGCTCGCAGCATGTTGGTATGGGAAAAGACCTCTGCGATCATTTTGATGAGGCGAGAGCTGTATTTGATGAGGCATCCGCTGCTTTGCAGTACGATGTCAGAGAACTCAGTTTTCAGGGACCGAAGGATGAATTGAACAGGACGTTCAGGACCCAGCCGTGCCTGCTTACCGTGAGTATCGCTGCCTGTAAGGTCCTGAGCTCAAGGAATATTCTGCCTCATTGTGTCGCGGGACACAGCCTTGGTGAGTACTCTGCGATTGTTGCTGCCGGTGTCATTCCATTTAAGGATGCCGTGGTCCTAACTGAAAAGAGGGGCACGTTCATGCAGGAGGCTGTTCCTGAGGGGAAGGGATTGATGGCTGCGATCATCGGGCTCACACGGGACAGAGTTGATGACATCTGTGTTTCTGTGGAGTCTGGCTATGTCTCTCCGGCCAATTATAACTGTCCCGGACAGATTGTTATTGCCGGGGAAAGGCAGGCGGTTGAGATGGCGATGGAACTGGCAAAAGAGGCCGGCGCAAGAAAGGTCATGGCCCTGGCTGTCAGCGCTCCGTCGCACTGCACTCTGATGGTCGAGGCCTCGAACAGGCTGGCAGCCGTGCTTGAGCCGATGCGGTTTGATACCCCTGTTGTTCCTATTATCAATAACGCTGATGCGATGTTCCTGACCAGCGGTGACAAGATAAAGACCTCCCTGATCAAACAACTGAACAGCCCGTTGCTTTGGGAAGATTCGGTCAGAAATATGGTTAATTACGGTGTTGATACTTTTATTGAGGTTGGACCCGGCAGGGTGCTCTCAGGGCTGATTAAGCGCATCGATGCATCGGTCAGGGTCATGAATATTGAGGATAGCCAGAGCCTCAATAAGACAATCACTACCCTGTCCGTCACAAACTGATACCGCTTTCCTCTGCTTTCTTATTAATAAGTTAATAAACAACTGAAAGTTTTATAAAATCCCTCCTAACCTCCCTTTGCCCCTTCGGCTTCGCTCAGGGCAGGCGCCGGGAGGCCCTTCGACAGGCTCAGGGGGACCGGTCATGGTGAGCTTGTCGAACCATGGCAAAGAGGGGCGAGGGGAGATTTTCTTTCAATAAAATACCCTGAACAGCAGGAACGTCAGGAGCGATCCAAGCAGTGCCCCCGCAATCACCTCCCACGGACTGTGCACCTTGAATGAAATCCTGCTTTGGGCGATAGCAGAAGCAAGCACGAAACAGAGCATCGAGGTGACGAAGCTCTCGGTAATATAAGTAATGCATACCCATGCCGAAAAGGCCATCGCGGAATGTCCGCTGGGCATGCCACCCCGCAAAGGATGTCCCTTGCCGAAGTATGATTTGGCAATGATGACCACGATAAGAACAAGCACCAGGGAGATGAGTGCGATTTCTTCTTTTGAATGTTTCGCAACAGAGAGGCCCTCATGAAAAGAGGTCTTGAGAGAAGGGAAGAGGATCATATACCCGAGCATCGCGGCGCCGAAGGCGGTGATAAGCACGGCTCCCGCTGCAATGTCCTTTGCAATCCGGGCCTTTTCCGTATACTCAGGAGAGACGAGATCGACGACTGCCTCGATGGCACTGTTCAGCATCTCAGCCGACAGGACCAGGATGACGGCCAGGGAAACAACAATGAACTCAGACCGGGAGATCCCGAGGACAAAGCTTAACAGCAGAACGAAGGCAGCTGAATAAAAGTGGTACCTGAGATGGCGCTGGGTCCTGGCGCCGTGCAGGATGCCCTCGATCGCACAGTTGGCGCTTTTAATCCACTGTTGCAAGGGCATCGATCAGGTCCTTTTCCTTCCGCTGCATCCGCTGCTTCTGGTAGGCATTTTTTTCGTGATCATACCCTATGAGGTGGAGCAGCCCGTGGAGGAGGAGCCGCAACAGTTCATCCCGGAAGGAGACGCCATACACCTCTGCCTGTGATGAGGCTCGGGGTATGCTGATAACAATATCACCCAGGGCGTCACCCGGCTGAGGCAAGCCTGGCTCATACAGGGGAAATGAAAGGACGTCGGTTGTCTTGTCGAGTCCGCGGTATTGGCGGTTCAGCCGACGCATTGCTGCATCACCGACAAAAACAACGCTCAGCTCAGACTGCTGAAGTCCGAGCAGCCTGAGCGCCCTGTTTAAGTCCTTTTCTGTCCTCTGCTGGTTTATTCTTTTCGATCTTTGACTGTTCTTTATGAGTACTGGCATTGCCGAAATCAAACCCCGGATAGTCTATCCGTTTATGAAATATGCTGGTGAGAATATAGGTAAACATCTTCTTGATGGACGATATGTCCTTCAGGGTCAGTTCGCACTCATCGAGCTGACCGTCAAGAAAGACATGGTTGATGATCTTGTCCACCAGTGCGGCAATCCTCGCCGGTGTCGGATCTTTCAGGACCCGTGAGGCCGCCTCGACAGCATCTGCCATCATCACCAGGGCCGCGACGCGGGTCTGTGGCTTCGGTCCCGCATATTTGTAATCATCCTCGGCAGGAAGGCCTTCGTGGATCTGGTCCTTCGCCCGCTGATAAAAATAAGTAATGACCGCAGTGCCGTGGTGCTGCTGGATAATATCGATGATCGACGGGGGCAGTTTATGTTGCCGTGCAAGTTCAACCCCCTCTTTAATATGGTTGGTGATGATCATGCTGCTCATATGGGGGGTAAGCTTATCGTGCCTGCTCGGCGCGCCGCCCTGGTTCTCGACAAAATAATCAGGCATCTTGATCTTGCCTATATCATGGTAATAGGAACTCACCCTGCCGAGGAGCGGATTCACCCCGACCGCTTCAGCCGCAGATTCCACAAGGTTGCCGACGATGACGCTGTGGTGATATGTTCCGGGCGCGTTGATCATCAGTGCTTTCATAAGAGGCTGGTTCAGGTCGAGGAGTTCAAGCAGGCTGATGTCGGTTGTCACCTTGAAGACATACTCGAGCAGCGGCAGCATCATCGAAACGATCGATGAGACGGTCAGGCCTGCAAAGACGGCAAAGGCCGTGGCCGAGAGCGCCTTGGTCGTAAACAGCTCTCCTTTCGAGAGAAGAATGATCAGGGCGATCAGCACATTGACAAGGATCACATAGAAGCCGCCCCTGAGGATAGCCGATCGTCTCTTGCAGCGGATGACGCTGAAGGCCGCTGTCAGGCTGCCGGCAAAGGCGTAGATGGAATAGGCTGGGTCCTGCAGCCAGTAACCGGTCAGCAGACTGATGGTGAACGAAAAGGTTATGGCAGTATGAAAATCAAACAGGAGGGTGACCAGCATGGCACCAGCAGCTATTGGGATACCGAAGACCGCCGTGTCAACATCGATAAAACCGGTTCCGATCGACAGGTTCTTCAGCAGGTATTCAACAAAACGTCCGATGACCAGGGTGCTGACAATCATCAGAACAAGGAGCAGGAGCATATTGTAATTGTTGATGTACGAGGGTTTGTAGCGCATGATGTCGCGGTACAGGATGAACAGCAGGACAAATCCGATCAGGGTTCCCCCGACCAGCCTCTGCAGGCTTATGTCGATCATGATGGCGAGAGATACGGCCAGTGAGGCTGCGAAGAGAAAGAGTATCTTCACCGGCAACTCTCGGGTGAGAAACGGTTTACTATTGTCCTTCGGTATTCCGTTTTTCATATTTTTCGTATGCCCTTAGGATCAATTGTACCAGTTTATGCCTGACGACATCGCGCTCGGAGAACGAAACAAATTTTATTCCTTCGACGCCTTCGAGGATCCTGGTGACTTCGATGAGCCCGGAAGTCTTCCCCTGCGGCAGGTCTATCTGGGTAACGTCCCCGGTGATGACCGTACGGGAATTGAACCCCAGGCGTGTCAGGTACATCTTCATCTGTTCCGAGGTCGTATTCTGGGCCTCGTCAAGAATAATGAATGCATCATTCAGGGTCCGTCCCCTCATGAACGCAAGCGGGGCTATCTCGATAACCCCGCGCTCGATCAATTTAGAGGCCTGTTCATATTCCATCATGTCATAGAGCGCATCATAGAGGGGTCTGAGATAAGGGTTGACCTTTTCGAACATGTCCCCGGGCAAAAAACCGAGCTTTTCACCTGCCTCGATAGCCGGACGGGCAAGTACGATCCTGCTCACTTCTTTTTTCAGTAACGAGCTTATCGCCATCGCCATTGCCAGATAGGTTTTGCCTGTCCCCGCAGGTCCGATGCCGATGACGATATCAAAGTTTCTGATCGCATCGATATAGTGACGCTGGTTTTCAGTTTTAGGAACAATGACCCGTCGTTTGGATGCTACCTGGATATTGCTTTGAAGGATCTCCTGCAGCGGACCGGCGCTGTCGTCCGGGCAGGACTGAAGGGCATCCTTGATATCCTGTGGACTCATGCCGGAGAGGTCAGTGCCCGATGCGCACAGTTCTCTGACAAGACGCTCGGCTGCAGTGATCCTGATATCATCCCCCCGCAAAAATATCCTGTTGCCGCGAGAACTTGCCTGAATATCAAGCGCTTCCCCAATAAGCCTGAGATTCTTTTCAAGGCTTCTCTGAATAAACGGTAGATCTTTTTCACTGCCTAATTCTATAACGCGTGTTTCCGTAACTGCTCCTTATTTACCAATCGTAACAACAAAGGTCTTCAGGTTCTCGTTTGTTTTCAGTTTGACTGCCAGGATCTCGGCATCTTTCTTTTCCCTGAACTCACCTGTACGCAGTTTATAAATTTTCATGTTTTTGTTCGCCTTAACTGCCTCCACATATATCTTATACCCTTTTTTCGAATATTTCGCCTTGAATTTCTCGGCTTCTGTCTTATTCCTGAATGCCCCCAACTGAACGGCATACAGTGGCTCGGGAGCGTCCTGTTTTTGCTGAGCGCTGGCCTGCTTATTCTCCTGCTTATATTCCGTCACTGCGGTCTTTGAGACCTCTTTTACCTGTTTTGCCACAGCGTCACGCTCCACTCTGGCGGGCTCAGGGCGGGATTCATGTCCGGGGCCATTGCTGGACCTAGGGCCGGGCTTGGTGTCGGCCTTAATGCCGGGAAATTCCTGAGGAGGCGATAAGGGTCTGGCAGGGGGCTCTGCTGACCTGGGCTGGGGTTGCGCAGCAGGAACTGGTGTCGCGGAGAGCTCAGGCTGGACCTTCAGAGGTTCAGCAGGCAACTGATTCTGGGGTGGCTGAGACTGGATGTTCTGCGATGGCACCACCGGCTCCATGGCAACCAGGGAAACTTCAGGCCTGTTGTGTGTCCCGAACTTCCCGACGAAAAAACCGAGGGTAAAACTCAGACAGGAGAATACGATCGTTATAACGATGATGATGCCTTTGCCGGATTGCAGCAACGGTATTATCTCCCGGGAGCCTTTTGTATCATAGAAAAAGCATAGCATCACCATATGAGAAAAATCTATATCCCATAGTGATGGCGGTTTCGTATGCCCTGAGCAGTCGTTCCCGACCGGAGAAGGCCGAGACCAGCATCAACGGGGTAGAGCGGGGGAGGTGGAAGTTTGTGATAAGTGCATCGACCATCCGCGGTGTATATCCCTCTCGAATGAAGATATCCGTGGTGCCGGAAATAATACCGTTCGCCGAGATGACCGTGCAGTTGCCGCTGGCGTATCCCTCAAGAGTCCTGGTTGAAGTGGTGCCGACCGCGATGACGCGTCCGCCGGACATTCTTACCTGCTTTATTTCAGCGATAAGGTCAGGGGAAATCTCAAAGGATTCGCTTGCCATGTCATGGTCCTCAATCCGGGCCGCCTTAACAGGCCTGAAGGTCCCTATTCCGACATGGAGTGTTACCGTCCGGATGAGGACGCCGGAAGCCTTCAGCCGGTCGAGAAGAGCAGGGGTGAAATGAAGTCCGGCAGTCGGGGCTGCTATCGACCCCTCTATCTCGGCATAAACCGTCTGGTATTGCTCGCGGTCCTGCTCATCCGCTTCCCTCCTTATATACGGCGGCAAAGGCATCTTGCCGATATCCCATATCACTGTTCGTATGTCCTTGCTGAAAAAAGCGGTTTTCCCCTTTTTTATTGAGGCGGCAATGGGGTTTTCAATGACGAGCTCACCGGTAAACCTTCCCTTTGTCATGATATTCCACGATCCGTCATGGTTCTCACTGACGAGAAGGACCTCCATGCTGCTGCCGTCGGGTTTGATCCCTCTGAAACGGGCAGGAAAGACCCTTGAGTTGTTCAGTACGAGCATGTCACCGGGAAGAAGCATTGCGGGCAGGTCGGAAAAAGTCCGGTGCTCCATCCTGCCATCCCGGTGCAGAACCATCAGCCGTGCACTGTCCCTGACGACTACCGGTCTGCTTGCAATAAGGTCTTCAGGAAGAGGGAAATCATACTCAGCGGTCTTCATATATCCGAAGTATGGTTCCGGGATAGAAAAAATCCAGTATCTCCCGGTAGGACTTGCCATCCCGGGCCATCTGGAGGGCAGACCACTGGCAGAGCCCAACGCCGTGACCATATCCTTTTCCCTCAAAAATATAAGTGCTATTTTCCTTGCGTATTTCAAAATTGGTGCTCGGCAGTCTGTTCCATCCAAGCAGTTTTCTGAGGTCAGTAGCCTTGACCGTGAGCGAACCGTCCCGGTGCGAGATTTGAACGGTCTTGACCCTTTTGGTTGAGGTGTACGACCTGATGGAGATTTCCTTTATCCCGCTCAGATTCAGCCCTTTTTCAATCTCCTCAGCCGGGATTTTTCGTTCCCAGACAGAATAGGGCGACAGGTCGCAGGAGGACGCAACCGGTTTCAGGTAGGGGTAGTTTTTTCCGAAGACCTCTTCAACATCCTCGGTCCGGCCGCCGCACGTCGAGTGATACAGTGCCTCGATAAGCCCCCCGTTATAGGTCAGCACCTCTCCCCCGGTATTCATGACGGCATACGCAATGCGCGCGTCGACATTGCTGCCTTTATATACCTGATGCAGGACCGAGGAAGTGAGGTCGAAGTTCGGGTTATTGTTCATGCCCTTCTGATAAAGTGCATACGTCCTGGAGATGACCGCCTGTGCCTTCAGAGCCTCCATGTCCCAGTTTGTGCCGATCTCAGCGCTGACCACACTTTTGATATAATCCTCAATCGGAAGCTCGTTGATAAGATACATCCCTGCCTTTCCCTTCCAGACCTCGATATCTCCGACATAATGGCTTCCATTTACCAATAAGTCTCCCTGTAGTTTACCGATCCTGTCGAGCGTTTCGTCCCTCTTCGGTATAGACTGGAAAACATCGTCCAGAATCAGGACCTTGATGGTAGCCCCCCCGGCCATGACAGGCGTCACCGCGCACAATACTACGATGAGTCCGGCAAGAAAGCCTCTGAGCATATTATTTCCTCCCCAGAAATCTGAAGAGAAGCGTCAGCAGAATACTCACCAGAATACTTGTTGCCAGGGGAAAGTAGAGAGTGAAATTCTTTTTTTGAATTATGAAGTCCCCGGGAAGCCTGCCAGGCCAGGAGATTCTGCCGGCGATGAGAATCATGCCGCCGATCAGGGACAGAACAAGTCCGATGATCAGAAACACTCTTCCGAGATATTCAGTGCTATCTGCCATTATGTCGTGTCAGTATATGACTCATCAATGATTTCAGGGGCGCTTCTTCTGATAGCGTTCCATTTCGGAGTAGATGCACCCGCAGTATTTCTGCCGGTAAAGTTCAAATTCCTTTGAAAGCGTTTTCGAAAGATGCCAGCCCTGCCTGAGGTCTTCTGCAAGGAACTGGACACCATACCTTTTTTCAGCGCTTCTCCCGATACTGTTTATCATATCAAATTTCTGGTAAGGACTTGCAAGCAGGGACGAGGTAAACGCAGGTATATTCATCTTCCTGGCCATTTCAGCGGTCTTGTCGAGCCTGATGGAATAGCAGACTTCACACCGCCGGGTCCCCTTACCGGCGACTGCCTGCAGAAAGTCATCGAGGGGATAATCATCGATATATTCCATGTCGAGGTTCCAGATCTTCTGGAGCTTCCTGAGGGATTCTCTCCTGTTGGTGTATTCAGTATACGGGTGGATATTCGGATTGAACCAGAGCCCGCGGACGTCTAGACCATCAGTCAAAAACTTCTGAAGAGGGTAGATGCTGCAGTTCGAGCAGCAGATATGCATCAGGACCTTCATGTGCTCTGAAGACCTAAAACAATTCCCGGGGGGCTGACTTTCCCAAGTGCAGATATGCCGCTCTCGTCGCGGCCCGGCCCCGTGGCGTGCGGTCGAGAAAGCCCTCCTGCATGAGGTACGGCTCATAGACATCCTCGATCGTCTCCTTGTCCTCACGCAGCGACGCGGCGATCGTCTCTATGCCGACAGGTCCTCCGGAGAATTTATCGATGATCGTCATGAGAAGTTTTCTGTCCATGTCATCAAGGCCCCGCTCGTCCACATTCAACGAGGTGAGAGAGCTCTTTGCTATTTTCATATCAATCGTCCCATCCCCCAGCACCTGGGCAAAGTCCCTGACTCTCTTGAGCAGCCGGTTGGCGATTCTCGGTGTTCCGCGGGAGCGCCGGGCAATTTCGAGCGCGGCCTCGCCGGTCACTCCTATATTCATTATATGGGCAGATCTCGCTACGATCTTCTTCAGTTCTTCCTGACCATAATAGCTCAGCCTGTCTATAATGCCGAACCTGTCTCTGAGCGGCGAGGTCAACAGTCCTGTTCTGGTCGTTGCGCCGATCAGGGTAAACTTTGGCAGCGTGATCTTCATGGTCCGGGCATTCGGTCCCTGCCCGATGATGATATCGAGCTGAAAATCCTCCATGGCAGGGTAGAGGACTTCCTCTACGATGCGCGGAAGCCGGTGGATCTCGTCGATGAAAAGAATGTCCTTGTCAGCAAGGTTTGTCAGGATTGCTGCCAGGTCGCCCGCCCTTTCAAGCACCGGTCCAGAGGTGATCTTGATATTTACCTTCAACTCGGTTGCGATTATATGCGACAGCGTTGTCTTTCCAAGCCCCGGCGGCCCACAGAAGAGGATGTGGTCGAGCGTGTCCTTGCGGTTACGCGCCGCCTGGATGAAGATCTTCAGATTTTCCTTGATGCTGTCCTGGCCGATAAACTCGTCAAGCGAGGACGGGCGCAGGTTCAGGTCAAGCGAGAGGTCGTCAACGGAGACGTCCGGACTGATAAGCCGGTCCTCGTCCATATCACTTTTTATAACGGAATCTTCCTTACGCATTTCCGGTCAGCAGCTTCAGCGTCTCCTTTAACAGGTTTTCGATGTCCGTGTATCCCTTTTTATAGGTCTGCTCCAAGTAAACCTGCGCCACATTTCTCTTGTATCCCAGGTTCACCAGTGCAGAGAGCGTGTCCTCAAAAAGTTTATCCCGGACACCCTCCGAGGCGGGCAGTTTTTCCCTGAGTTCGAGTACCAGTCTGCCTGCAGTTTTTTTCCCGAGTCCAGGAATTCTGCAGAGCATCGGGATGTCTTCAGTCTCTATGGCCCTGAGAAACTCGTTGTAGGGCATTCCCGAGAGGATATTCAGTGCCACTTTCGGTCCGATGCCTGAAATGTTGATCAGGACGAGGAAGGTCCTCTTCTCGTCCTCAGATTCAAATCCGAAGAGTTGTAGCGCGTCTTCCCGGACATGCGTATGAATATAGAGGAAGACCTCACGACCGTCGGCCGGAAGGTTGGCCAGGGTCGGGATAGTCACCGTTACGGCATAGCCCACACCATTGACATCGACCAGGACCGAGTCCGGTCTCCGGGAAATGGTCTTGCCCCTCAGAGATCCGATCATAAATTTTCTGTCTTAGGATTATTTTGCGATTTCACGGCGATATTGAATTGTAAAGTATTCATGTAGCAGAGGGCAAGGGCGAGTGCGTCGGCGCTGTCAGGATAGAGCGTCCCCCTGATGTTCAGGATCATCTTTACCATCTCCTGGACCTGGCTCTTTTCGGCTCTGCCGTATCCGACGATTGCCTTTTTCACTTCAAGGGCGCTGCATTCGTGCAGGGTGACCTCCCCGCATGCAGCAGCAAGAAGCACAACTCCCCGCGCATGACCGAGATGCAGGGCGGCCTTGGCGCTTTTTGCAAAAAAAATCTTTTCGACAACCATATCAGTGGGATGGTAGGTGCCGATGATTTCAGTCAGGGCCTCATGGATCGACCTGAGTCGAACGTGGAGCGGTTTCGAGGCGGGCGGCGCTATTCTTCCTGAGGCAATATACCTGGCATCCCTTCCGTTGCTTGTGATGACGCCATAGCCGCAGAATATACTTCCCGGGTCAATACCAAGTATAGTAATGGGGCTGGTGATGTCCGGACTACTTTTTCTTGCGGGGCTCTTCAAAGAGGATTTCCTCGACCATCAGGCAGAGGACATGCCCAAGAGTAATATGCGTCTCCTGGACCCTGGGTGTGTTATCTGAAGGCACAACGAAGGCATAGGTCACTTTTCCCGCGAGCTTTTCGCTCTTTGCTCCGGTCAGCAGTACCGTCTTCAGTTTCTTCTTTTTTGCCGCGTCCAGCGCCTTAAGAACATTCGGTGATGAGCCGCTCGTTGATATGGCGATGACCATGTCGCCTTCCATGGCCAGGGCCTTCAACTGGCGTGCAAAGATCTCGGAGAAGTCGTAGTCATTCGCAATAGAAGTTATAACCGACATATCCGTATTGAGTGCTATGGCCGGCAGGCCGGGCCGCTCCTTTTTAAACCTGTTCACAAACTCGCCGGCGATATGTGAGGCATCAGAGGCGCTTCCCCCGTTGCCGAAAAGGATCACCTTGCCGCCGTCATTGAAGGTCGTGGCTATTGCCTTCGATACTTCAACGATGAGCTCAAGATGGGTCTGGATGAACTTTTCCTTGACGGAAATGCTCTCGGCGAATTCTTTCAGAATTTTTTCTTTCATGGTATATCAGGAAGACGTAGTTTTAAGAATAAAACAATGTCAGGGGATCTGTCAAATGGGCCCGGGGTCCTCACAGGGTCTCTGATATTTTTGTCATTTAACTACGATCCCCGCATATCCGACAACGCTGTCATAGTCCCCGGAGACTTCTCCCGAGGTGGTATATTTGATCAGCCGCGCAGAACCGGCGCCGAGCAGTTTCGATGCCGCAAGCATGACCGTTGCCGGGAGATAGCCGCACATGGTGATATGCTCTCTCAGCACGGTATCGTACAGTCCCCTTGGGTCGAGTTCGAGGATCCTCTCAATTGCCATCGCATCCAGCCTGCGGGCCTGATTCTCGGAAAGGTAGTGGCTCATGTCCGAGCTTGCCAGAATCACCACAGGGTAATCAACACTTCTGACCGCCGCCGCAATCGCAGCGGCGAGGTTGCTGCAATCCTCGAACGAAGCAGAAAGCAGCGCAATCGGTACTATTTTTACTTCAATCGAAAAATACGCGATGAACGGAAGCTGGACCTCAAGCGAATGCTCGAAGATATGCGCCTGGGTGTCACGGGAAACCCTGCCCGAGTTCAGGGCTATTTTTGAGGCAAGTCTGCTGTCTATTCTGAAAAGACCGGTCGGTATCTCCCACTCTCCGGAGTCCATAAGTGATATGGCCGGACCGAGACCGGTATGGTTAGGACCGAGCATGATGAAGGTCTGCGGCATTTTGATCGACGAAAATACCTCGCCTGCAACAGAACCTGAATAGATAAGTCCGGCATGTGGGGACATAATGCCCACGACCGTCTCTTTGGGGGCGTCAGCACGTATGTACTGCGCCACCTGTTCTCGCAGCCGTGCATCGGTGCCATGATAAAACTGTCCGGCAACAGCAGAACTTCTTTTCATAAAAACACCTCGTGGCTAGAACGTGTCATCCTCAATATCGTGGAACGCAATATCCGAAGAGTTCACAAAACGCGTGCATTGCGCAAGGAACGTCAGATGAATATCCCCCGTGGGGCCGTTTCTCTGTTTTGCGACGATAATCTCTGCCTTGCCCCTGTTGTCAGGGCTGTTCTTGTTGTAGACCTCATCGCGGTACAGGAAGATAATGACATCGGCATCCTGCTCGATGGCACCCGATTCTCTGAGGTCGGCAAGGGTCGGTTTCTTATTTCCGGTGCGGGTCTCGACGCCTCTGTTGAGCTGTGAGAGCGCAATCACCGGCACCTTAAGCTCCTTGGCGAGGGCCTTGAGCGAGCGGGATATCTCGGAAATTTCCTGTTCGCGACGTTCGGTGTTTCCGCGTCCCCGCATCAGCTGCAGGTAGTCAACGACGACAAGACTGAGGCCGTGTTCAGCCTTCAGCCTGCGGGCTTTGGCGCGCATCTCCAGGATATTAATCGCCGAGGAATCATCGATAAAGATCGGCGATTCTGCGAGCTTGCTGGCTGCAGAGGTCAGACTGTGCCAGTCGTCCTTTTTGATAAAACCCTTTCTGATCTGGTTCGAGTCGACCATTGCCTCTGAGCAGAGCATTCTGAAGGCGAGCTGCTCTTTAGACATTTCAAGGCTGAATATCGCGACCGGTTCTTTCATTTGAACGCCCACATGCTGTGCGATATTGAGACTGAAGGCTGTTTTTCCCATTGAGGGCCTGCCGCCGATGATTATCAGGTCGCTCCTCTGAAGTCCGGTCGTCAACTCGTCAAGCTCTTTGAATCCGGTCGGCACCCCGGTGACGGTTTCCTTCCGGCTATGCAGCAACTCGATCATCTTGAAGCTGTCCTTGATGACATCCTTCAGTGTCGAGAAGGCTACATTGATTCTTTTTTCAGAGAGGTCGAATATCTGTTTTTCCGCATAGTCGATCAGTTCTTCGGCGTCAAAGTCGCTCTCATAGACGTTCCGCGCGATATCGGTGGCGGTATGCAGCAGGCCTCTGACAAGAGCCTTTTCCCGAACAATCTTCGCGAGATAACGGATATTGGCCGAGGTCGAAATCATCGAAACGAGAGAAGTAAGATACGGGACACCACCGATCTGATCGAGTTCGCCTTTTCGTTTCATATGGTCAGTGAGGGTTATGATATCTATCGGCTCATTCTTATCGAAAAGATCGATCATTGCCAGAAAGATACGGCGGTGAGAATCCCGGTAAAAATAGTCCTGGGTGAGGAGTTCGAGCGAGGTGGTCAGGGCATTGTTGTCGATGAGGACCGCCCCCAGAACAGACTGTTCGGCCTCTATGTTCTGGGGGGGGAGTTTTTCAAGCGTTGATGCTATTTCCTTCATTCCGGAACGACATTGATTTTAACAGCAACAGATACATCATGATTGAGCTTGATCTCTGCCGTAAAGCTCCCCAGTCTTTTGATCGGCTCCTCCAGGTGGATCTTCTTCCTGTCGATATCGTGGCCTTCAGCCTTCAGGGCCTCGGCAATATCCATATTGGTCACTGCACCGAAGAGCTTATCCTCTTCCCCGGCCTTTGCGCGGATCGTTAGGACCACTGCAGAGAGAGTGTCGGCAGCGGCCTTATTCGCATCGCGCACCTTGACGGCCTTTTCCTGTATGATCCGCTTGTTATGTTCAAACTCCTTGATGTTCCGGGTGTTTGCCTCAACCGCCATCTTCTGCGGCAGAAGAAAGTTCCGGGCATACCCGGCTGCTACAGTAACAACATCACCGATCTTTCCGAGGCTCTTGACATCTTCCTTTAAGAAAACTTTCATTATAACGATCTCCTTGCAGTTATTATTTTGAGGTGTATAAGTATACCATAACAGGAATGATCATGGCACCGGGTCTGAAGTCCCTCCGTTGCTACAGAATCGTGATCGGCACCGGGCTGAAGGTCAGGATAAAGATTATCAGAGAAATAATACCCGCAACCTTGCGTCGTCTGTCAAGCGGTATGTATGGCTCCATTATCGCCGGATGCCTGATGCCAAGTATGACGAGCAGTATGGCCCAGACGATCCAGCCTTCAAAAACCAGTACGCCGAGCATTATGAGCACGGCGATCAGGACCTTTGAAAGCAGGTGATGCCGGTTGCCGAGGAGTGCATAGGCGATGTGACCGCCATCCAGCTGACCGATAGGCAGCAGGTTCATCGCAGTGACAAAAAAGCCGATCCAGCCCGCAAAGGCGATGGGATGGAGAAGTACATCCTGATCAGCAGGTATGACGCCAAGGATTATTTTTGAAAGTGCCGTGTACAGCAGCGAATCGCCGAAGACCATCAGCCCCGGCTGTTTGACGACCGGCGCAACCGTTGACAACGAAAGTCCGATGACCGTCGCAGCAACCGATACAATAAACCCTGCGATTGGTCCCGATGCGCCGATGTCCATGAGGGCGTTTTTTGTCGTGATCGGCGACTTCATCTTAATAAAGGCACCGAGGGTACCGAAGAGCGTTGGCGCCGGAATAAAATAAGGAAGGGTTGCCTCAACGTGGTGACGCCTCGAAAAATAGTAGTGTGAAAACTCGTGCGACAGCAGGATGACGAGAAGGGTGATTGAAAAAGGGAAGCCCCTGAAGATATTTGCCGGATGATCGAAGATCGTGAGAATGCTGACCCCCGCGTGTTCAACGCCAACGACGAGCGTCGACAGAAAGGTCAGCAGAAAAAGCAGGATATGAAGCCAGGGGAACTTTTTCAACGGATGACACTACCCTCCAGGTCATAGTCAGAGGCCCTGTCTATCCGAACCGAAATAAAATCTCCCTTTGCGACAGTCCGGTCCCTAACGATAACAACACCGTCTATTTCCGGGGTCTGGGAATATATCCGCGCAATGGCAACTCCATCGTCGGCCTCGTCTACCAGAGCCCGAAATGACCGGCCGATCAGAGTTTTGTTTTTTGCCAGTGAGATGCCGGCCTGCATTTCCATGAGCCGGTTGTACCGTGACTGTTTTACCCGCATCGGTATGTGGCCCTTCAACCGGGCAGCCGGGGTCCCTTCTTCCCTCGAATAGGTGAAGGCCCCGAGATGTTCGAACTTTATCTTCCGGGCAAACTCCAGCATTTTTTCGAAGTCGAATTCACTCTCCTGTGGAAAACCAACGATGAAGGTCGAACGCAGTGCCACATCAGGGATGATCTCTCTGATGTGTCTCATGAGTTTCTCAAAAAATGTCCTGCTCCCGGCCCTTCCCATAAGTTTCAGGATGTATTTTTCCGTATGCTGCAGAGGCATATCGATATAGTTGCAGATCTTTTCCTGTGACGCGATCGTCTCGATCAGGCGGTCGTTTACCGCAGTTGGATAGAGATACAGAAGCCGGATCCAGAAGTCGCCCGGGATGGCGGCTATATCGGACAGCAGGCGTGCAAGGTCGTATCCTCCCAGCTCCCTGCCATACGAGGTTATATCCTGGGCAACAACGATCAGCTCACGTATGCCTGATCCGATATGCCCTTCCGCAGCCGACAGAACCTGGTCAGGCTGTATACTCCTGTAGCTGCCGCGGATATCGGGAATAGCACAGTAGGTGCAGCCTCGGTCACACCCCTCGCCGATTTTGAGATAGGCGTAGGGGGTTTCATGAAACTGGTCCGGCCCGCCATGTATATATTTTGTATTTCTGTTTTCTTTCGTCCTGCTGATCTTCGTATCACGAAGCAGCGTGCTGCAGTAGTCGATGATCGCGTCTTCTTCAGCAACGCCCCACAGGGCGTCAATCTCCGGGATCTCTTTTCTGAGTTCCTCCCCGTATCTTTTTGCCAGGCATCCGTATACAAGAAGTTTTTGCCTGCCTGTCCCTGCCTTCATGCGGACCGCCTTCAGTATTTCGTCGATTGATTCCTTCTTTGCGGCTTCGATAAACCCGCAGGTATTGATCACGATGACATCTGCCTCATCAGGGTCGGACGCGTAATGGATATTGCGCGCGGCGAGTTTTGCCAGAAGTTGTTCAGAATCTACCTGGTTCTTCGGGCAGCCAAGGCTGACAAGATGGACCTTCTTAGGCATGTTCCTTTTTTACTGTCTTGAAGATCACGGCATAACTGACAAGAGCCGATACCAGACCCAGAACAGTATTGCCGAGAAGAAATGGCATGAGAAGGGGCCTGAAATCCCGGAGCAGCTCTGAAAAAGATATATGTGCCCAGTCGATCTCCGGAAGGATGTGATCGATGCCGAGCAGGCGTGCTCCCAGCCAGGTGCCGAAGGTATAGATGGGGACGATGGTCCAGGGGTTCGTGACATAGACACCAACAAGCGTCACGAGACGGTTCAGCTTCAGTACCCAGGCAAAGGCAATACCGAGAACCGTATGGATACCGAGAAGCGGAGACATCCCGATGAAGACACCCAGCGCAAAGGCGCTTGCAATCCGCCTTGGGGATTCGCCGATAGAAAAAACCTGCCTGAGTTTAGCCCTGAACGGCAAAGTGCTCGTACCCCTTTGGACGTTGTTTCATCTGTTTCCCATCCGGACCGACAACCTTTAATCCTGAGCGCACAATCTCACCGATGCAGGTCGCCCCGGGTATAACGGCCGCTGACGCGGTAAAAAGCAGTTCGTAGTCTTCTCCTCCGTTGAGCGCCAGATCAATCGGAGATATCTTCAAAAGGCTCGAAGCCTCGATCAGTCCCTGAGATAACGGGAGCCTGTCAACCCAGATCCGGGCACCAACCTTACTCTCTTTGCAGAGCCGCCCAAGATCGATAAGAAGTCCATCGCTGATATCCATCATTGCGGTTGCCCGTTTCACAAACGTATCAGGTCTTACTGCATCAGGCATCAGGTGACGCCGGATTACCGGTTCGATGATATCCCACGGAAGCTGTATATTCGGCACGGCACCACGTTCGATCTGGATCTGTTTCCTCAGATTTCTCATGATGGCAAGTCCTGCAGCAGCATCCCCCAACTGGCCGGTAACATGGATGAATTCTCCCTGCCTGGCGCCGCATCTCCTGATAATTCTGGAAGCAGATCCGACAGCTGTTGCCGAAAGGACGATCCTGTCTGAAGAGGACATATCCCCCCCGATCAGCTGTATCGAGTATTTCCTGAGGGCCTCCGCGACCCCGTCAAAAAAACGGTCGTACTGCTGAAGGTCAAGACTACCGGGGCCGGCAAAATTCAGAAGAAGATACTCCGGGGAGCCGCCCATGGCATAGATATCGCTGACATTGGCCGATACGAGCTTGTACCCGAGTTGAAAGGGGGTCGTCCATCTCAGGTCGAAATGGACCCCTTCGACCATCATGTCGGTAGTCAGAAGGAGATGCGGCCGATGAAGCCGGTTCGGCCGTATGGCCGCTGCATCGTCACCAATTCCCAAAATCAGCCCTGCAGTTCCAGCGCGGTCCGTGGAACTTTCACTGAAACGCTTTCTCAGCCGCTCTACAAGATGAAGTTCTCCTGCCTCGGCAAGCTTCATGTCAGACGCAAGGACATAACTCAGCAGCTTATTTCTTCTTGCCGGTTGGTTTCCTGGCCGGTTTGAGGGCGACCTTCAGCACCTGGTCCATATCGCTTGCAAAGATGAACTCCATATCCTGCTTGATATATTTTGGGATATCCTCAAGGTCCTTCTTGTTGCGGGCCGGGATAATCACTTTCTTGATGCCCATGCGTTTTGCAGCCAGTGTTTTTTCCTTGAGTCCGCCGATCGGCAGAACCCGTCCCCGGAGTGTCACTTCACCGGTCATGGCTATGCTGCGGCTGACCGGTCTGCCGGTCAGAACAGAGGCAAGTGCTGTTGCCAGCGTGATCCCTGCCGATGGGCCATCCTTCGGCGTTGCTCCTGCAGGGACATGCACATGGATGTCTGTCTTCGAAAAGACATCTTCCTTTATACCGAGCGACTCCGAGCGTGACCGTATATAACTGAGGGCGGCCTGTGCAGATTCCTTCATAACGTCGCCAAGCTGTCCTGTCAGCGTCAGATGCCCTTTCCCCATCATGGTCGTCGCTTCTATATAGATGATGTCTCCTCCTGCCTCGGTCCAGGCCAATCCGGTTGCTACGCCCACCTCGTCCTCGAGCATTTCTTCTTCCGGGAGAAATTTGGGAACACCCAGAAAGCTTTTGAGGTTCTTGGGCTCGACCTTGAAGGTCTTCTGCCTGCCCTCAACGATTCTCTTGGCCACCTTCCTGCAGAGGTTCGCTATCTCGCGTTCAAGGTTTCTCACCCCTGCCTCCCTCGTATATTGAGAGATCAGAAGCAGCAGTGCATTATCGGTAATCTCGAGGATCTTGTTGTTGAGACCGTGTTCCTCGAGCTGCTTCGGCAGCAGGAAGGTGCGGGCAATCCCGAGCTTTTCCTCCGAGGTATAGCCGGAGAGGAAGATGAGCTCCATTCTGTCTCTGAGCGGGCCGGGTATAGGATCAGCAAGGTTGCCGGTTGTAATGAACATGACATTTGTCAGATCAAACGGCACTGCAAGATAATGGTCGGCAAAGGCAAAGTTCTGTTCAGGGTCGAGCACTTCAAGCAGGGCCGAGGACGGGTCGCCCCTGAAATCTGTTCCGATCTTATCGATCTCATCAAGCATGAATACGGGGTTGTTCGTTCCCGCCTGCTTGATTCCCTGTATGATCCGGCCGGGCAGGGCGCCGACATAGGTGCGACGGTGGCCGCGTATCTCAGCCTCGTCTCTGACGCCGCCGAGAGACATCCGCACAAACTCCCTGCCGAGAGACCGGGCTATCGATCTGCCAAGAGAGGTCTTTCCGACACCAGGCGGTCCTATGAAACAGAGGATCGGCCCTTTCATCTTTTCCTTGAGCTTCCTGACGCTCAGATATTCAAGGATCCTTTCCTTCACTTTCTCGAGATCATAATGGTCTTCATTCAGGACCTTCTTGGCAAGCCTGATATCGAGATTGTCTTTGGTGCTCTTGGACCAGGGCAGCTCGACGAGCCAGTCAAGATATGTTCGGATCGTTCCGGCCTCTGCGCTGTCGGGATGCATCTTTTCGATCCGCTTGAGCTGCTTTTCCGCCTCTTTGAGAACCTTCTCCGGCATCTTCGCCTCTTCGATTTTCTTCCTGAACTCGCGGACCTCTTCAGCCCGTTCGTCAATATCGCCGAGCTCCTTCTGAATTGCCTTGAGCTGTTCACGCAGGAAATACTCGCGCTGCGTCTTGTCGATCTCACCCCGCGCCTCTGACTGAATCTTCTGCTGCACGATCAGAAGCTCTATCTCATGGTTCAGAATATCACTCACGCGCCTCAGTCTCCGGACCGGGTCGTCGATCTCCAGGATTTCCTGCGCCTGTTCTGATTTGATGCCGAGGTTCGATGCCACAAGATCAGCCAGCCTTCCCGGATCATCGAGGTTTTCGATGACGACCATGATATCCGGCAGTATAGTCTTTCCGTATGATATCGCCTTGTCGAGCTGCTCTTTGACCGTCCGTATCTGGGCCTCTTCCTCTATCGATATTTCTGACTGCCTGACGTCTTCGATCTTCACGATATCTGCAGAAAAGAAGGTATCACTCGTCGTGAATTGCTTCACCCGCGCCTTTGCAAGCCCCTGGACCAGTATCTTAACCCTGCCGTCCGGCAGTTTCAGCATGCGCATAATCATGCCGACCGTGCCGATCCGGTAGAGATCTTCGGCTGAGGGATTTTCCAGGCTAAGGTCCTTCTGGGTAAGCAGCAATATCATACGGTCCTTACTCAGCGCATATTCTATGGCCTTGATAGAAATCTCGCGGCCGACGAAAAGGGGTATGATCATGTACGGAAAAACAACAATATCCCTGACCGGCAAAATCGGCAGCGAATCCGGGATCTCGACCTCCCGCTCCGTCTTTTCCTGTGATTTATCTAATTCAGCCATATATATTCTCCTTGCATCAATGTCGTTTGAATTTACTTACTGTTTCTATTGTATAACAAAAAGGACCACATTACCTAATGAAAGCTTTGGAGACGAGATTGCAACAAAACAGATCAACGACAGAGTTTTTCGGGCATCTCGAACAGACATTGCATGAAAGGCCCTGCTATTTCGGCATACTGCAATCCAAAACATGACTCCTCAAAAAAATTGATAGATTATACCACAGAAAGAGGGAGATAAAATTTTTGCCACAGATACTCAGGGATGCTCAAGCGAGCCTGTAGAGGGTATGATACGCTGGTATTCCCTGGCGGTAACGGCGGACTGCCATTTTCCGGCCATCCGGCCGATGCCGAGGGTGCAGAAGAAGAGGGCCGTAATAAGAAGAATGAATAACAGGGGCTGAAGAGCACGACGACCCGGCATTGCCACATCGAGCGCACCTTTTGACGGGCAGTGGCTGACGCAGGTGAGGCACCCGGTACATTCAGGTGTCCGGATACGTGACAACTGCTCGACCGGAATCAACGAAGGACAATTTTGTGTGCAGCGTTTGCAATGTATGCAGGCATTTTCATCCCTGGTTATCTTAAGGGGACTGACCACGCTGAGCAATCCCAGGAGCCCCCCATAGGGGCAGAGATACCGGCACCAGAAATTCCGGTATGCCAGGGAAAGTACGAAGAGCACGAGGAGGCTCACCATTGTTGTTGTACTTATCCTGGTAAAGAAATAGAGCATCTTTACATCGGCGATTTTATAATAATCTCCCTCGATAAAGGACTCGATCGCAATGGGATTCATTTTGACAATGATAATATAGATAAATAAACCCATCAGGATATATTTGACAGACCGCAGGGCATAATCGAACCACCGGTTCACGGCGAATTGCCTTGTGAAGACCAGCTGCCTGAGCCGCCAGAGGGCATCAGATAAAGCGCCGACAGGGCAGATCCAGCCGCAGAAACCCTTCTTGACTACAAGTGCCATCAGCAGCGCCGAAATAAAGATAACGAGCCCCGCAGGATGAATCCGGTCGAAGACGCCGGTTGTGATCCAGAGCTTCAGCGACATAAGTGCACCTATCGGCAGAAAGCCTTCAATCGAGGCCGGCCTGTCGGTCAGCGACAGAGTTATTTCCTGTCCGCTGCCCGGATTCTCATACTGTTCGACGAAAAGATAGAACCGGTATCCTGCAAAAAAAAGGAACAATAATATGTATGCCTGTACCGCGTATCGTGTATACCTGATATATGACCTATTGATCTTTTCCATGTATTTATCTTAATACAGACGTAGCGTACGGGGTATGATTTGCATCAGGTATCAACAGATTCTGTTCATAAAACAAAAGGCTGTCATCCTCGGGCTTGACCCGGGGATCCAGGGCATATTTTAAAAAATGGATTCCCGATTAAGGATCTCGGGAATGACAAAATGAAAAAAGACTTTGGGGACAAACCCTTAATTGAATGCTCCGATGCCCTGCAGGGGCAGGTCGGAATCAATTTTATTCTTTATTTATGAGAACATTATTATATAATTATCCATGACGATGTTTGCGGCCTTCCAGGGTATGGCGTCATGATGAATGGCAGGGAACGCTGGGCGTTTCTTTTTTTGCTGGGCCTGCTTCTTTTCGACTGGCCGTTTCTTGAGATCTTTTCTGATTCACTTCCCTATTATCTTTTCGGATGCTGGGCCCTGTATATCCTTGTGGCGAAACTCCTTATGACTGCCCTGCAGCGGCGGGGAGAATAAGGTGTTTCAGGGTTGGCTTCTTTTCTTCGGCATACTCGGCTACCTGAGCCTGCTTTTTCTCATTGCCCATATCGCGGACAGGAGGGAAAAGGCCGGCAGAAGCATTGTATCGAACCCGTATATCTATTCCCTCTCCCTTGCGGTCTATTGTACTTCATGGACGTTTTACGGGAGTGTCGGCAAAGCGGCAACCTCCGGTCTTTCATTCCTGACTATTTATCTGGGACCGACGCTGATGGCATCGCTCTGGATGCTTCTGCTTCAAAAGATGATCCGCATTGCAAAGGAGAACAGGATCACAACCCTATCTGATTTTGTCGGTTCCCGGTACGGCAATTCACTCTTTCTTTCGGCACTTATTACGATCGTTGCCGTTGTCGGGATAACGCCGTACCTTGGTCTGCAGATCAAGGCCATTATGAATTCTTTCTCGATCCTCACCGGCTCGACCGAGGGCACCTCGGCCGCCGGCTGGATGATAACGCTGATCCTGGGTATCTTCTCGATTATCTTCGGCGCCCGCCGGCTGGATACCTCAGAGCGGCATGAAGGTCTTATCTTTGCCATTGCGTTCGAGTCGATCGTCAAGCTGGCGGCCTTCCTTTCCGTTGGGGTATTTGTAACCTATGGCCTCTTCAACGGTTTTACTGACATCTTCGCCAAGATAAAGGGGTCCGAGCACGGCGAACTTCTCTTCCTCGGGGTCGGCACACCGATCAGCTATACGCAATGGGCGTCGCTGCTGTTTCTTTCGATGATGGCGATAATGTTCCTGCCGCGTCAGTTTCATGTGGCGGTCGTTGAAAACTCGGATTCCTCCCATGTCTCGAAAGCAGTTTGGCTTTTCCCGCTCTATCTGTTTCTCATAAACATTTTTGTGCTCCCGGTTGCTTTCGGCGGACTACTGCTGGGAGGCAGTCAGTCGGGTGCGGACAGCTTTGTCCTTACAATCCCCCTTGAGCAGGGGAGGCATTACCTTGCGCTTTTTGTGTTTATCGGAGGTTTTTCTGCGGCTACCGGTATGGTAATCGTTGAATCTTTGGCCCTTAGCACGATGGTTATGAACAGTCTGGTCATGCCCGGTATTTTCAGATTCAATGAGATGGAAGGCTTTCCTTCGGTCATATTGAATATCAAACGCATCGTCATTCTTGGCTGCACGTTCCTCGGATATTTCTTTGCGGTCTCGATCGGTGAATTCTACAGTCTCGTTGACATGGGACTGAAATCCTTCGAGGCGGTCACTATTTTTGCCCCGTCGGTTATCTTCGGTCTCTACTGGAAGCGCGGGAATAAAAAAGGCGCTGCCGCCGGAATCATTGCCGGCTTCCTTATATGGATCTACACCCTTTTAGTCCCAGCCATGATCAAGTCAGGGGTGCTGAACGAACAGGGGTTTTTTCAACTGCTGGTCAACTCTCGTTTTCTTAATCCGAATGCCCTGTTTGGAGTCGAGGGGCTCGACAAATGGAGTCATTCGCTCTTCTGGGGTCTGTTACTTAATGTCGGCTGCTATTTTGGCGTTTCGATCTTTACGAGGCAGGACAGCGAGGAGGAGAAGCAGGCGCTGATGTTTGTCGAATCTTATACACCGACGGTGCTTCCGGTGAAAAGCAGTTACAGCGTCGGTCAGATCGAAGAGATACTCGGACAGTACATCGGCAAACGGGAAGCGTTTGAGATAGTCGAGAGCTTCCTTGTGCGTCACGGTATAAAGCGGGAATTGCTGAATCAGAATGAATTCATTCTCCTGAGAGATGAGGCGGAACGGGTACTGTCCGGGGCCATGGGAACAGCGATTGCAACGATTATCCTTGAGGACAAACTGACACTGACGGAGCAGGAGCGAGGGGACCTTTCAAGTTCCATCAAACAGATGACCGAGACGCTCAGACTTTCCCGGCAGGAGCTTGCAATCGCCAACAGGAACCTGGCATATCTGAAGGAGTTCAGCGAGAATATTATTGAGAGCGCGCCGGTCGGTATAGTCACACTTGATGCCTTTCTGCGGATCCGGTACTGGAACAAAGAAATCGAAACGCTCACTGTGATAAAGAAAACTGAGGCCTTCAACAGGTCAATAATTACGGTTCTGCCCTGGCTCAGGAAGGAGGTGATCCAGCACGCTGGACAGGATGATGAAATAATTGTCACTCCCAAACTCCAGACATTCAAGGTCAATGTCAGTCCGTTTAAGGACCCGTCAGGAGGATTTGTTGTTATTTTTGAGGATATTACCGAAAAGAGAAAGATGGAGGAGCAGCTCGTGCAGGCGTCAAAACTCGCGAGCCTCGGCAAGTTGACCGCCGGGATTTCGCATGAAATAGGAAATCCCCTCGCCTCGATATCCTCCCTGATACAGGAATTGACGTCACTCAGGATCGGCTCCCTGATCGTGCCCCGCGAGGAGCGTTCCCAGGATGATACTGTTGCAGACAGGCGCACGGTAGTGGAGCCGGAGCGTGAGGCAGCATTTATTGAAGAATCTCTGAAGACGATCAACGGCCATATAGAGAGGATCGCCAAAATCGTCAGGAGTCTCGGCGATTTTGCCCGGACGTCAAGCAGGGAAAAAGTCATGTCTCCGCTCGGGGAGATCCTGGACCATACCCTCAATCTGGTCAGATATGACAAGAGGTTCAGGAATATTGAACTGAACCCGGAGATTGGGCCGCTCCCCCTGGTGCGGGTCAACCCCGATCAAATCCAGCAGGTTTTTTTAAACCTGATGCTGAATGCGATCGATGCAATGCCGGAGGGCGGAAGGCTGACTATTTCGATGCACCAGGTCGAAAATATGGTCGCTATGAAATTCAGTGACACCGGCGCCGGCATCGACGAGGCTGTCATCGACAGGATCTTCGACCCCTTCTTCACCACGAAAACTGTCGGAAAGGGCACCGGACTAGGGCTCAGCATCTGCTATGGTATAATCAAGGAGCATGGCGGCACCATTTCAGTGAGCAGTACCAGGGGCGCTGGCACGACCTTTACAATACGTATCCCCCTGTAACAGATAATAAATATAACGTGGAGGTAGCTATGGAGGTGTTTTACTGAGATGCCAGCCCGATTGCTGATAGTCGAAGATGAAGAGACGCTCAGGGAGTCAATGAAGCGTGTCTTTGTGCGGGAAGGATATGATATCGAGGCCGCGGGGAGTGCCGAAGCTGCACTGTTGATCATCGAAAAAAACTCATGCGATCTGGTCATAACCGACATCCTCCTGCCGGGTATAAACGGGATCGAGCTCATGAAAAAATGCAGGGAGATTAACCCTGAGCAGATCGTTATTGTGATGACGGCATATGCATCACTGGAAACCGCGGTTGAGGCTCTAAGGGCAGGGGCCTATGACTATGTCGTCAAGCCGATCATGCATGAAGAAATAAAACGTATTGTGAAGAATGCGCTGCGGGAGATGTCCCTGAGGGCTGAGAGCGTTATTCTGAAAAAACAGATCGTTGCGATTTATGACTTTGAGAAGATCATCGGCCAGAGTGCTATGGTGACGACGCTGATTGATGAGGTCAAGAAGATAGCCGATTCGAGGAGTAACGTCCTGCTTTTGGGGGAAACCGGGACAGGGAAGGAACTTTTTGCCCGTGCTATCCATTATAACAGTGTCCGGAGAGACAAGCCGTTTATTCCTATTAACTGCAGTGCGATACCGGAAAATCTTCTTGAGTCGGAACTCTTCGGTTATGTGAGAGGGGCCTTCAGCGGCGCTGTCGGCTCAAAAAGGGGGCTTTTTGAGGAGGCAGACAGCGGGACGGTATTCCTGGATGAAATTGGAGATTTGGGTCAGCCTCTGCAGGCCAAACTGCTGAGGGTTATTGATGATTGCGAGATCAGACCCTTGGGTGGAGTGCAAAGCCGGAGGGTCGATATACGATTTATTACGGCCACCAACAAGGATCTGGCCAAGGCGATAAAAGACGGAAGTTTCCGTGAGGATCTGTTTTATAGAATAAACGTTGTGACGCTCAAGATGCCTGCTCTGAGGGATCGGAAAGAGGATATTTTGATATTGTCCAGGCATTTTCTGGATAAGTATGCGAATGATATTGGGAAAAATGTCAGATTCATAGACGATGGAGCCATAAGAATTCTTATGAATTATTGTTGGCCCGGCAATGTGAGGGAGCTTCAGAATATAATTGAGCGTGCCATTCTGATAACCGAAAGCAATACTGTCTTTGCCGAGCATCTTCCTGAAGGCCTCAAAGAGGCAACATCGTTTACGTCTGAATCGATCGAAAAAGCTCTTTCAATCGAGGACTATACAAAAGAATTTATTCTCAGATATCAACACCAATACAATGAGCAGAAATTGTCCGATCTGCTAGGGATAACCAGAAAAGCACTATGGGAGAAGCGCAAGAGATGGGGTATGGCCAAGAAGTTGGTTACATAACTTCACATTAACATATTTTAATGTAACTTTACGTACCATTACTTAACTACTTGATAATAGTAAGTAATAATATCAAGCAATCCAATTTGTTACTATTTGTAATATTTAATTAGAGATCTAAAGTTACCGGTTTAGTGTCTTGTTCTGTAACAGCCAGTATTCATATTGTTTTCGCGTATAATTGCATCTGTTGACAGGTTAGGCATGCAGATTGCTCTTTATAATGGCATGCTTACTGAAGAAGTCAGCGATTTTCTCAAGAATATTCCTCCGTTTCAGTTCCTTGAGGATGACTCCTTAAGCAGGATTGCTGATGCTGCTTCATTAGTATTTTATCCGAAAGGTTCTACCATTCTGCTGCAGAACGGCCCACCGAGTGATTCACTTCGCATCATTAAAAAGGGAGGAGTTAAGGTATTTATAAGCACCGCAGATGGAGAAGAGGTTCTTATTGATTACCGATCTGAGGGAGATGCTTTTGGGCTTCTGTCACTTTTTGGCGGCGATAAGTCAAGGGCTAATGTTGTTGCTGTTGAAGATACTATCTGCTATCTTGTGAACAAAGACAATATAATGAGCATTATTGATTCAAATCAGTTATTTACAGAATATTATTTCAAGTCTTACCTTAACAAATATATCGATAAAACATATAAGGAAATGCAAAATAAGAGCCTGCTTCATGGCGGAGGGGATAAGCCTCTTTTTACTACTCCGGTAGGCGAAATAGCCACGAGAGGTGTTATGACTGCCCATCAGGATATAACGATAAAAGAAGGAGCTGAAATGATGTCCCGTCACAGAAACAGCTCTCTGGTACTGGTTGATGAGGATGGAATACCGACCGGAATAGTCACGGACAGGGACCTCAGGGACAAAGTTGTTTCAAAGGGACGCGATGTCAATGACAAAATTAACAGGATCATGAGTGTGTCACTTATTAAGGCAGAAGCTCGTGATTACTGTTTTGAGGCTCTTCTCAAAATGATTCGCTACAATATCCATCACCTTCTTGTTGTTGATGAGGGGAAGATGATGGGTATTGTCACGAATCATGACCTCATGATGATGCAGGGCACCTCCCCCATCTCTCTGGCTAGGGAGATAGAGGGACAGCAGACAATTGAAGGGCTAATCCCGGCATCCGGGAAGATCAACAAGATCATTGGTCTGTTGCTGAAAGAAGGAGCAAAGGCGAGTAATATAACAAGGATTATCAGTGAGATAAATGACCGGCTCCTTCGAAAAATACTTGAGATCACCGAGAAGAAGATGGGTGTCCCCCCGCTGAGTTATTGCTGGATTATATTCGGCAGCGAGGGCAGGAAGGAGCAAACCTTCAAGACCGATCAGGATAACGCCATTATTTATGAAGACCCCCAGACTGACGAGATAGATAAAGCAGCCAGAACATATTTTTCAGAATTTTCCGCCACGGTGAGAGAGAGTCTTGTGAAGTGCGGTTTCCCCTTATGCCCGGCAAATTACATGGCGAGCAATCCGGAGTGGTGTCAACCGGTGAAAGTCTGGAAAAAGTATTTTTCAACCTGGGTGTTTACCCCGACTCCCGACGCTGTTCTTAAGTCGCTGATCTTTTTTGATTTCAGGCCAGTCCACGGGAACTTTATCCTTGCCGAATCAGTAAAAGAGTCCCTCCGCACGATCCTGGAAGGTCAGATGATTTTTCTTGGCTATATGGCAAACACCATTATCAAGAATGCACCGCCTATCGGGTTCTTCAGATCTTTTATTGTGGAGAAGGACGGAGAACACAAGGATAAATTGAACCTCAAGGTTAAAGGACTGGCCCCGTTTGTTGACATGGTGAGGCTATTCAGCCTTGAAAAGGGAATAAAGGAGACATCGACCATAGAAAGAATCGAAGCACTCAGAAGCAGGCATACAATATTGAATGAATATGCCGATGAACTGGAATACGCCTTTGAATTTATCATGCTCCTGAGAATTCAGCACCAGTTTGAACAGATGGCAGCAGGGGAAGTCCCTGACAATTTCATCAATCCCAACAGGATGACAAACCTCGAGAAAAAAACCATAAAGGATGCATTCATCCTTATTTCCAAAATGCAGGATATTTTGATTGAACGGTATAAGCCGCTGATATGGTGATGATATGATTGATTTTTTGAATATCAAGAAGAGCCGGGCGATGAAGCAGGGTCAGGACGTAGATATCAGGGATGCAGCTTATGTCGTTATTGATACTGAACTGACCGGCCTGAACGAAAATAAGGATTCGATTGTATCGATTGGAGCGGTGAAAATGAGCGGCGGCGGAATTGAACTTGGGCAGACGTTCTACAACCTCATCAACCCGGAAACCGCATTGACAGCTCAGAGCGTCGTCATTCATGAAATAATGCCTTCCGATGTATCGGAAAAACCGCCGGTCAGTTTTGTTCTTTCCGCCTTTCTTGAGTTCTGCAACACTGATATTATGGTCGGGTTCTGTGTCAGCATCGATATGTCATTTCTGGCCCGTGAGGCGAAGAGGTTCCTGGGAACAGCAATCAGAAATCAGGTTCTCGACATACTCCCTCTGTATGAATGGATCCATAACAGGGAGAATAGCAGAAGGCAGCAGCGAATGGACCTTCCCCTTCAATACAGTTTATATGACATCGCAAAATTTTACGGCATTGATATAAGCAGTTCTCATAACGCATTGGTAGATGCGTATATTACTGCACAGATTTTTCAGCGTTTTATTCCTTATTTTATTGAGGCGGGAATTACGAGTGTTGGTGACCTGATGAAGTTATCCGGGCGTTTAAAGGGAGGTGAGAGGCCGGCAGTATCTCGAGGTTTTAGTAATTTCTGATGTGCGGACCGCATATGCGGTCCGATTTTACCAAGGAGGTAAGTGTAATGGCGACGAACAAGACAGCCCTACAAATTCTGGATGACCCGGATTTTAAGGCGCTGGTGTCAAAAAAGAACACTATTTCAATTATCCTCACTATCGTGGAACTCGTCCTCTATTTCGGGTTCGTGGGGCTGATTGCGTATAACAAGCCTTTTCTTGCTCAGAAAATGAGCCCGGATAGCGCAACGACAATCGGCATACCGATCGCGGTCATGACCATTGTTTTATCCTGGGTCCTTACCGCGGGCTATATATTCTGGGCCAATGCCGTCTACGATAAAGAAGTTCAGAAAATAAAAGATAAGATGGGAGGTTAATACATGCCAACAACTGTTCCACAAACAATGATAGGACAGGCCAATCCGACTGCGATCATGTTCTTTGTCGCATTCGTGATCAGTACCCTTGCCATAACGTACTGGGCCGCAAAGAGAACGAAGACGACTAAAGATTTTTATGCAGCAGGCAGGAGTGTTACCGGTTTCCAGAACGGACTGGCGCTGGCAGGCGATTATATGAGTGCCGCTTCATTCCTGGGGATTGCCGGACTCGTGGCGACAAAAGGATATGACGGCCTCATCTATTCGGTCGGCTGGCTCGTCGGATGGCCGATCGTCATGTTCCTCCTCTCTGAACCTTTGAGGAATCTTGGAAAATATACCTTTGCGGACGTCGTGTCATACCGTC
The DNA here is from genome assembly GCA_049799315.1 of Thermodesulfovibrionales bacterium. Lineage (GTDB taxonomy): Bacteria > Nitrospirota > Thermodesulfovibrionia > Thermodesulfovibrionales > UBA6898 > PALSA-1316. The sequence continues at coordinate 31,637 of JBARHQ010000101.1, read as the reverse complement.
TGACCCAGAGGCCGATCCGGGCGGCTGCAGCTGCCGGTTCTCTTGTCGTTGTTCTCACGTACCTCATCGCGCAGATGGTGGGTGCGGGAACTCTGATCAAGCTGATGTTCGGACTGCCGTTTGAGCTTGCGATCGTCGTCACGGGTGCCCTCATGATATCCTATGTTATCTTCGGCGGCATGATCGCCACAACATGGGTCCAGATCATCAAGGCCTGCCTGCTGCTCGGCGGTGCAACAATACTGGTTCTTATGACCCTGAACAAGTTCGGGTTCAGTTACGGTGAGCTCTTCAAGCAGGCCTCGACGGCTACACCTCTCGGGCAGAAGTTTCTCGAGCCGGGCGGCCTTGTAACAAGCCCCTTGGATGCCTTCTCACTCGGACTTGCACTCATGTTCGGTACGGCCGGTCTGCCCCATATCCTTATGAGGTTTTTCACCGTGCCTGATGTTAAGGCAGCCAGAAAGTCTGTTTTTTATGCTACCGGTTTTATAGGCTATTTCTACATCCTAACTGTTACCATCGGGTTTGGTTCTGCAGTGCTCGTCGGTCAGAAGGTTATCATGAGTATTGACAAGGGCGGCAATATGGCAGGACCACTCCTTGCCGAGGCGCTCGGAGGGAATCTCTTTCTGGGATTCCTGTCTGCTGTTGCCTTCGCAACGATCCTCGCAGTTGTATCGGGCCTTACGCTCGCTGGCGCGTCGGCCTTTTCGCATGATCTGTATGTAGGCGTCATCAGGCGAGGCCAGGCCTCTGAAAAAGACGAGGTCAGGGTGGCAAAGATGGCGACCGTTGGTCTGGGCGCGACCGCAATTGCGCTGGGAATTCTTTTTAAAGGGCAGAACGTCGCCTTCCTCGTCGGACTAACGTTTGCTATCGCGGCCAGTGCGAATTTTCCGGCGCTGCTGCTGTCGCTTATGTGGAAGAAGTTTACTACGGCCGGAGCCGTGCTCAGCATATATTCCGGACTCGCGGTTGCGACTGTCCTGCTGATTCTCAGCCCGACAATTTGGGTTGATATCATACATAAGACCGAGAAAGATGTGGTTGAGGCCAAGGTGAAGGCGATAGATACCTCATTCAAGAACTCAACCGAGGCTCTTGCCAAATACAAGGCGATTGCAGGCAATAAGGCCGAGATCGATAAATCGATTGCTGATGAGCAGGCAGGCCTCGACAAGAAGAAGGCCGAGCTTGCAGTAATAACGGACGATAAAGACCGCGGTGCGCAGACAAAAGCGGCAGAGGGGAAGACCGCAAAGACGGTTGAAGTGCTTCAGGGCCTGACAACTATGGATACCACTGCCGCCGACAAGATGCTCACTGACGCCAAGCCAAAGTACGAGGCTGAGAAGAAAGAGGCCGGTTCGGCCATGCCGAAGGCGATTTTCCCATTGAAAAATCCCGGTATATATTCTATGGCAGCAGCTTTTATCATGGGGATACTCGCCTCTCTGTTGTCCCCTGACAAGGAAGCTGAGAAGAAGTTCGATGCTGAAAAACTAAGGGAATATATAGGCGTAGGCGCAGAAGACTAGACATTCGTTTTTTTCCAAATATGAAGTGTCAGAAGACCCGGCGACCTGGACCGGTTGCCGGGTCTTCTGACTGATAGTTACTAATAAAAGGAGGATTGTGAAGAATGTCTGAAGCCAAGCAGATGGAAGTTTTGATGGACGAGAAAAGGACTTTTCCACCATCAAAAGAGTTGAGCGCCAAGGCGCATATAAAAAGCATGGCCGAGTATGAGGCCCTGTATAAGCGGTCGGTGGATGATCCTGAGGGTTTCTGGGGTGAGATGGCCGAGAAGAACCTGACCTGGTACAAGAAATGGGACAAGGTCCTTGACTATGACTTTAACAAACCGTATATTAAGTGGTTCAGCGGCGGCAAAATAAACGCCACGTATAATTGCCTTGATCGGCATTTGACGACGGCGACAAGGAACAAGGCCGCCATCATATGGGAGGCGGATGACGGTTCGTACAAAACGTATACCTACCAGCAGCTGCATATGGAGGTCTGCCGTTTTGCGAACGTACTGAAAAAACATGGCATCAAAAAAGGTGACCGGGTAACTATTTATCTCCCGATGATCCCTGAGCTTGCGATCTCGATGCTGGCGTGTGCCAGGATCGGCGCGATCCACAGCATCGTGTTCGGCGGGTTCAGTGCTACGGCCCTGCGGGACAGGATACAGGACTGTCAATCCTCAATGGTGATCACCTCTGATAAGGGTGTCCGGGGAGGCAAATTTGTTCCTCTGAAGGCCAGCAACGACGAGGCAATAGAGGAGTGTCCTACGGTAGGCAAGGTTATTGTTGTCAAGAGGGGCGACGGAGAGGTTGCAATGAAGGACGGAAGGGATGTCTGGTGGCATGATGAGGTCAATGCAGCTGATATCAAGAACGTCTGCGAACCTGAACAGATGGACGCTGAAGACCCGCTCTTCATCCTCTATACCTCAGGTTCTACGGGTAAGCCGAAAGGCGTGTTGCATACCACTGGCGGGTATTGTCTGTATACCAACATGACCTTCAGATATATCTTCGACTACCATGAAGAAGATATACATTTCTGCACGGCAGACATAGGCTGGGTCACCGGCCACAGTTATATCGTCTATGGACCTCTGAGCAATGGCGCCACGAGTGTTATGTTCGAGGGGGTTCCGACCTATCCGAATGCAGGCAGGTTCTGGGCCCTCTGCGAAAAACACCGGATCAATATCTTCTATACAGCCCCGACCGCAATCAGGGCGCTGATGAGGGAAGGGGAGAAGTGGGTTCAGGACCATGACCTCTCTTCGTTGCGGATACTTGGTTCCGTGGGAGAGCCGATCAACCCTGAGGCCTGGATGTGGTACTACAAGAACGTCGGCAAGGAAAAATTGCCTATCGTTGATACCTGGTGGCAGACTGAGACTGGCGGCATTCTGATTACGCCGCTTCCCGGAGCAATGACGTTAAAGCCGGGATCTGCCTGCAGGCCTTTCTTCGGTGTTGTTCCGACGGTGCTCAAAGACGACGGGAGTCCTGCGGGTGCGAATGAAGGCGGTAAACTTGTTATTGAAAAACCGTGGCCGGGCATGCTCCGGGGGACTTACGGTGACCCAGAGAACAAGAGGATCAAGGAGGTCTATTTTTCCCAGTATGCAGGGAAATACTTTACCGGCGACGGCGCCAGGGTCGACGAAGACGGCGACTATTGGCTGATGGGCCGCATCGACGACGTTATTAACATCTCAGGTCACCGGCTCGGCACAGCAGAAGTTGAATCTGCGCTTGTCAGTCACGAGGCGGTGGCAGAGGCGGCGGTTGTTGGATATCCTCATGAAATCAAAGGCGAGGGTATCTATGTTTATGTCACCTTGAAGCAGGGCATTGAGCCGACCGATGCGCTCAAGAAGATCCTGATTGGACACGTCAGGACGGTTATCGGTCCGATTGCTACCCCGGACAAGATGCAGTTTGCGCCAGGGCTGCCGAAGACGCGTTCAGGCAAAATCATGAGGAGAATACTTCGTAAGATAGCGCATAACCAGGTTGATGAACTTGGCGACACATCAACGCTGGCTGATCCGTCGGTCGTTGATAGTCTTGTAAAGGAAAGACTGTAAAGCATGCTGACGTACGACGGGGAAGGACTTCCCGTCGTACGTCAGCAGACATGGGCTTTTTTTTCGGTTTTGTGACTCGGGGAGGATCTTATGATATCAACCCTGCTTGAAGGTAACAAACGCTTTGTTTCCGAGCATTTTGAAAAAGAGAAGGAATACTACAATTCCCTCGTGAAAGACCAGCGTCCGACGGTTCTGTGGATCGGCTGTTCAGACTCACGCGTAGCGGTTAATACCATCACAAATACGCGGCCAGGAGAGGTATTTGTCCACCGGAATGTCGGGAATATCGTGGCTGCGAACGACTGGAATCTCAGTGCCGTTCTTGAGTTTTCTATAAACCACCTTCATATCCCTGATATTGTCATCTGTGGTCACTACGGATGCGGAGGTATCAATGCCCTCGACGAGGAAAACATCGAGGATAAATATATACCGATATGGTTGATAAATGCATATAAGGCTAAAGAGCGGGTAGACGAAAGACTGAAGGCCCTGCATATAGAAATTCCTTATGAGCAGAGAATGAATCTTATTGTCGAGGAGAATGTGCGGCTGCAACTGGACCATCTTCAGGAATACCCTTTCGTGCGCAAGGCCATGAACGAAAAGGTGCTTAATCTGCATGGGTGGGTATATGATATGTCTTCCGGAGAGATCAAGATTGTAAAAACCGAGAGGCCCTGTAAAACATAAAGAGGATGGTGCCGGAAGCAAGTCTGTCCGGAAAAGCTGAAATGGGAGGAGACCCTATATTGTGACCCAAGCTTCTATAGAGACGGTTGAAAATCTGCTTGAAAAAGTCCTCTTTTATTACGAGCGGAAGGAGTATCCAAACGCGGAAAAGGCGGTCGCTGATCTTCTTGCCGTGGCACCTGATTTCCATAGGGGCTGGTTCCTGAAGGGCATCATTCTTGAGGAGACGGGAAGGGCGGACCAGGCGGAGGAGTGTTTTGTCAAGTCAAGCAATGCGCATACGCTGATGCTAAGACTTGCTCTCCAGTTGCAGGAGAAAGACCCCGATCGTGCACAGATCTATTTCGACAGGGTTCTCGAACACGACCCTGGAAATAATTTTATGCTTTATCAGCGGGGACTCCTTTATGAGAGGCTCGGCAACCCCGAGGAGGCTGCCAGGAGTTTCCGAAGAATATCCGCTCTCAGGGAAATTATGTCCAGAATATTTATTCCAGGGGGTTTTCTGATCTTTCTTCTTGCCGGGGCAGCGGCAATGTTTCAAAGGGGGGAACGCGTTCTCTCCTGGATTGTTTTGGCGTCTGCCCTTTTTTGCCTTGTATGGATGAGCCGCGACAGTGGTCTTGCTATTAAGATGTTATTAAAGAAAAGGAAGTTTTCCTGATAAATTCCGACAAAATCACTAAATCAGGTCTGAATTTCTCCATTCAGGAAGCAGGAGGAGAGTCTTTTATGGAAAAGTTTATTCTCGACAGGCAGCAGTCTGTTCTCGTTATCGTTGACATTCAGGAAAGGCTGGCAGCTGCCATGGCTGAAAGACAGAGTGTCGTGGCGAACTGCCTTCATCTTATAGAACTGTGCAAGATGCTCGACATCCCCATTATTCTGAATGAACAGTATCCAAAGGGACTTGGATCAACGGTTCAGGAGATCAGGGATGCGCTCAGTGAATACGCGCCTCACGAAAAAGTTACGTTCAGTTGCTGCGGCATGGGGACTTTTGCCGGGAGTTTGAAGTCGACGGGGAGGAGCAAGGTCCTGCTTGTAGGCATGGAGACACATGTCTGTGTTCTTCAGACCTGTATTGATCTACTGGCAAAAGGTTATGTAGTACATGCAGTCGGCGATGCCATCTGCTCAAGAACAAGGGTTAATTATAAAACTGCTCTTGACTATATGCGCGATGCCGGGGCGGCGATCACCTGTACTGAAACAGTACTGTTCCAACTACTCCAGAAGGCCGGGACAGAAGAGTTTAAGATCATTTCGAAGAGAATAAAATAAAAGGCATTTTTTCAGACGTAAAGGTCTATACCGCCGGATCCTGACTGGTTGATAACAGTCTGGCCTGCCTTGATACTCTCCATGAGCATTTGTGCGATGGCCTGATCCGCTTCATTTGCGTTTTTGAGGATCGTCATGGCCAACTGAGTCTGCGTGAGCGACTGCTGAGCGCTTATTGCTGATGTTATCATGCGTATCTCATCCATAATGGTATCTTAACGTATCTATCGGCATGTTCCCCTGAGATCTTTAGCCGGACAACAATTATCAGATGGCCTTATAGCTTCAATTTGAGCCTGAAAGTGACTCATAAGAAATTCATGTGAATAAAGAATTATATGTTGACAATTTATTTAAATAGACATATTATTTTCATAGATTTATTAATTTTTCTTATTGCTAATTCTATTAAGGGAGGTAGCTATGAGGTACGAAGAAGTCACTGACGGCAGTCTGATATCAGGGGTATCGCGACGGGACTTTCTGAAATTCTGCAGTGCTGTTGCAGCCACATTGGGTTTGCCGGGTATGGGTGACCAAATTGCCGAGGCAGTCACGACGCAAAAGAGACCTCCCGTCTTATGGCTCTCTGCACAGGAGTGCACCGGATGCACTGAATCCCTTCTGAGAACGAATCATCCGACACTCGAAAAACTGATCCTGGAGCTTATATCCCTTGAATATCATGAAACGCTCCTCGCCGGCGCGGGAAAGCAGGCTGAGGAATGGCGTGAGAAGTCGATGAAGGAGAACACGGGGAAATATATTCTTGTGGTCGACGGCTCTATCCCGGTCAAGGATAACGGCATCTACTGCAAAATCGGAGGGAAAACCGCACTGACCCTCCTCGAAGAAATGGGTAGCCAGGCAGCTGCTGTTATCGCCATCGGGTCCTGCGCGTCGTGGGGCGGTATACCCTCGGCCGATCCTAATCCGACAGGCGCCACTGCAGTGCACGAGATATTCAAGACCAAGGGGATCAAAACCCCGTGTGTAAACATCCCGGGCTGCCCGCCGAATCCATACAACTTTCTTTCGACAGTGCTTTATTTTCTTACCTTCAAGAAACTGCCTGAACTCGACGACCAGGCAAGGCCGAAGTTCGCATACGGCCGGATCATACATGAAAACTGTGAGCGGAGGCCTCATTTTGACGCCGGAAGGTTCGCAGTTCAATTCGGCGATGAAGGCCACAGAAAGGGCTATTGCCTCTATAAGCTCGGATGCAAGGGACCCGAGACGTTCAATAACTGCCCGACGCAGCTTTTCAATGACGTCGGCTCAGGCTCGTGGCCTGTCGGTACGGGACATCCGTGCTTCGGATGTTCGGAAAAAGGGGTAGGCTTCACCATGCCTCTTCACTCACCGTCAAGGCCGCAATATCTTACTCCGCCGTCGCTGTTTTCGGAAGTCTATCCCGGAAAAGAAGGTATGCCTTCCGGGATGAAAGCACTGGCTGCAGGCGTGGCGGGCGTGGCGATAGGAGCTGCAGGAGCTGCATTGATTACCGGTCTTGGAAAGAAGGACGAAGAAAAAGCAGACAAAAAAGACAAGGAGGGTTAAGGCCATGAGTATGGAAAGGCGAGACTTCTTAAAGATAGCCGCCGGAAGCGGATTACTCCTTGCCTCGAAAGTAAGCCCTGCACTTGCCAGTATGCCGAAGGAATTGCCTCCTCAGGCCGTCGGCATTCTCTATGACGCAACGCTCTGCATCGGCTGCAAGGCCTGCATGGTAAATTGCAAGATTTATAATAGCGTACCCGACGGCGCGCTTTATCTGAAAGGCCGCACAGTTTCGTATGAAGTGAAGCCTGGTGAGCCTTTCTGGGATGCTGCTACCGATTTGTCGTCTAAAACGGTGAATGTCATCAAGGTCAATAAGAGCGGAACGGGAGTGAACAAGGACAGCGTTGAAAACGGATTTTCCTTCATAAAACAGCATTGCCTTCACTGCATTTCTCCGGCCTGCGCGTCAGTGTGCCCGGTCGGTGCGCTGAAAAAAAATCCTGTCACCGGAGTTGTCTATTATGTTGAAAACCGGTGCATCGGGTGTCGTTACTGCATGATTGCCTGTCCTTTCAATATCCCCAGGTATGAATTTGAAAGTGCAACGCCGCAGATCAGGAAATGCCAGTTGTGCCAGCACAGGTATGCAGAAGGTAAGTATTCTGCATGTTGTGAGTTCTGTCCGACAGGGGCATCAATCTTCGGAAAGGTCGTTGATCTCAGGGAAGAGGCAAAAAAAAGGCTTATGCTCAAACCCGGTACAGAGTATGACTTCCCGCTTCAGACCGTCGATTCGTCAAACAGAGTGAGACGCCCGGTATCCCAGTACTTAAACCGTGTATATGGGTCTACGGAAGCAGGGGGCACTCAGTACCTGTTGCTCGCGGGAGTGCCTTTCGAGTGGCTGGGATTTAACAAGAATATTAAGGACGCTTTTCTGCCGGATCTTACCTGGGCTTATATAGCCAAGATTCCGGCTGTAATCGCCGGGGTATTAGTCGCCGGTACGGCAACCTGGGCCATTACCAGAAACAAAAACAGGGATAAGGAGGAATGACCGTATGAACCAGAGAGACATTAAAATGTTCACTCCGACCACGGTGGTGTTGATTCTTATCATGGCAGTCGGCGCTGTCGCTGCCTTTTACCGCTTGTTTTTCGGCCTCGGTGCTTCAACCCATCTCAATGATGTATGGCCGTGGGGTTTATGGATATCTTTTGACGTTCTCGGCGGCGTTGCCATGGCAGCCGGAGGATTTGTCATAGGCGGAACGGTCTACATTTTGAACTGGAAGAAATACGAGCCGATTGTGAGACCTGCGCTCCTGAACGCCTTTTTCGGCTACGCCCTCGCGGCTACATCCATAACTCTCGACATCGGCGTGCCGTGGCGCATATGGCACCCCCTGGTCATGTGGCAGATCAACTCTATTATGTTCATTGTGGCAATCCATGTTGTCCTCTATACGAGTACCCTGGCAGCGGAATCCAGTCCGCTGGTCTTTGAGAAGCTGAACATGAGGAGGGCCTTCAATTTTATGGAAAAGATCATGCCGGGCATTGTTTTATTCGGCGTCCTGCTCTCCCTCCTGCATCAATCGTCACTCGGAGCGGTCTATCTGATTGCGCCGACAAAACTGTCACCGCTTTGGTACAACGTCAAACTTCCCTATATGTTCCTTGTTTCGGCAGTGATGCTGGCGCTTTCAATGGTAAGTTTTGAGACGATTTTGAGCAGCAGGGTCTTTAAACATGAACCTCCCATGGACATCCTCTACGGCATGGCGAGAGGGTCTGTAATCGTTATCGGTATCTATTTTGTCCTGAAAATGTGGGACCTGTTCACCGGTGCCGGCGTAGGACTTGCATTCAACGGGAGTCTGACTTCCAATATGTATCTCCTCGAAATGATCATAGGGGTGATACTGCCGCTGGCACTGCTTTTAATGAAAAACGTAAGGGGCCGGCTGAACGGCATCTTTTGCATCAACGTGTTGGTGATAACCGGGACCGTACTGAATCGTTTGAACGTCGGCATTTTCGGACTGGCCGAATACAACAGCAGGATGGGGCATGACTATTTCCCCTCCTGGATGGAAATTGTTGTCACTCTGGCCATGATAGCGTTCGCTGTGGTCGGATTTAAGGCGTCCGTAAAATACCTGAATGTTCTGAAACTGGAGCACTAATAATGTACCGTCAAAATAACAGAAAAATAAATTTCACGAGGAGGCCCATATGGCAAAGAGGATAACAATTGATCCCATAACACGGATTGAAGGTCACTTGAGGATTGACTGCGAGATTGATGGGGGGAAGGTCACAAATGCCTGGTCATCGGGCCAGATGTGGCGCGGCATCGAGACGATCCTGAAGGGCCGCGACCCGCGGGATGCCTGGATCTTTACGCAGCGATTCTGCGGGGTCTGAACGACCGTCCACGCACTGGCTTCAGTGCGTTCGGTAGAAAATGCGCTTGGGATGGAGATTCCGCTCAACGCGCAGTATATCAGAAACCTGATGATGGGCGCTCATGCCACCCATGACCATATTGTTCACTTCTATCATCTTGCAGCGCTCGACTGGGTGGATATCGTCTCCGCGCTTAAGGCCGACGCCCGTGCGACAGCGAACCTTGGTCAGAAGCTCTCCTCCTGGCACGGCAACAGCTATGACGCGGTAAAGGCATCCCAGGAGAGGCTGAAGACCTTTGTTGGTTCAGGTCAGCTTGGCATTTATGGAAGCGGGTACTGGGGACATCCGGCAATGAAGCTTGCCCCTGAGGTGAACATGCTTGCAGCGCACCACTATCTGCAGGCACTTGAACAGCAACGCGAAATCAACAAGGTCGTGGCGATACTCGGCTCGAAGACCCCGCATATACAGAACGTGGCAGTGGGCGGCGTGGCGAATGCCATTAACCTCGACAGTCAGTCCACGCTGAATATGGAACGCCTCTACTACATCAAGACGCTCATCGACAAGGCCGGCGATTTTGTTGAGAATGTTCTTCTGGTCGATACAGCAGCGGTTGCGGCGTTTTATGCAGACTGGACAGGGCATGGAAAGGGCGTGACCAATTATCTGTCTGCTCCGGATATGCCTCTGGATACCAAAGGGACTACCTTTGCCCTGCCCGGGGGGTACATCCCCGATGGCGATGTCGGCAAGTTCCAGCCTATCAAGAGCTATCAGGATGCCTTCTTCAAGGACAACGTTAAAGAGAGCATCAAACATTCATGGTATGACGGCGACTGGGACAGGCATCCGTGGGAAGGAGAAACCGTACCGAAATATACAGACTTCCAGGATAAAGGCAAATACTCCTGGGTCAAGTCACCGACCTTCATGGGTAAACCCGCACAGGTGGGACCGCTTGCCAATGTCCTTTGCATGTTTGCTGCCGGCCACGAACCGACAAAGAGGTATGCGACAAAGATGCTTGACACCATTAGTGCCCTTGCAGGCACCAAGGTGGGCATTTCCGCACTTCATTCGACGATCGGCAGGATCGGTGCGCGCTCGATCAGGGCGGCTGTGCTCTACGACACCTTGAAGAACCAGTGGCAGGCACTGGTCGAAAATATCGCCAAGGGCGATGTGAAGACATTCAATCCGCCGACATTCCCTGCAGGCGAGCAGCGGGGCTTTGGATTCCATGAGGCGCCCCGCGGTATTCTCTCGCACTGGATTGTGATCAAGGACGGCAAGATAAAGAATTATCAGGCAGTCGTCCCTTCGACGTGGAACGCAGGTCCAAGAAACAGCCAGGATGCCCTCGGTCCTTATGAGTCGGCCCTTATTGGCACGCCGGTTAAGGACCCGGAGAAGCCGCTTGAAGTATTGAGGACGGTCCATTCGTTTGACCCGTGTCTTGCCTGCGCGATACATGTCCTGGACAAGGACCGGAACGAGATCGTAAAGGTGAAAGCAGTTTAAGAGAGTGCGTTGATTGTCGGAAGGCCCCTCGTTCTTTTCAAAAGGGCGTGGGGCCTTTTAGTATTTCCCGGAGAAAAATACAGTGAGAACGGTAAGAGGTGGTGTATTGAATATAATGGTGCTTGGCGTCGGCAGTATCCTGATGATGGACGAGGGTATCGGTGTCCGTGCGATCGAGGAACTCCAGAACCGCTATATATTTCCGGATAATGTAGAACTGCTGGATGGAGGTACTTCAGGTATCGAGCTGCTCTCCTATATCTCAGGCAGGGATTACCTGATCGTCATAGACGCCATAAAGGGTGGCATGACACCAGGTACCGTCCTGAAGGTGGAGGGGCAGGATGTTCATGCCAAATTCAGGACGCGTATCTCGCCTCACCAGATCGGGATCGCAGACCTCCTTGCCTCTGCCTGCCTCACCGGAGAACTGCCGAAGCAACTGGTCCTCTACGGCATTGAACCGAAGACCATCCAGATGGGGATTGGATTCTCCGATGAAGTGAAAGCGGGATTTGACCATCTTCTTGAGGTTGTCGTAAAGGATCTTGAAGGAATTGGGGTAACGGTGACGCCACGTGAGCATGACCCTGATGCAGCTGAAAGTATCTGGGGAAGAATTTAGGTTATACTTAACTATGTGCCTTGCAATACCCTCAAGAATAGTTCAGATAGATGACCTCAGGGCGGTAGTCGATGTCTACGGGGCCCGGCGCGAGATCAATCTCATGCTGATGCCTGAAGAGGTCGGCATCGGAGATTATGTCCTCGTGCATGCCGGTTTTGCCCTCCAGAAGGTCGAGCAGGAGTCTGCCTACGAAGCGCTTCAGATGATCTCAAAGATCATCGAGGATGTTGAAAAAGAGGACGAGGCTGGACAAGACTATCCCTGCCAGGACAATACATCAGTCACGTAGCTCCGGTCCAAACCCCCTCATTTCCCTTCTCCGTCAACTTCTTCGTAGCCCGTAAGCATCGCCTTGATATGTTCCATCGGCGTCCTGCCAAGGGTTGTCAGGTAGACATGCACAAAGAAAAAGGCCATCAGAAAGAAGAAGACCGCTACATGCGCGATATCGACCACCTTAAGTCCGCCCAGCAATGAGATCCAGCCGGCAAACCTCCTGATGTCCCAGAGCAGGATTCCTGTGACAATCTGTACCGGCATGAGGAGCAGCATGATCATAAAGTATGCAGATTTCTGGAGGGGGTTGAATTTGTCATCAGCAGAGGCGTGATGAGGGTTCTTCTCTCCCCTGAAGAGACCATATCCGTAATATCTCGCCTGGAGGATGGCGCCCTTCAGAAACTTTCTGGGCTCCAGGGGCAGATAAAGCCTGATCTGCCCGGTGATGACATAATAGCCGAGCCAGAGGAGGAAATCGGCTATCAGGAGGAAACCAAAGAGATTGTGGATATCCACCGCAGTCTTGAATTTCGTGAGGGTCGGCATCTCGCTGTAACGTAGCTGTAGTCCCGTGACAATAAGCACAAGGAAGCAGGCCGTATTGATCCAGTGCCATATCCGTACCGTCAGCGGGTGCAGGAATAACTTTTTCATGATTTATCCCCCTTATGCATGTCTTCAGCTTTAGGCGATCTTCGCATCGGGGCAGTCAGTACCCTCACGGTAATGTGCAGGACCGGGACGAGGATACCGCAAAGTACCACAAACATACCCGCCCAATCCAGGAGTTCGAACCTGGTGCCGCCGAGCAGATAAAATTGTTTTGACGAGAGCGTCGTAAAGACTGATGACAAGACATCGGGCTGTGCGCGATAGCGGTCCGCGCTGCCGTCCGTCTTGAGCACCGCGAGAGTGACCCGTTTGAGGAACCTGGAGTCTTTGCTGTGACAGGTTTCGCATTCCCTGATGGCGTTATTTTTCAGAGAAAGTTGATGGGCGTCGGAATATTTCATTATGTCCATCCTGCCCAGGTAGGTCACCTTTGCTCCTGCACCTTTTTCATTCAGCTGCCTGACGATGTAGGAAAGCTCATATGAAGTCAGACCCTCTCCATGTGCGTTGAACAATCGAGTCAGTTCCTCACTGGTATTCCCGAGCAGTTGCAGGATCTGTTCACGGGTAAAAGGCTTGCTGGTTTCCTGATCGATCAGTTGGAGCGAAATGCCTTTTTCAGATGCCGGCACATGGCAGGCGGCGCAGGCTACGGCACTCAGGTGGAGTTCAGCATTGGGGAGCCATTTACTATGGATACTTTCAACACCCTTATGGCATCCTAGGCATGCCCCCTTGATTTTATCGGTCATCGCGGTAAAGTTGATTTCATGGGAGAAATGGCAGGAGGCACAGAGGGGTGCGCGATGTTCTCCCTTCTCCTTTGCCCTGCCATGGACGCTTTTTGCATATATCCTGAAAATATCCTCGTGACACTTCCGGCACGGGACCCCGCTCAATATCTCATATGTTGTTTTGGGACCTACCGTATGGAAGCCATGACAGTCGGTACAGACCGGCGCCTCTGGATTGCCTTTCCGCACGAGTGTCTCTCCGACCTGAAATGAGAGATTGTAATGGGTGCTTCCCCTGAGCAGGGTAGCCTTCTCTGAATGACACTTTCTGCATATGCCGGCAACTGAAATCGAGTGTTCCCTGATACTGGCAAAGGTCTTTACAGGGTGTGACTCCCTGGTGTATTCCGTGTGGCAATCGCTGCAATCATGCTTGTTGTGTACTGACGAAGCCAGATTGGAGGGATCAACTCGTAGAGAGAGCTTTTCGCCGGACCCGAGGGTCGTGACTATTGCCTGACGGTGGCACGTCATGCAATAACCTTTTCCCGCCAGAGATGTCTTCCATTCGGAAATCCGCAGCACCCCGTGTCCGCCATGGCACTCGGTGCAGAGAGGTGCATCAGGCCTTTCGATCATATAGGCATGCGTGGCCTTTTTTCTGAGCTGCTCGTCCGCGTGGCAGTTTCTGCAGGCATCCGCAGCCTCTTTAGTAAAGGCCTTTTTATTTTCAATGGCCCTTCCGGGATGTGTGTCGAGGGATACCTTCTGATGACAATCAGTACACTGCAGGGTGGCGTGCACGGTTTTGCTGAATTCATTCGGATCGACGAAGACTGACATTTTCTCCTTATTTCCGAAGTTCATGACGCTGTCCCTGGTTGCATGACATCCCATACAGGTGTCTGCTTTTGAGATTATCTGAGGTGGCGCGGCCTCGGCCATCTGAAGTAAGGCAGCTACCTCTGCAAACATGATCGGCACTATCACGCACAACAAGAAATACAAGACCTTTCTCAGGACCCTCTTTTCTAAGGCATCTGTTCTCATTCTGCTTCCTCCCTGCGCTGTGACATTGCGATCAACTGAGGCACCTTCTGCTTAAACCATATCACTATTTACGAGTGACTTCAATCACATTTAATAAACGGCATGACAAAGGCAGGTAATTGGATTCAGCGGCGTGTTGCGCCGCGGCATCGCAAATCCAGGGAAGATTAAAATGTCTTTGACAAAGCAGTTGGAATGAGTAAAAATGTTTTTATTGAGTACTTATTTCTTTGTCGTTGTCTCGAAAGTCCCCTCAAAGTCCCTCTTGGGTGGGGTGCAGGGGTGGGTAAGTTACTTGTCATGCCCTGCCGGAATGACGGAAATCAGATACAGGAAGGAAAACGGTTATGGGTAAGCGCGAAGGGGTATATCTGGTGAAGACCTACACATGGTATCTGGAGAGGCTCGTCTGGCTCGTTGCAGGGACCGATGTCCTGGTCAGCTCAGTCCTCTCGGCCCTTCACAGTCCGTACTGGGCGTATTCGATCCTTTTTGTCGGTGTCTGTTCGATCATGGTGGCTCTGACCGGTTTTTGTATCGTGGGAAACTTGCTCCGACTTCTCGGCGCCCGGCCGATGATTCCGATGAAGGCGGAGTCCGGGCCTGCATGGTTCAGGTCGTTATATTTCATGCAGACCGATCACTGGTATCTCGAAAGGTATATCTATATATTCGTGGGCGTCAACCTTTCCATCAGTTCCATGCTTTCCCTATTCTACAATCCGAACTGGCTCTTCTTTACCGGCTTTGTCGGGACAGCGACACTCACCTTTGCATTTACCGGATTCTGTATTATGGCGAATCTGTTGTACAGGCTGGGAGCAGAACCCAGGCTCTGCAGGTACATTTGACGACTTCTCAGAAAGTCCGTATACTGCGTTGCAAGAGGAATATAGATGATGTTTCAACCAAGGGTTAAGTTAGCATTTGTAACGCGCTATTGTTCCCCTGCGGACGGTTGATGATGAAACAGAGAGATGATCAATGCCTCTCGGAGTTCGGGATCCTTAAGGTACGGATTGGTTTCTTTCAATAACTTCTTTTTCATGTCTTATTATACTTCAGTCAGGCTATGAACTAGAACGACAAGTCCCAACATGGTCATATCCCCCCTCATGTACTTTTCTTTCTCCGATTTCAAAGTGGCTTTTCAGAACCTCATCATTCATAGTATCATCATAGCGTGCGCAATCAGACAAGACAGATATTAAGCTGGTGCTTTTTTGACTTTGCGAACTCCAGTTATTCGGCGGTCATAGCAGCAGTAATCTTTCCGGTATTTTATGTTGCGAAGATCGTCGGCAATGATACAGGACAGGGCGATCTCTGGTGGGGCCGCGCAATCTCGGCAAGCATGGCCTTTGTGGCGCTCACCTCGCCGCTCCTGGGCGGCATCGCTGACTTCAGCGGCAGGCGAAAGCGACTTCTGTTTCTTTACACTTCGCTTTGCGTTGTTGCGGTTGCCTGTTTTTCCGTGCTGAAGCCCGGTATGATCATGGAGGGCTTTCTGCTGATCGTGGTTGCGAATATCGGCATGGAGGGCGGCCTGGTATTCTATAATTCTTTCCTCACCGGGATCGCACCCAGCACGATGCAGGGGAGGGTGTCTGCCTGGGGTTTTGCAGTGGGCTACGCCGGTTCAATCCTGTCTCTTCTGTTTGCACTGCCCATGGTCAGAAGCGGCCATTACCAGACGACTTGGCTGATGGTTTCGGCCTTCTTCCTGATATTTTCGATCCCTGCCTTTCTCTACCTGCCTCCTGACAGAAAATCCGGACTGGGCATACTGCGTTCATCCGCAAAAGGAGTATCGTATTCCTGGCTTGCAGTTCGGGAGATATGGGGCCTCCGGCCGGTCAGGAGATTTCTGCTTGGATTTCTTATTTACGAGGATGGGGTAAATACGGTCATCGTCTTTTCGAGCGTCTTTGCTGCAACAACGCTCGGGTTTAAAGCAATGGAACTGATCGCCCTTTATATTATTGTCCAGATCACTGCGCTGGCGGGGGCCTTTGTCATGGCCCGGCCTGTTGATACGCTCGGACCCAAAAAAGTGTTAATCATGTCGCTGTTCCTCTGGACTGGGGTTGCAGTTGCTGCATACTTCATTACAGACAAGATGAGTTATTTTATCCTGGCCTCGGTCGCAGGCACTGGTCTTGGGACAGTCCAGGCAGCAGGCAGGGCCTTCTACGCACAGTTCATCCCTGAGGGCAGGGAGAGCGAATACTTCGGACTCTACTCGCTTGTCGGCAAATCTTCAGCTGTTGCCGGGCCGGTTCTCTTTGGGTATCTGTCATCGACATTTCATAGCCAAAGACCGGCGATCCTCTCAATCTCGATCTTCTTTGCCCTGGGGCTCCTCATCATCAGAGGGGTTGACGGCGGCGGACCTAATGGTGAGGACTCCGGAGTTCCTGAATAATCGCCGTCATCTGGTCTTTTGTTATGGCGTGGAACGCCTTTTCCCGAAGCTTCTTGATGTTCCAGAGGGACTTCACGTACCAGCTGAATAATTTTCTGAACATGATTGTTCCCCGCGACTCTCCGAATAAAGCACATTGCATATCGAGATGCTTCAGCATGACCCGCTGTAATTCCTCTACAGGAGGGCGTTCAGGGATGGTGCCTGTCTTCAGGTAGTGCTTTGCCTCGCGGAAGATCCAGGGATTTCCGAGGGCGCCGCGTGCTATGGCAACCCCGTCGCAGCCTGTCTCATCAAACATTTTTTTTATGAGAACCGGCGACAGCGCGTCACCGCTCGCAATCAGCGGGATATCGAGCGATTTCTTCACTCTCGCGATAATTGCATAGTCGACTCTGCCCTGGTACCCCTGCGCCCTTGTCCTTCCGTGGACCGTGAGGCCGCTGATTCCAGAATCCTGAGCGTGCAGTGCCACCTCTGTCGCATTGACAGAAGCATCGTTCCAACCAGCCCGGATCTTTACGGTCACAGGAAGACTGGTATGCCTGACGATTGCCTCCAGAATCCGCTGCAGAAGTTTCGGTTCTTTCATGAGCGCTGAGCCTTCGCCCTTGCTGACGACCTTCTGCACCGGGCAGGCAGCATTGAAGTCGATCAGGGCAATATCTTCCATCCCATTCACCAGCTCTGTTGCGCGGGCGAGGACATCGGGGTCACTGCCCAGCAATTGCAGCCCCAGGGGGCTGTCTCCTGCCGCCCTGGTGAGCATCTCAAGTGATTTTCTGCTGTCATAGACGAGTGAACGGGCACTGATCATCTCGGTAAACGCAAACTCGCACCCGTGCTCTCTATTGATGAGCCGGAACGGGAGGTCGCTGATCCCGGCGAGGGGCGCCAGGAGGCAGGAGGAAGGTATTATGATCTTGCCGATTGAAAGCATAGTTGCTATTATACAATTATTGGTCTTTAATCCTGACAGAAAAAGGAGGAGCATGTATGCCGAGAATCGTAGCGTATGAATGTGTGGAGTGCGGAACTGAGGTGGTGGTGAATGAAAACCTTGAGACAAAGTTGAGGCCGATCTATTGCTGCGGGATCAGGATTGCTGAAGTTGGTGCGGTAGCAAAACCATTAGAGAAAAAGAAGGTGACTGCAAAGACGAAGACAAAAAAGATTGCACCAGCAAAAACAACGGCGACAAAGATGAAAAAAGCCCCAAAGCCCGCGTCTGGTAAGGCGGCCAAGCCAAAGGCGAAGAAGCCTGTCTCCAGGGTGAAAAAGAAATAGGAAGGCTGCCACCCCCGGAGTGACTGCAGTCTGATCGTGGTGCAAAGTGAAGAATAGGGCTGAGACTGCCGACCATCTCCTTATGGTGTATTGCTTCTGGGGCATTGCTGCAATATCTGCTTTTTTACTTTTTATATTTCTGGTGATGTCCTATCTTGCCGCGGAGCAGGCCGGCCTCAAGTCTCTGCTTGGGATCCTTATGTCCGGCTTTCTCTGGATTGGGGCGACATCTTTCAGCAGGCATTCCCTGGTCACTCTGAAACAGTTCATCGGGATTAAAGTCGGCATTCTTGAGTTCATCTCAACGCAGATGGTCGTTATTCTCTTTCCGTACCATTATATTCGCCTAAAGAGAGAAGTTGCTGAGTTCAAGGGAAGGATTGCCGGAGTTCATGATGCGTAAGGATGCGGTACAATAAGTCCTATTCGCAGGTGAGGAGTTCTTCCACGGTTATCACCACCGATTCACTGAGCGATACGAGGTTGTATCCTCCTTCAAGACAGAAGATATGGGGGACTTCAGGGCAGCATTGCAGGATAGATCTGACGATGCTCCTGATGCCTTCATTGGTCACCCGAAGACCGGCAAGCGGGTCCCTTGCATGGAGGTCGTATCCGGCGGAAACGAGCATAATGTCCGGCCGGAATTTTCTCACCTGCAGCGGCAGATAATCATGATAGGCTGAGAAAAAATCCTTGTCGCCCGAGCCGTAATGCATCGGTATGTTATAGGTAAAACCCTTGCCCCTGTCTCTTCCATGTTCTCCGTCAGCCCCGGTGCCTGGATAATGCGGGTACTCGTGTGTGCTGAAATAGAAGACCGAGTCATCGTCCTCAAAGATATGCTGGGTGCCGTTTCCGTGATGTACGTCAAAATCGATGATGAAGACCCTGTTGTATCCCTGCTTCTGGGCATAGCGCGCTCCAATAGCAATATTGTTAAAGATGCAGAAGCCCATTGCCCTGTTGGTCTCGGCATGGTGGCCCGGAGGTCTTATTGCGCAGAATGCCCGTTCGATGGTCCCTCTCCTGCAGTTGTCGACGGCCTCGAGAACAGCGCCTGCTGCAACATGCGCAGCCTCAATCGTATGTTCTGATATATACGTGTCGGCATCGAAATAGCCGGTGACCTTCAATACTCTGTTGTAGTACACAGGCGAATGGACAGCAAGGATATCGTCCCTGTTCGCCTGCCGCGGCCTGATCTGTATTAGCTTGTCCCAGAAATACGTGTTTTTCAGGGCATTGGTAATAGCGACCAGCCGGTCCTTTGACTCAGGGTGGCCCACGGGCATTTCATGCTGCAGAAATATATCGTCATAAATAAAACCGACTTTTTTCATAAACCCTTCATAGACCCATTGTAGCATGTGATAAGTCAAAAAACAAAAAGGGGTTGGTGAATATCACCAACCCCTTTGATAGCAGATTTCTGGTATGGTTTAGAACAAGCCGCTCACCTTTCCCGTTTCCACGTCAACATCAATCCTTCTGAAGGCCGGGTTGGAACTCGTTCCAGGCATGAGACTTATCGTACCGGCACAGGGACAGAGGAATTTGGCTCCGGAGTATATCAGGATATCTCTGATCGGCAGAGTCCAGCCCTTTGGAACACCCTTGAGTGTCGGGTCGTGAGAAAGGCTCAAATGGGTCTTGACCATCATGGTGGCGTAGTCGGCATACTGGGGATCGTCTTCCAGCATCTTTGCCTTGGCTTCAGCCTCGGGCAGCCAGGAGACACCATCGGCGCCGTACACTTCCTTTGCGATAAGCGCAACGCGGTCTCGCAGCTTCATCTCCAGAGGGTACAGGAATTTGAACTCGGTCTTGTCGTTGCAGGCATCGATGACCGCATCGGCGAGTTCCAGCGCTCCATCGCCGCCTTTGAGCCAATGCTGGGACTCTGCGCAGCGCGCGCCTGCAGCTTCCGCAGCCTTTTTGACCACCGCAACTTCCGCGTCGGTGTCGGTGTAAAAACGGTTCACGCAGACGACCGGGTTGATACCGGACTTGCGGATGACATTGATCATATGGACCATATTGGCACAGCCTTTTTCGACCAGGGCGATATTCTCCTTGGTGTATTGATCGGGCAGGGCCTTGCCGGCCACGACTTTCGGACCGCCGCCGTGCATCTTCAGGGCGCGGACCGTAGTGGTAAGCACGGAGACGTGAGGCTTGAGTCCGCTGAAACGGGACTTCACATTCCAGAATTTTTCAAAACCAATATCGGCTGCAAAGCCGGACTCGGTCACATGGTAGTCGAACAGTTTCAGGCCTACCCGATCGGCAATGATCGAGGACTGGCCAACGGCTATATTGGCAAAAGGACCGGCATGTACCAGACAGGGGTTGTATTCAGCTGTACACATAAGTGTGGGGTTTATGGTATTGCGCATGAAGGCTGCCATGGCGTTTCCGACTTCCAGATCGCCGGTGGTGACGGGTTTGCCGCTCTTGTCGAAGGCAACCGTTATGTTGTTCAGGCGCTTTTTCAGATCCGCAAGATCGTTGGCTATGGACAGGATGGCCATGCACTCGGAACCTACGGCGATTCCGAACTTGGACTGCATCATGAAACCGTCTGTGCGTCCGCCCATGCCGATGATGATGTTGCGGAGGCTCTGCGCACAGAAGTCGATGATCCAGCCCATCTCCACGCGTGTGGGGTCTATGTCGAGGCGTTTCATCTTCGTCAGGCGTGCAAGCTGCTCATCGTTATAGTTACGCTCGTGCTGCATGCGGGAAGTCATCGCCACCATGGCCAGGTTGTGGGCATTCATGATGTCGTTGATGTCGCCGGTTAGTCCCAGCGAAAACTCGGTCATGGGGATAAGCAAAGAGTTGCCGCCGCCTGCCGCAGTGCCCTTCACATTCATGGTCGGACCGCCGGAGGGTTGGCGCAGAGCACCACCCACGTTGACGCCGCGCTTGCCCAGACCTTCCATCAGGCCGCAGGAAGTCGTGCTCTTGCCTTCACCCAGAGGGGTAGGGGTGATGGCGGTCACCTCGATGTACTTACCGTCGGGATTATTCTTGAGACGGTTGATGACCTTGAGGAAGTCGATCTTGGACAGACGGCCCATCGGCAGCATCTCGTCCTTTTGCAGTCCCAGCTTCTCGCGCCACTCTTCCGGGGCAGGCATGTTCTTTTCAGCTTCCTCGGAAATCTGCCAGTCGGCCATTTTCGTTGCATCGAATGCCATAAGTTTCTCCTTGTTTCGTTAATGATGACTGCAGGAAATCTGCAGTTTGGTCTCGCCTCAAATTATAAATATAAAGGGGACATTAAGTAAATAAGAATCTTTATAAGATTATTAAATAGTCTTATAGACTTCTGTAGTAATGCTTATGGCCTCACTGATCGCTTCGTGAGATCCGGGTAAGCTTTTTTCTGCCGGGATTTATTATTATATATAAATCAAAAGTATTATGCATGATGGAGGAAACGATGCGATTTATGAGAACAATGCTGGTTCTGTTTATTCTGCTGTCGGCCACGGGTGTTTCAAATGCGGCCGTGCTGCTGGACAAAATCGTTGCGGTAGTGAACCAGGAGGTAATCACCTGGAGTGAGTTATATCGCAACATGGAGTCTGACGCATCACCTCAACTGAAGGCGCTGAAGGAAGATGAGCGAGTCAGGGTATTCAAGAGCAACGAGGCTTCTTATCTCGAGACACTGATCAATGTCAGACTTCAGGTGCAGGAGGCCAGAAGCATAGGCATGTCGGTATCCGATGACGAGGTAAAAGAGGCGATTGAGAACATCAAGAAGAAATATGCCATGTCGGATGACGATTTCAGGGCCTCTCTGAAGAAGGAAGGCCTGATCTATGACGATTACCGGAAAAAGCTGCAGGAGCAGATACTGATAAGCAAGATAGTGAATCACCAGGTTAAAGGGAAGGTCATTGCAACTGATGCTGAGATCAGCAGTTTTATTGACGGGAACAAGGATTTTAAGTTCGGCGGAGAGGGCTATCGTCTCAGCCAGATATTCTTTAAGATGCCGAAAACGGCTGGAGACAGAAAGACCGTGGAAGAAAAGGCCGCACTCGTGATGAGCAAACTAAAGGAGGGGGAGCCCTTCCGGGATCTTGCAATAAAATATTCCGAGGAGCCGATGGGGAGTACCGGCGGCGACCTTGGTCTCATCAGTAAAGACCAGCTTATGAAGGAGTTTGCAGAGGCCTTGGCCGAGTTGAAGCAGGACGAGGTAAGCAGGCCTTTCTGGACTGAACGGGGTCTTCATATAATACGGCTTAC
Source organism: Thermodesulfovibrionales bacterium (assembly GCA_049799315.1). Lineage (GTDB taxonomy): Bacteria > Nitrospirota > Thermodesulfovibrionia > Thermodesulfovibrionales > UBA6898 > PALSA-1316. The sequence goes on along the minus strand of JBARHQ010000101.1, from coordinate 9,306 downwards.
TGAGAAGATAGCGCCGAAAGACCAGACCCAGATAAGGGATGAGGCACAGAAAGAGGTCAGCAACAGGATCTTTATGGACAAGTATAACAAATGGATAAAGGCGCTGAGGGAAAAGGCCTTTATCGAAATCAGGTTGTAGCAGTCTGCGTCAGACAACGAATATGATTAATATCGGGGTGCTTGCTTCAGGACGGGGATCTAATTTTCAGGCGATTATCGATGCCGTGGAATCGGGTTCAATAAGCAATGTGGCGTTGCGCCTCCTGCTGACCGACAACCCGAAGGCCTTTGCGCTCGAGCGTGCACAGAAACATGGCATTGAGTCCCTTGCCTTGGCGCCGAAGCAGTTCACTTCGCGTGATGCTTATTTCCGTCATATTGCCGAAGAGATGAAAAAGAGGGAGATTGGGCTTATTGTCTTGGCCGGCTTCATGCGGATCGTCGGCAACCCGCTCCTTGATGCATATCCCCACAGGATCATGAACATCCACCCGGCGCTGCTACCGGCGTTTCCCGGACTCCACGGTCAGAGGGACGCTGCAGATTACGGGGTAAAGCTCGCCGGGTGCACCGTCCATTTTGTGGATGAGGGGATGGACACCGGCCCGGTCATAATCCAGGCAGCTGTCCCGGTCATGGATGATGATACCGAGGAGACCCTCTCTGCCAGAATCCTGCGCTGCGAGCACAGGATTTATCCCGAGGCGATACGGCTCTTTGCGGAAGGCCGGCTCGAGGTGAAGGGGCGGAAAGTGCGGAGCGGAAACATGCTGCCCCCCGAGCCCATACAAACCCTGCTGATCTGGCCCCCGCTTGGGTCTTAGACAGCCACCTGCCTTGCTGACAGCAGCTCTCTGAACTGCCGACGCGCCTGACTGAAAACCTTCAGGTACTCAGGGTTCTTGTAGTCGGTATAGGTATGCGAAAGCGGCTGGTAGCCGCCTTTGCTGAAAATGTATTCCTGCTCTGCATAAATGCCCCTGCCGAGATAAATCCGATGTGAATAGTTCTTGGTCGAAGCAAGGATCACCTTTGCTTCGGTAAGGTATCCCGGGTCCAGATTGACCGACCTTCTGCCGTCTTTCAGATTTCTGTATTCAATGTCGTCCGTCAGCACCTTGATCTCAGAAAGGAGCGAGGCATCAATAAGACGCTCGAAAAAGACGAACCTTCTGGATATAGGCATACCCAGTTCATCGCTGTAATATTGGCTGTGGTCCCAGGACATGACCGGACTCTGAAAAAGAACTGAACCAAAATGGTTTTCCATTTCCGGCAGGATGCAGTCAAATATTTCTGAAGAAGAGTACAGCGCTCCGACAAAGAGGAGCGCCTCCTCCTGATGTCTCTTGGTGCTCATTACTGCTTCAGCAGTGATTGCAGATAGTCTTTTGCCTCGGCTGAGTTCCAGTCCATGCCACCGATGACCCGCTTCACGAGCACGCCTTTCTTGTCCACGATAAAGCTCTCAGGTACTCCGGTGACGCCGTAGTTTTTGGCCGAAATCCCATCAGAGTCAACATAAAGCGGGAAGGTATACCCCTGAGATTTCATATAGCCCAGGGCTGCCTCGGGGGAATCCTTATAGAGTATCGTGATCATTCTGAACTCCCGGGAGGACGACATGTCACGGTAGAGGGCCTCGATGGATGGCATCTCTTCCATGCACGGCTGACACCATGACGCCCATATGTTGATGAAAAGGACCTTTCCCTGCAGCTCTGAGGGCAGGAGTTTAACATTTGTAATGGCATCGGCAACCTGCAATTGGGGAGCAGAACCGCTTTCTTTTACGTCCCGGTTCTCTTCCCTTCCAGAGCGGGCAAGAAAAAAGATCAGGGCCGCAGCTACGACACAAAAAACTATCAGAATGATTTTTTTATTCTGCATTGCCAACTCTCCGGTTCAGATATTAATTGACGCCCAAGAGGACCGGGGTCTCTTCTTCTGCAACAAACACAGGCGTTTCTGCCTCAAGCAGCACCCTGATTTTGTTCGAGCCCTTGAAGCGGCCTTTCAGGATCTCCTCCGAGAGAGGGTCTTCGATCACCTTCTGAATGGCACGCCGCATCGGACGGGCGCCATAAGACGGTTTATAATAGTGATCAAGAATCCACTCCTTAACCTCTGTAGATACGTCCAGCACAATATCCTGATCTATCAGTTGGCTGTTCATCTCGTCTATCAGCAGGTCAATGATAGAAATCAGATGCTCCTTCTCGAGCGGGTGGAAGACAACGATCTCGTCAACGCGGTTCAGAAATTCCGGGTTAAAGGCCTTTCTGAGTTCGTTCATCACATTTTCCTTGATCTTGTCGTAGACTTCTACACCCTCAGACCTCTGGAAACCCAGTGGGGTAGATTTCTCAATAATTCGTGCCCCGATATTCGACGTCATAATTATTACCGTATTACGGAAATCGACCTTTCGGCCAAAGCTGTCGGTCAGGACCCCTTCGTCCAACACCTGAAGAAGAATGTTAAAAACATCATGATGCGCCTTTTCTATCTCATCAAAGAGCACCACGGCGTAAGGTTTTTTCCTGACTTTTTCGGTGAGCTGTCCACCTTCCTCATAACCCACATATCCCGGAGGTGCGCCGGTCAGCTTGGAGACGTTGAACCTTTCCATGTATTCAGACATGTCTATTTTGATCAGAGAGCTTTCGTCGTTGAACAGCAATTCCGCAAGCGCCTTGGCAAGTTCGGTCTTTCCAACGCCGGTCGGCCCGAGAAAAAAGAAGGAGCCGATCGGTTTCTTCCTGTTCCTGAGTCCGGCCCGCGAACGCTTGATTGCCCTTGCAACATTTCTGACTGCCTCATCCTGGGCAACGATTCTGCGGTGGAGCTCATCATCCATCCTGAGGAGTTTTTCCGACTCTTTTTCTTCTATCTTGAAGACAGGGATTCCGGTCATCTTGGCGACTGTATATGCAATATCCTCCTCAGTAACAACCGGGATCTCCCTGCCGAGGTCATCCTTCCATCTCTTCTGTTCCTGGTCCAGAACCTTGCGGACCCGCTCCTCTTCAGAGCGGACAGCGGTCGCCTTATCAAGGTCATGCAATTTTACATAGAGGTTCTTCTCTTTTGAAAGCCTGTTCAGACGGAACTCAAGGTCCTTGAGTTCTGCGGGCGGGGTGAACCGTTTCAGCTTGATCCTTGAGCCTGTTTCATCGATGACATCTATTGCCTTATCCGGAAGAAAACGGTCCGGTATATACCGGTCAGAAAGTTTTGCCGAGGCATTTACCGCCTCCGGGCTTATTTTCACACGGTGGTGAGATTCATAGCGGGGCTTAAGCCCTGAGAGGATCTGGATCGTTGTTTCAACATCAGGAGGCTGTATGTATATCGGCTGGAATCTCCTTTCGAGGGCACGGTCCTTCTCAACATATTTACGATACTCATTCGGCGTTGTCGCCCCGATGCACTGGATCTCGCCTCGAGACAGGGCAGGTTTCAGCATGCTTGAGGCATCGATCGAGCCTTCCGCAGCCCCGGCACCGATCAGTGCATGGAACTCGTCGACAAAGAGGATGATATTGTCTGACTGGGAGATCTCCTTCATCACGATTTTGAGCCGCTCCTCAAACTGGCCCCGGTACTTAGTGCCTGCAATGAGTGCCCCGAGATCAAGTGATATGACCCTCTTGCCAAGAAGACCTTCGGGCACATCTCCCGCCACGATCTTATGACAGAGACCCTCGACAACCGCTGTCTTGCCGACACCCGGTTCACCGATAATCGCCGGGTTGTTCTTGACACGCCTGCCCAGGACCTGCAGTATACGTTCTATCTCATCTTCCCTGCCGATCACCGGATCGAGCTTGTTCTCTCTTGCAAGAAGGGTCAGGTCTCTGCCGAACTCATCGAGGGCAGGGGTGGCGCTCCTCTTGTCCCGTACGTTGGAATAGGACCTCATCGAGAGGTTGATCGTCAACTGGCGGGCGCCGAGAAGGTTCGCGCCAAGGTTCCTAAGGATTTTTCCGGCGATACCCTCGTCTTCACGGACCAGGCCCAGAAGGAGGTGCTCACTGCCGATATAGTTGTGTCCGAGAAGTCTGGCCTCTTCAACAGCCAGTTCAAGGACCTTCTTGACGCGTGGGGTAAAGGGAATGTCACCGAATGTGAGAAGATTCATTCCGGCAGGAAGATTGCGCTCAATCTCCATACGGAGTTCCTCAACCGTAAGCCCCATTTTTTTCAGAATGGCTATCGGAAGTCCGTCGTCCTCCCTAAGTAAAGCCAACAGAAGATGCTCCGTACCCAAGTAGTCGTTCTGGCGCTTTTCAGCCTCTTCTTTTGCATAAATTATGACCTTGCGGCCTCTCTCAGTAAATTTTTCGAACATCCGTAACTCCTTTGAATCCGTGTAGTTACTCTACTCAATATTACTTCGTTTTCAGGCGCAAAGTCAAATAAGGGGATGTTTTTCCGGGCCCGTGATGGCCCGGGAAGCCCCGGGCCGGGCAGAGTCCAAACAGGTATTAATGCAGGTCCAGCGATGAGAAAAAGAACGGGATTTCATAGTCCGCCGACTTCACCGAGTCAGAGCCATGGACCACGTTACGTTCGATGTCTGTGGCGAAGTCAGCCCTGATCGTTCCAGGCGCAGCGTCCTTGTAGTTGGTAGCACCCATGGTTTCACGGACTGTGACAATTGCATTCTCACCTTCAAGGACCATCACTGCTATGGGACCTTCAGACATGAAACTGGTAAGGCTGTCATAAAACGGTCTCTCTTTATGGACGATATAAAAATTCCGGGCATCCTGAACTGACAACTGGATCAGCCTGAGCCCTGCAACCCTCAGACCTTTCTGTTCAAACCTTCTGATCACTTCGCCGATCAGATTTTTTTTTACCCCGTCGGGTTTTACGATCGATAACGTTCTTTCCATATTACCTCCAGTGATTTTATTAATTGTTGGGATTCTGCAAGATCTCTTCAGACTTCAGAGGGTGGTGCTATTTCTTCTGCGTCAATGCTGTATGAAGCAGTTCCCTGACTGCGTGTGCCGACTTGGTGACCTGGGCCTTTTCGCTGTCGTTAAGCTGCAGTTCAATAATATTCTCAACACCGTTTTTTCCAAGTATGACCGGTACCCCCACAAAGAGGTCCTGGATGCCGTATTCACCGTTCAGATAGACCGCACAGGGAAGAACACGCCGCTCATCCAGGAGTATCGACTTCACCATCTGGAAGACTGAGGCTGCCGGTGCATAATAAGCGCTTCCTGTCTTTAGGAGCGAAACGATCTCGGCCCCTCCGGTCCGCGTGCGGTCAACGAGTTCATCGATGCGCTGCTGACCGAGAAGGTCTCCGACCGGAATACCCTTAACCGTTGTATGCCGGGGAAGGGGGACCATCAGGTCTCCATGTCCACCAAGCACCAGAGTCTCGATATCCTCAGGTGAAACGCCCAACTCGAAAGACAGAAACGTCCTGAATCTCGAGGCATCAAGAACGCCGCCCATGCCAATCACCCTGTTCGGATTGAAGCCCGATACCTGCCAGGCAATCTGGGTCATTACGTCCATCGGATTGGTAACGATTATATAGATTCCGTCAGGCGAATAGGGGGCAGTCCCTGAGACAACATGACGTATGACTTCTGCGTTCGCATACAGCAGATCATCACGGCTCATGCCGGGCTTTCTCGGCAGACCTGCTGTTACAACGATAATATCAGAGCCTGCAGTATCGGCAAAATCATTTGTGCCCCTGATCGACGCTGCGACCTTCCAGAGCGGACCGGCCTCCGCAAGGTCAAGGGCCTTGCCCTGCGGAACTCCTTCCGCGATGTCGAAAAGCACGACGTCTGCAATCCCTGCCTGATAGACCAAGTGCGCTGTTGTGGCGCCGACATTGCCGGCCCCTATGACTGATACTTTTGTTTTCATCGGGCAATAGTATAAAAAATAAAGAGAAATATCGCAAGCGGAAATCGTATACTCCCTGACCGTACTGTGAGAGGGAGACAATTACTTCTTGACACAGGGCTGGGCAATAATATATAAATTTTGATTGTGACTCAGTTTCCGATCAGGAAGGACGTTCGATGAGAGAGATTAGGATAGCTATAGCCGGTGTCGGCAATTGCGCGAGTTCGCTGATACAGGGCATTGACTACTATAGACGTTATAAGCAGAAGAAAGACGAACAGGTCCCGGGCCTCATGCATTACAGTCTCGGAGGCTATCGGCCCGGGGATATAAAAGTCGTTGCGGCCTTTGATATTGATGCGCGCAAGGTCGGGAAACCAGTCCGGGATGCAATATTCAGTGAACCGAACTGCACCATGAAATTTCAGAAGGTATCATCGGGAAATACGGTAAGGGTCGACATGGGTACTGTTCTGGATGGAGTTTCGGAACATATGGACAACTATCCGCAGCACCGACGTTTCGTGGTTGCCAAAAAAAAACCTGCCGATGTCGTCAGGACACTCAGGAAATCAGGCGCTGACATACTTATCAACTACCTTCCGGTCGGCTCGGCAAAGGCAACGGCATTTTACGCTGAGGCCTGTCTGAAGACAGGGGTAAGCCTTATAAACTGTGTTCCGGTCTTCATCGTATCGAACAGGGACTGGGCAAAGAGATTTCAGGAATGCGGGATACCTGCCATTGGTGACGACATAAAGAGCCAGATAGGAGCAACGATCATTCACCGTTGCCTTACAAGACTTTTCGAAGACAGAGGTGTGGCCATCGACAGCACCTATCAGCTGAATGTCGGCGGAAATACCGATTTCATGAATATGCTCAACAGCAACCGGCTCAAGATGAAGAAGATATCCAAGACAGAGGCGGTCCAGTCCCAGATGCATAAACCCCTGCACCCTGACCATATCCATATCGGCCCGTCCGATTATATCCCATGGCTCAATGACAACAAAGTCTGCTTTCTCCGAATCGAAGGAAGAGGGTTCGGGAATGTACCCCTCAACCTTGAGATGCGCCTTTCGGTCGAGGACTCTCCGAACAGTGCCGGGGTTGTCATCGATGCGGTCAGGTGCTGCAAAATAGCCCGTAACAGGAAGATCGGCGGGTCACTTCTCTCCTCCTCTGCTTATTTCATGAAACATCCTCTGAGGCAGTTTCCTGATGACACCGCAAAGGTCATGGTCGAGGAATTTATTGAAGGGACAAGGGAGCGTTAGCCTTCCTGCCGGATGATCGGGGAGAAACTAGGTCATTTCTTTGATAAGCCGTTAGGGGGAGTGGCAAGAAGGATTCCCCTAAACCCGAATGTCCTGACGATAGCCGGGTTTATTGTTACTCTGGGTGCATCGGCGGTGCTTGTGTTTCATATGCGCTGGGGTGGGACATTGGTCCTCCTCGGTGCATTCTTCGATGTTCTTGACGGTGTTGTTGCCCGCGCCAATGATAAGGTGACTCCGTTTGGGGCGTTCCTGGATTCGGTCCTGGACCGGTATTCAGATGCCTGTATCTTCCTGTCTGTATCGCTGAATCTCTACAGAAATAATAACCTGATCGGAGCTGTTCTTGCCCTTGGGGTACTCGTTGGAGCTGTTCTGGTGAGTTATGTGCGGGCAAGGGCAGAAGGTCTTGGCATCGACTGCAAGGTGGGACTCATGGAGAGGCCCGAAAGGATCTTGCTGGCTGTTTTTGGGACGGTAAGCGGGCTGATCATGCCGGTCCTCTGGATCCTTGCAGTCCTGACACATGTTACTGTTGCGCAAAGGATTTTCCACGTCAGGAAGATTTATGCCATAAAAAAGACTGTTCGCTAGTATTCGATACCCTGGCGGGCAACCATATTCCTGGCATACGGATGTTTTATGTTTTTCATAAAAGTGACATAATCAGCATGGGCGAGAAAGCTGTCCGTCGCACCATTCCCCGTGAGAACCAGTTCGATATTTTCAGGTCTTGCCCTGAGGAAGCCGATCGCATCCGTCTCTGATAAGACACCTTCAGTTATCAGGCAGATGAATTCATCAAGCACCACAAGGTCGTAATGTTTTTCCTTGATATGCTCTGAGATTTCTGACAAAGCTCTAGTTACCTCTGCGGCAAGGACCTTCCGGTCAATATCGGGATTAAAAAGAGGGGACTTCACGGAATCAAAAACCAGGGTATTGATGCCCATGCTCTGCATAGTCACTATCTCACCATGCCCCGTCATCTCCTTGAAAAACTGAGCAAAGAGGACGCTGAGCCCGCTGCCCCTGGCCCTGACCGATATCCCGACCGCAGCAGTTGTTTTTCCCTTGCCGTCGCCTGTGTAGATATGTACCAAACCTCTTGTCAATGGTTCACTCGCTATAGCAAAAAATGGCAAGTCAAAAAAAACTGGAGCGGGCGACGAGATTCGAACTCGCGACTTTCAGCTTGGGAAGCTAACACTCTACCACTGAGTTACGCCCGCACATGAATTTTATAATGCAGAATGTCGTGAAATGTCAAGCTGATTAGCAGGCAACAGTTAATTAGCATTCTAAATTATAGTATTTAATGTTAAATATCAGGTAGATATAGAGCTAGCTTAAAGTAACTTATTATTGTTTGCGGCATTTACTGCAGCACACTCTAAATAGAAAGGGGAGCATCTTTTTCTAACTCAAAGGTTTGCAATGAAATCTTCTCAAGGCGGAGCATGAAATCAATCAACGTTATTTTAACATAATATATCAAGCAGGAGGTTATTAATAAATTATCATTATATTTCAATCAGTTATAAAAACAGCAAAAAAAACAAAAGAACTTAACATCGTAATGTTCACTTAGGCGCTTCATAAAGAGCCGTTCCACTATTCAGCGCTCTAGATACGCACCCTGAAAGCCTTCTATATTACATTTCCTGTAAGGGAAGGGTTATTCAGACGACCTATGCTCAAGATGAGCCACAATAACCAAGGCAAGGGGAAAATACCTGGCGGATAACAAGGTTTGTCATTCTATGTTATTATATAAGTCAAAGAAGGAGATAAAATAATGAATATTTCACTTACCCCGCAACTTGAAAAATTGGTGAAAAACAAGGTAGAGAGTGGGCTTTATGGTTCCGCAAGCGAAGTTATGCGCGAAGCCCTGCGCCTTCTTGAAGAACGAGACCGGAGACATACCTTGCGTGATGAAGAACTAAAGGCCGAAATCAAAAAAGGTTTGGACAGCGGTGAGCCAACACCTTTAGACGTGCGAGCCATTAAGGCGCGTGGCCGTAAACGTCTTGATGCGCAACATGACAAGGCAAACGGCTGATGTTGCGCATCCTCAAGAGCCCCGAGGCTGAAAAAGACCTTGACGAAATCTGGTGGTATATAGCCCAAAACA
>JBARHQ010000100.1:0-11815 GCA_049799315.1 Thermodesulfovibrionales bacterium | reverse complement strand
AAATATCATGCGGCGCAAAACTCCAGAGGATATTCTCCTCAGTCCGCAGCTTTCCGATGCTGAGTCGATTTGAGTAGATATACTCCACCCTGCCGAGTTCACCTGCATCGATCATTTCCTTCAATTTCAGAACAGCCGGATGATACTGGAGGATATGGCCCACCATCAAAATCCGACCTTTTTGTTCAGCAATGTCCACAAGTTCCTGACTTTCGCGAACAGTCAGCGCAAGGGGTTTCTCTACATACACGTCCTTGCCTGCATTAAACGCCTTTTTTACCAGATCATAATGCGTTACAGCGGGAGTTGCGATGGCGACGGCCTGAATTTTTTCATTGTTCAGTAAGTCCTGATATGAAGAGGTAAATGCAATATCAGGATAGTTTTTCCTATGTGTCGCGAGCATGTCCTGATCAGCATCGCACGCAGCTTCCAGTACCCCCAGCTCATGAAGGTTTCTTAGTATGTTCTTCCCCCAGTATCCTAATCCTGCAAGTCCAATAGCAATGGTATCAGTCACTTTTTCTCCCTTTCCGCTACGCTTTCTTTACTTTCCTGGTCCTATTTTGTTTTTTGACCAGATTTCTGGTGTCTATAACAAGTTGAGAATTTGCAACAATAAAGTCGGGCTTATACACTGAATGATCAGTTGCTATCACAACACAGTCATACTTCTTCAGATTGCTTTTCGTAAGTGCAACTGACGATAGCTCGAAGTTGTATTGACGTGTTTTTGGCAATACAGGAACAAACGGATCGTTGTAACCAACCACCGCCCCCTTACTCATGAAAAGTTCAATCAATTTAAGCGATGGAGATTCCCTCATATCATCGATGTCTTTTTTGTAGGCAGCGCCCAATATCAATATCCTGGCCTTGTTGATACTTTTGCCTTGTTCATTGAGCGCTTCCATGGTTCTTTGGACAACATAATACGGCATATTCGAATTGATCTCTCCTGCAAGTTCGATGAACCGTGTTGAGAACTCGAATTCCCTTGCCTTCCAGGTCAGATAGAAAGGATCTATCGGGATACAATGTCCACCAAGTCCCGGACCAGGGTAAAAGGCCTGAAATCCGAAGGGTTTCGTCTTTGCCGCATCAATCACCTCCCAGACATCAATGTCCATCCGGTCAAAGAGCATCTTCAACTCATTAACAAGGGCGATATTGACCGCCCGGTAGATGTTTTCTAGCAATTTCGTTGCCTCGGCAACTCTGGTTGAAGATACCGGTACTGTCCTGGCGACGATTTTATCATAAAGGGCTTTGGCTGCCGACAGACATGCAGGTGAATAACCCCCGACAACCTTGGGAATTGTTGACGTTGAAAAGTCTCTATTGTTCGGATCTTCCCGCTCAGGAGAAAAGGCAAGGTAGAAATCTTTTCCAGCCTTTAACTTCGTCACTTCAAGGATTTTCCTCAGATCCTGGTCAGTTGTTCCGGGATAGGTCGTGGATTCAAGAATCACCAACTGTCCCTTGCGAAGATACCGGGCTACAGCTCTGCCTGTGTTGAAGACATAACTCATGTCTGGTTCGCGGTTTTTATTCAGCGGCGTCGGGACGCACACGATGATGCAGTCCACGTCTTTCAGTTTCGAAAAATCTGTTGTCGGTGAGAAAGACGATAGACAATCTTTAATCCGAGAGGACTCTATATGCTTTATATAGCTTTTCCCCTGCTTTAATGAGGTCACCTTTTTCTGATCGATGTCAAAGCCGGTTACCTTGAGGCCGGCCTTGCAGAACTCGATGACCAGGGGTAAGCCGACATACCCAAGCCCGATAACCCCAACCCTCTCCTTGTTGTTTTTGATTTTATTAATTAAATCCATTGTATCCCCTTTGAATTAAAATTAAACGGTAACTGGTATACTTTTTATGACTCAACGGCCTGTTCAATTCTTCACTGCTTTTCTTCATCGTGCAAAATTGAAGAAAGCCTCTCTTCCACAAAGGCCCTTATCCTTTTGAGAGACGGCCCGTCCTTGGCTTCAAACCTCAGCACAAGAACCGGCTGCGTATTGGAGGCCCTCACCAGGGCCCAGCCGTCACTGAAACTGATCCGCGCTCCGTCGATCGTTGTGACCTCATATTCCGGAAAGGCCTCCTTCATTTTTTCAGCAACCCGGAACTTGAGGCTGTCGTCGCAGTCGAACCTGATCTCCGGAGTCGACTCCACCATGGGAAGGCCCGACAGAAGCCTCTTTATGCTGTATGGCCGTCCGTTATTCTTCATGATCTCCAAAAGTCGCAGGGTCGCATAGACCGCGTCGTCATAGCCGAGGTACCGGTCTGCAAAAAAGATATGGCCGCTCATCTCGCCCGCAAGGAGCGCGCCCTCCTCCTTCATCTTCTTCTTGATCAGGGAATGCCCGGTCTTCCACATGACCGGGACGCCGCCGCTCCTGCTGATTTCATCGTACATCACCTGCGAACATTTCACCTCGCCGATGATCTTTGCCCCGGGGTTCACCCTGAGGATATCGCGGGCATAAATTATCATCAGACGGTCTCCCCACACAATTTCGCCCTCTTCGTCCACAACCCCAAGCCTGTCGGCATCCCCATCGTAGGCGATCCCCAGATGAGCCCCCCCCCTCTTCACCTCGCTGATCATGTCCAGAAGGTTTTCGCCGACAACCGGATCAGGGTGATGGTTCGGGAAAAGACCGTCAGGGTTGCAGAACAACGGCACTACCTCTGCCCCCATCGCCTGAAGCATTTCAGGGACAATGAGCCCGGCAGTGCCGTTTCCGGCGTCAATGACCACTTTGATGCCGTCAAAATCAGAAAACCCTTTGCGCAGAAATTCCCTGTATGCAGGGATGACCGGAAATCTGCTGACCTGCCCGGCGCCATCAGTCCCGGAAATATATTCTCCGCTCTCTATTATCCGTTTGAGCGACTGAATCGCCTCGCCGCTGATAGTCTCTCTGCCGACTCCTATCTTGAATCCGTTATAGTCAGGAGGATTATGGCTCCCGGTAACCATGATGCCGCCGTCGAGGCCGAGATGGTGGACAGAGAAGTACTGGGCAGGGGTCGGGCATTCGCCGATATCGACCACATCAATCCCGGTCGCAGCGATTCCCCTGATCAGATTTTCCGCAATCTCGGCAGAGCTCAGTCGTACATCCCTGCCGACAGAGACCCTGTTGCCGGTCTTCTTCAGGACCCGGGAAAGGTACGTGCCAAACCCCCTGCCGATAAGCAGAGCCGTCTCAGCGGTCAGGTCCTTCCCCCAGATACCGCGTATGTCATATTCCCTGAAAATCGAGGGACTGATTGAGTGATTAATCATCTGCCGTACACGTCATCGAGCCTGATGATGTCGTCCTCGCCCATGTAGTCGCCGCTCTGGACCTCTATCAGTTCCAGAGGGACCTTGCCGGGATTTTCGAGCCTGTGGGTCTGAGAGACCGGAACATAGGTCGATTCATTGGGATGGACATTAAAGGTCTTCTCGCCGAGCGTGACCCGGGCCGTCCCGGCAACAACCACCCAGTGTTCGCTGCGGTGGTGGTGCAGCTGACAGCTCAGTTTTGCTCCGGGATTTACGACTATGCGCTTTATCTTATACCGCTGGCCGACCTCAAGGACCGTATAGGAGCCCCACGGCCTGTTGACCGTGACATGTTCGAGCAGTTCATCTGCACCCTTCTGTTTCAGTGCGTCAACAACCTTCTTTACATCCTGCGTCCGTTCCTTGCTGCAGATCAGCGTCGCATCCGGTGTATCAACCACAACCATGTTATTGAGCCCGATAGTGGCAACAAGCCTCTTGCCGCCATAAATAACAGAGTCTTTTGAATCCAGGTCGATCACGTTCCCGGAAATGATATTCCCTGCGGGGTCGCTCTCCAATATCTCATCCAGTGCCCGCCAGCTCCCGACATCGCTCCAGCCCATGTCAGCCGGCAGGACGGCAACTTTCGAGGCATGTTCCATAATGCCGTAATCTATCGAAACCCGCGACAATTTTTTAAAGACTGCGTTAATGACGTCCTGCTCGTCCTTCCCGCCGAGGGCCTTTTTTATTTCAAGAAGTCCTTTGTAAAGGTCCGGCATCTGTTTCTTTATCTCCGAGAGAATGTCTTTCACGGTCCATATAAAAATACCGCTGTTCCATAAATAATCGCCTGAATCAACATATTCCTTTGCCTTTTCGAGATCCGGCTTCTCAACAAAACGTCTTACCTTATAGCTCGGAGCATCTTTTGTCTTGCGTATGGGAGATCCCTTTCGAATATACCCATAGCCAATTTCAGGTCTGTCCGGTATAATCCCGATGGTAGTAAGATAGCCTTCGCCTGCAAGGACTGCAGCCTCCCTTACGATCATACGAAACCGTTCGTCATTCAGAATCACATGATCTGAGGGCATGACGACCATGACCGCAGAAGGGTCTTTCTTCATGACCTGGACCGCAGCAAGACCGATTGCCGGGGCAGTGTCCCTGCCCTCCGGCTCTATAAGGATATGGAGACTGCCCGTGCCACAGACCTCGGCCATCTGCGCTTTGATATCGAACTCATACTTCCTGCCGGTTACGATAACAACATTGCCGGCAGGCACAAGCCCTGTCATCCGGGCGTGCGTCTGCTGAATCATGGTCTTGTCGCCGAATACACGGAGCATCTGTTTGGGGGTAGCCTCACGGCTTAACGGCCAGAATCTCGTACCGCTCCCTCCTGCCAGGACCACCCCGTATATGTCTGTATTCTTTTTTTTCACCGGTTTTCCTGATACCATTGGTAAGTCCTCCTGATACCTTCCGTCATACTGATCTTCGCTTTCCATCCCAGGGAGCTTAGTCTGCCGCAATCAAGGATCTTTCTCGGTGTACCGTCAGGTTTTGACCTGTCCCAGATAACCTCACCTTCAAATCCGACTACCTTCCGGATCTTCTCTGCCAGCTCCATAATGGTGAATTCGATTCCAGTCCCGACGTTTATTATTTCACTGCTGTTGTAGGAGTTCATGAGAAATACCGATGCATCGGCAAGATCATCGACATTCAAAAATTCCCTCCTGGGTGAGCCGGAACCCCAGAGCAGAACCGGCGCTGCCTTTGCCCTGGCCTCATGAAACTTGCGTATCATCGCAGGCAGCACATGCGAGGTCTCCAAATCAAAATTATCGTTAATTCCGTAAAGGTTCGTCGGCATGACCGAGATATAATTCGTCCCGTACTGGCTGTTATATGCCTGACACATCCTGATGCCGGCTATTTTTGCGACTGCATAGGGTTCGTTCGTCGGCTCCAGCAAACCGGTCAGAAGATACTCCTCCTTTATCGGTTGGGGGCAGAGCCGCGGATAAATGCACGAACTGCCCAGAAAAAGGAGCTTCGTCACGCCGTGTATATAAGAAGAATGAATAACAGAAGACTGTATCATCAGGTTCTGGTAGATAAAATCGGCGCGAAAGGTATTGTTGGCAAGAATGCCCCCAACCCTGGCAGCAGCAAGAAATACATATTCAGGCCTCTCCGTCCCGAAGAACTTCTCAACATCCCCCTGTCTGGTAAGGTCCAGTTCGCCGCTCGTTCTGACGACCAGGTTCCCGTACCCCTCTGCCCGGAGCCGCCGCACAATAGCTGATCCTACCAACCCCCTGTGTCCTGCGACATATATCTTCGAGTTTTTATCCATCACAGGTCATCTCACCGGCATGCTGTTTTTCATTAGGAGCATTTCCTTCTGGGCGAGCGTCATATCTGAATTGACCATCAGACCGACAAGCTCAGGTAGTTTCATCTTTGCCTGCCAGCCGAACTTTTTCTTTGCCTTGGACGCGTCGCCAAGCAGGAGTTCCACTTCCGTAGGCCTGTAGTATCTCGGATCGATCGCAAGGACAATGTCCCCAACCCTGAGAGCCCGTTTCTGCACTGTTCCCTTCTCTGATGCCTCATTGGACTTCAATTGACCGAGCGTCTTTACAATACCGACTTCTTTCACCCCTTTCCCCTTCCACGTTATACCGATACCAGCCTCCTGAAAGGCCATTTCCGCAAATTCCCTGACAGAGTGTGTCTGACCGGTTGCGATGACGTAATCATCAGGCTGCTTCTGCTGAAGCATCAGCCACATGGCTTCAATATAATCACCCGCAAATCCCCAATCCCGCTTTGCATTGAGGTTTCCCAGATAGAGCTTCTTCTGGAGACCGAGCCTTATGCGGCTGGCAGCCATCGTGATTTTCCTCGTCACAAAGGTCTCACCGCGGATGGGCGACTCATGGTTGAAGAGTATGCCGTTACTTGCATGCATGTTATATGCTTCCCGGTAGTTCACAATGATCCAGTAAGCGTAGAGCTTTGCAGCTGCATACGGGCTCCTCGGATAAAAGGGGGTGGTCTCTCTCTGCGGCGTCTCCTGTGCCTTGCCAAACAGCTCGCTTGTCGACGCCTGATAAAATCTGACTTTCTTGACCATGTTCAGAATGCGCAGGGCTTCGAGTAGTCTCAGGGTACCCAGGGCATCAGAGTTAGCGGTATATTCCGGAGTTTCAAACGAGACCTGTACGTGGGACTGTGCAGCCAGATTGTATATCTCGTCAGGCTGGGTCTCCTGTATTATGCGGATAAGGTTTGTAGCATCTGTCAGGTCGCCGTAATGCATGAAAAACCTGGGATGACCCTCATGCGGATCGACATAAAGATGATCGACCCTCTGGGTATTAAAAAGGGACGCGCGTCTCTTAATGCCATGGACCGTATATCCTTTCTTTAGCAGAAATTCCGCAAGATAAGCCCCGTCCTGACCAGTAACGCCGGTGATTAAAGCTGTCTTCATTGATTATCCTCTCTCATTCTTGAGTTGCGTGACGGCAAGCTGCCAGGCCGGGAGCCGGCCGGCTTCTTTATTCGCGCCTTTCCTGCATCTTGCTGAACAGCTCTACCGTTGCCTTGACGTATCCTTCGAGATTACCGCAGTCGTATCTCTTTCCCTTGAATTTGTAAGCAAGGACCATCCCGTTCTTTGCCTGGGTCTGGAGTGCGTCGGTGATCTGGATCTCCCCGTTCTTCCCGGGTTTTGTCTCGCGGAGGATATCGAATATGTCCGGGGTGAGTATATACCGGCCTATGACAGCAAGGTTCGTCGGCGCGTTTTCAGGTGCGGGTTTCTCTACCATGGACTTGACGATATAGACGCCGTCGGCAATACTGTCTCCCTCGACAATGCCGTATTTGTCCGTCTCCTGAGGGTCGACCTCTTCGATCGCGAAAATCGAACAGTGGTACTTGTGGAAGAGGGCAACCATCTGGGAGAGGACGCCTTCGCCCTCCCCGATGCAAAGATCATCGGCAAGCACCACGCCAAAGGGCGCCTGGCCGATCAGCGTCTCACCGGTCAATATGGCATGTCCGAGCCCGTTCATCTCGATCTGCCGGGTGTAGGAGAACGTGCATTCGTTTATGATCCGCCTGATGTCGGCAAGGGCCTGCTCCTTATCAGTCCCCTTAATCTGGTGTTCAAGCTCATAGCTGATGTCAAAGTGGTCCTCGATCGCCCGTTTGCCCCTGCCGGTGACGATCGCCATTTCAGTGAGCCCGGCCTCCATAGCCTCCTCCACCCCGTACTGGATCAACGGCTTGGACAAGACCGGGAGCATCTCCTTAGGCATCGCCTTGGTTGCCGGCAGGAACCTGGTCCCATACCCGGCAGCAGGAAAAAGACATTTTTTAATCATGACAGACCTCCATTCCCCTGGACAACAGTAATTTATCTCTCACTAAAAGTAACGTGTGATTTGTTACCAGGCACTCTCTTTCAGGCTAATCGTGTTCGTTTATTATAGCAGAATCTATTTAGGGCCAGGGGTGCTGTTTGTTGACACCTGTTTGTTGACTGGCCTTTCTAAATATATTTGACTTTTTGTATACATTTACAGTACATTATTTAATCTA
This sequence comes from Thermodesulfovibrionales bacterium, assembly GCA_049799315.1. Lineage (GTDB taxonomy): Bacteria > Nitrospirota > Thermodesulfovibrionia > Thermodesulfovibrionales > UBA6898 > PALSA-1316. The sequence continues at coordinate 3,897 of JBARHQ010000100.1, read as the reverse complement.
ATTTTTGAGGAAGGTGTTTCAATAGCGATGAAGACTCTGTTTGCTAAAAAGAATGAAGTAGAACACAAATGGTATGTTGTTGATGCGAAGGATGCTGTGCTCGGCAGGCTTGCCACGAAGATTGCGACCTATATCAGGGGCAAGAACAAGCCGATATTCACCCCGAACACAGACACCGGCGATTTCATCATCGTCGTTAATGCCGAAAAGGTCAAATTGACCGGCAATAAGCTGACCGATAAGGTCTATTACCACCACACCGGTTACATAGGCGGCATTAAAGGCGAGACGGCGCAGGAACTCCTGAACAAGAAGCCGGAGAAGATCATCGAGAAGGCAGTCTGGGGCATGCTCCCGAAAAACAGGCTCGGCCGTGCCATGATTAAAAAGCTTAAAGTCTACAGCGGTCCTGACCATCCGCATCAGGCACAGAGTCCTGAAGTATTGCAATAATATAAAAAGAATAAAGGAGTTTATCGTATATGGCAGAGATTAAGTACAGCGCAACAGGACGGAGAAAAACTTCTATAGCCCAGGTCGTCATGGCCTCGGGCACGGGAAAGATCGTTGTCAACAAGAAACCGATTGACACGTATTTCCCGAGAGAGACCCTCCGCATGATTATCCATCAACCGATCGATCTCGTCGGCGCAACCGGAAAGCATGACATTACTGCCAAAGTGACCGGCGGCGGACCAACGGGACAGGCCGGAGCTATAAGGCTCGGCATTTCACGCGCCCTGCTCAAGATGGATGCAGACATGAGAGGCAAGCTGAAGAAGGAAGGTTTCCTCACCAGAGACCCGAGAGAAGTTGAAAGAAAGAAATACGGCCTTAAAGGTGCAAGAAAGCGCTTCCAGTTCTCGAAGAGATAATCCGCAGTTCATATACAGTCAGCTTGATAAGGGCTCGTGGTTCACGAGCCCTTTGTTTTTTATGGTGTTTTTTATGGCGGGCGGGAATCACAAAAGCGGGAATCACAAAAGAGTGGAGGAGAGACAATGATCAAGACGGCAATATGCGGGGCAAGCGGTTATACTGGGGTTGAACTCCTGAGGATCCTGGCAAACCATCCAAAGGTGAAGGTAACAGCGGCAACGTCCGAGAAGTCGGCCGGCAGGAAAGTAACCACCCTGTTCCCTCATCTCGATACCTTTGACAATATGATGTACGAACCAATGGACCGTGAGAAACTCCTTAAAAAGGCGGACCTCTTCTTCCTGGCCCTGCCGCACGGCGCATCCCAGGAGGCGGTCGATTTTTTCTTCAGGAACAAAAAGGCGGTGATCGATCTTTCGGCCGACTACAGGATTACGGACAAAAAGACCTACGAGATGTGGTACGGCCTGCCGCATACAAAGGGTGCGACACTGAAATCTGCAGTCTATGGGCTTCCCGAGATCTACAGGGCTAAGATCAGGAAGTCGAGACTGATCGCGAACCCCGGCTGCTATCCGACGAGCGCGATACTTGGATTGATGCCGGCGCTGAAAAACAGGATGATCGATCCATCAACAATCATCATTGATTCCAAGTCAGGCACGACCGGAGCGGGCCGGAAGGCGGACCTTGCTGTCTCATTCTGCGAGGTGAATGAGGGGTTCAAGGCCTATGGCATCGGCGTGCACCGGCATACACCGGAGATCGAACAGGAACTCTCCGGGATCGCAAAGAAAAAGATCACGGTGAACTTCACCCCGCATCTGCTCCCGGTCGACAGGGGGATACTGACCACGATCTATGCCACGATCTCTGGCACGGGGGCAAAAAAGATGACACAGAAAAAGGTCCTTGAGGCCTATAAACAGGCGTATAAAAACGAGCCGTTTGTGCGGGTGCTTGATACAGGTGTCTTCCCGAATATCAAAAATGTCAGGGGCACAAATTTCTGCCATATCGGCGTAAAACTGGTCGAGAGGACGAATACGCTGATTATCGTATCAGCTATCGATAACCTCGTAAAGGGAGCGTCAGGGCAGGCGGTACATAATATGAACCTCATGCTGGGATTCGATGAGACCGAAGGGCTCAGAAACCTGGCCCTGTTTCCGTAGGGAGGATGAATAACATGATACCAAAGGGTTTTTTATTTTCGACGGTCGAGGCAGCGGTGAAGAAACCGGGGAGGCAGGACATTGCCCTTATTGTCTCAGCGGTCGAGGCTGACATGGCCGGGACATTTACGACAAATGCCGTCAAGGCCGCGCCGGTAAAGATCTGCATGAAGAAAATCGCCACCTCGTGCACAGGCCAGGCGATCGTTGTCAACAGCGGCAACGCAAACGCCTGTACCGGGCAGCAGGGGATGAAGGACGCCAGGGAGATGATCAGCATCGTCTCGAAAGAGGCCGGCCTCAGCCAGGACCTCGTCTATATCTCTTCAACCGGGGTAATCGGTACCCCGCTGCCGATGGAGCGGATCAGGCAGCCGCTGAAACAGCTCGCCGGGGATATCGGCAATGCGTCGCTCGATGAGGTCGCAAAGACGATCATGACGACAGACACCTTTCCGAAAGTTGTCCATAAGAGGCTTAAGATCGGGAATGTGAGCGGGACGATCTCAGGAATATGCAAGGGTGCCGGGATGATCGCACCGAATATGGCGACGATGCTCTGCTTTATCCTGACTGATTTTGCCGTTGACCGGAAGACGCTGGCTGCTGTCCTGAAAAGTGCTGTCAACCGGTCGTTCAACCGGATCACGATAGACGGTGATATGTCGACGAACGACACCGTACTGATGATGGCAAACGGTCTGGCAGGGAATGAACCGATAAACGCTAAATCTCCGGACCTTACAAAATTCCAGAAGGCGATCGACGAGATCACGTATGAGCTGGCTGAACTTGTAGTAAAGGACGGCGAGGGGGCGACCAAGCTTGTCGAGGTGCTGGTGAAGGGCGCCCGGAATGAGAAAGACGCGGAGAAGGCGGCCTTCGCTGTGGCGAACTCAAGCCTCGTGAAGACGGCCATCTACGGAAACGATGCCAACTGGGGCAGGATCATCTGCGCGGTCGGCTATTCAGGCATATTGTTCAAAGAGGAGAAGGCGGATATCTTCTTCAACAACGTCAAGGTAGTCAAAAACGGCCTCGCCAATAACAGGGACAAAGAGGCAACAGAAGTGCTGAAATCAAAGAAGATCAGAATCACGGTCGATCTGAAATCAGGCAAGGCCTCGGCAAAGGTTCTCACCTGCGACCTGACCGAAGAGTATATCAGGATCAACGCGGAGTACCGGACGTAGTTATTTCGCTCTGACAGACACATAGAGAATTATATTGTATTGGGAAGGAGTGTACATGGACAAGCTGCATTGGAGTTACAGAAGGTTTATTGTAGTTTTAATCTTGCTGTTTGCAGGACTCTCAATATTGCCGGTTGATGCAGAGGCACAACCATATATCGGGGAGATCCGCTGGGTGGCGTTCAACTTCGCCCCTGCGGGCTGGGCGTTCTGTGACGGAAGCCTGTTGCCTATAGCTGAGAATGATACTTTGTTCGCCCTTATCGGGACCACATACGGCGGCGACGGGCAGACGACCTTCGCCCTGCCTGACCTTAGAGGACGTACCCCAATTCATACAGGAACGGGTACCGGCCTCACCAATCGCGAGTTGGGAGAAATGGGCGGTGCCGAAACCCGGACACTAAGCATTAGCCAGTTGCCGCCCCATAATCATCTTGTCAATGCCGGGCCCACGACAGGAAGTTCTGCCAGCCCGTCAAACGCCTACCCGGCACGGTCTCAGGCTGATGATCCCGGCTATAATGCTGCTTCAACAAATCAGATACTCTCAGCAGGGGCAGTAACATCCACCGGGGGAGGACAGGCTTTTGAGATCATGCAGCCCTTCCAGGTCTTAAACTGTATTATTTCTCTGTTCGGTATTTTCC
>JBARHQ010000099.1:0-32124 GCA_049799315.1 Thermodesulfovibrionales bacterium | reverse complement strand
CAGACCTTCCTTGCAATAGCCAGCCAGGCAAAGCCTATCAGGGTCCCTGTCATCAGGCGGCATACGGTCGATAACGTCCAGGGCCTGCGGATATTCTTTCAACTCGAGTAATATTTTCGCAAGGTTCTGATATATGCGCAGATCGTCCGGCGAATATTTGATCGCATCAATAAGTACGGATATTGCTGTCTCAGCCTTATCCTTTCCGCAGAGTTCCTCGGCCTTTTCGAGCGCCTGAACAACAATAAGATTTTTTCCCAATGGTGAACCAGCCTTGACAACGCCCCACTTGGCCTTGTATGTTTTCCTATTGCCGCTCATCGCCGACCTGTAATTGATATTGTTTCCGATAAAACTCGCGCTGCCATAATGATGAATAAAAACATCGCCGGCAATGATATTCCTATATCCTGCCAAAGCAGCTCTCAGGCAATAATCATCATCTTCATAATTTCCCGTTCCGAAATTTTCGTCCAGCTGCCCGATTTTGTCCGAAAGCTCACGCCTGAAGAGCATGCAAAATCCGACTATTCTTCGCAAAGGTATACGGCGGTATCTGCGGCGGTCTCTAAACCTCTTTGCATATTCATCAAGCTGCTTTAATGATGTATAGCCAACATCCTCAACCTTCTGCGGCCCGCTAATGCTGTTCGTCATCGGCCCGACGATACCGACATCATGGGCGCTCTTGCAACACTCAAGCATGCCGGACATCCAGTTCCCGGTTACAACTACGTCATTGTTAAGAAGCAGGATGAAATCTCCTTTAGCGGCGGAGATCCCCTGATTGCAGCCCTTGGAAAAACCGAAGTTTGTTCCATTCTCAATAACGTTATAATTTGCATTTTCCTTAACAAGCTTTTTCAACCACTGCACCGTTCCATCTTTAGAGCCGTTATCTACGAAGATGATCTCATGAGGTTCGGGAGTATGCTTCCTGATGCTCCCGACACACTCTTTGGTGTGCTCGAGCTGGTTAAAGGTAAGAATGACAATGGAAATAAGATCCCTCTGTTTTGGAGAAAAAGGTGGCTGTTTCCGGATGCATTCCTGAGACAAAGGTCCCTTATACGAATGGATCTCCCCTGCATCAGATAATTTTATTGTTCCGTCTTCACATAAGACCATATCCGGGCCGATCTTACCAATCCACTTATTATGCAGGCGGGCTATGTTCTCAGCAGCCTTGCTGAAACGTTCCTTCCCGCTTTTTGATTCGTGATGCACAACGACACTTCTCGGTTCATATACAAATTTATTCCCCTGCATCTTAAGTTTAAAACATAAATCAACATCCTCATAACCATTCCAGTATCCTTCATCAAATCCTCCAGCTTTTGTAAATGCACTTTTTCGAACCGCAAGACATGCAGCGGTTAACGCCTGATAGAGTGTAGCTTCGTTAGCCTCAGGAGCATTTGCCGGCATACCTACAAAATTGTTTTTTGCCAGAAGAGGATCTTTATTTTTCCTGTCATCTACGAGAATTATGCCTCCGTGCTGTATTGTTCCATCCGGATATATCAGTTTGCTCCCGACGGCGGCAACTGAGGCATCATTATCAAGGACAGCAGCAAGAGGTTCCAGCCAGCCCTTCATGGGTTCAGTATCATTATTGAGAAACAAGATATACTCGCTTGAGGAAATGCTGGCTCCCTGATTACACGCTTTAGCAAAGCCAAGATTCTTTTCATTACTGATTATCCGTACGTCTTCGGCAAGAGATTTAAGAAAGTCCTTTGTGCCGTCTGTCGATGCATTATCGATAATAATAATTTCATAGAGTTCATCAGGAGTATTTCCCCTTATCGCCGCCAGGCATTTTTTTGTATATTCAATTTTGTTATATACCGGAGTAATGATCGAAAGCCTACGACTATTCAGCTGCCTTCCCTGCAAATTGCTCCTGTAATGATCGAGTGTACGGTCAACGACGCTGCAAGCAATCTCTTCCAGGTCAGTGTGGATACCAAGAAAACTTGATAATTCCCGCAGGATATCCTCGCGTTTTTCTCCAAATAAATCCTCATACTGTATCGAATATGCCGGGTAGTCTTTTGAATATTTCAACGCTCTTTTCGTATAGATGTCCCACAGTGCAAGCCCTTTCTCACGAGTAAAACCATCCCTTTTCATAAGTGATGCAGCAACAGCATCAGGCTCCCTGACTATATTGACTATTCGTATGTTCCTGCCAAGAACACTCTGCCATACCGGGAACGTCAGACTTATTCTGGGATCTTTAATGACGATCTTGTCATGTCCTTTATATGCACCTAAAAGGATTTCAATCCTTGGATCTATTCTTGTTCTGAGAATATCTTTTTCGTCCGGAGGCAAATCCCATCTGCCACCACAAAGGTTTAGCACCAGTTCATTCGTTTTTACCACTGACCAGCGTTCAAAATATCCGTCCCGATTTGCTTCAGTACCCTTCATCAAGTCATCTTCACTTCCCAGAAAATAGCCTGCCTTCGACAGAATATTTGTGACGAGCGATGTGCCGCTGCGATGCATGCCCATAACGATAACGATAGTCTGGTTGTCTTCCTTATTCATAGTCTGGTCGCCCTTTAGATATAACCACAATATTTAAGATCATCATAAATCCGCTCAATACAGCCCTCAGGAACACCCGCAACCTCAACTTTTGACCTATCAATATTCTGTTGCTGATACTCAGTCCTCATCTTCCTGTTCTTTGTCCCCAGCAACATGTTTATTTCATACGTTATTTCTAAAAAATTACATATTTCCTTTAATGTTTCTTCTGTTTTCAAGAGAAGGTCTTCATATTTAACACATATATTTTTTTTACTGTTTCCCTTCAGATATCTGTAAACTTTGACAGAATATTTCCAGCGGTCACATGCCTGCGCGACTGACTGATTTGTTCTTGTGATCTTTGACCTGACACATGTTCTTCCATCTCTCAGGATAAAAATTATCTTCTGATCCTTGAGATACTCATTGAAAAATGAGTTTATAACATCGACTTTTGAATCAGGAAAAGCACTATTATGATCTTCTAAACCAAAGAGCTGTTCCGTAGTAATCTTATTTCCAAAAATCCTCCCCTGAAAAGCTGCTGCTTCATGAACACAGGCATGAACAAACGTTTCGGACCGTTTATAAAACATGTCCCTTCCCTGAACTGGCAGCTTTCTACCCATTAAATATTCTATTGCAAATTTTTCGATGCTTACTTCCAAATGGGTATGATAATCCAGAATGCCTGCAAGGAGGCTTGTCCCACCCCTGCCCGCACCAATAATAAGAAAGCCAAAATTGTTTTTGGCCTTCGGCCCCTCTGAGTTGTCACGTAATATTTTCAACATGTTTCGATAGATAGTTGGAAGAGCGTTTTTTTCATGCGTTCATTCAGTATCATGTTATGGGAATTTGTCCGCCCCGGAGATGAAACACAGCAACGCAGCACCAAAGGATTACACGTAATAACGCAACCCCGGTCCGGCCACACTCTATTAATTGCCCGCACAAGTGCCTGCGTCATTCAGTGTATATATCGAATGTTTGCTGCATTCTGATCTCAGTTTTAAGATATCATCATGACTGCTGCCGGCTTCGATAGCTGCGTCAATCAATATACCCGCATATTCTGTCCGTGCCGCACGCATCATTTTTTTTGCAAAAGGCATAACACACTCTGCAAGTGCAGGACCTGAAATCCCGAGGCTGTTGAACACACCCTTTCCTTCCCCCTTCCTGTCTGAACAGAAACATGCGATTGCCAGCAAAATGTTTGCAGAAGGATATGCAGGGTCCTTTTGCAACAGGCCCCCAAGGACATCCATCGCACGTTCCGCACTGCCTGCATACAGCTCACAAAGCGCATAGTTGCATATTGCTTCCTTTCCATCAGGACTAAGCTTCAATGCCTCTTCAGCTGCTGCGAGGGCGGGCTTGAAGTCGTCCTTCTGCAGATAAACAGAAGCCAGGTTGAGATATGCGATTACCATTCCAGGCTGTAATCTAATGGCCCGTTGCCAAAGTTCGATGGCCTCATCAAAACGTGTCAGCTCACCCGCCTGTATGGCCAGTTCCCGGAGGGCATCTGCATTTTCACCTGTTCCATCGAGTTTCTTTCTGCCAAGGAAATAATATTCTTCCCACTTGACATCGACCTTCTCCTGATCCAATTTTCCATAATGATGGACGGGGATGGCGCATTCCATTACGCTGATCTCCGTCTTTGCAAGCGACGGTTCCACCAGTTCATGTACGGGGTTGCTGAATCGCACTCGCGCGTCACGTGGGAATAACCGCACTTTAGTGCTCCCGAACCATCCTGCGCCGGCCTCTTCCATGTACGTTCCATCATTCGCCGACCAACCTGTCTTATGGATTTGCGGGATATAGTTTCTTGTCACAAATGAATACGATACCGGTCGCCCGGTATTGGCAGTCAACCGCATCAGGTCAGAGTGGTCCCGGGGAGATATGACTTCATCAGCATCAAGCACGAGGATCCAGTCTCCGGAAGCTCTGGAGATGGAGGCATTTCGCGCTTCTGAAAAGTCATCAGTCCATGGAAAATCGTACAGTTTTGCTCCGAATGCTGTAGCGATATCCCGTGTCCTGTCACCCGAGCCCGTGTCAACCACGATCATCTCATCCACAACACCTTTCGCGCTCATGAGGCATTTCGCCAGATGCTGTTCTTCGTTCTTAACAATCATGCATAAAGACACCGTGCTTTTCAGTGTTGTTTTCTTATCGATTTCCCGAGGACCGATCCTCTTGCGAATATCGAGGACGGCAGAGAGAATATCGTCATCAATACCGAAAAGTATCATCGCCTGTTCTGCCTCATCCATCGCAACGCCATATTTTTTCTGTTGCAACAGCACATCAATAAGCAGAAAGTTGATTCTCCTGTTATGAGGATAGACCGTGCGTGCCTCCTGAAACACCTTTTCAGCTTGCGAAAAAGTCCCTGAAGCAGTTGTTGCGGTGTAGTAGGTTGTAACGATATCCGCGGCAAGCGGTGAACGGACAAACCCGCATTCAAGAAGTTCCAGACCCTCCGTGTACTGCTCAGCCGCCCACCTTAATACGCCGAGGTTGGTATAGGGCTCGCCATAGCCCTCATCAGCCTCAATAGCTTTTTTAAAAAAGCTTTCGGCAGTTTCACGATCACCATTATTGTAGGCCAAAATTCCCTTCAAGTTTAGCGCTGCTGCATTATCAGGCTCTTTCTGTAGTGCCTCCTCAACTGCCTCATTTGCTTCTGAATATTTTTCCAGTCCTGCCATGCAATAGGCTTTCATAATCAGATGCTTGATGTTGTTCTTAGCGGCAGGCGGCACCGTATTGATCGCCTTAAGCGCCTCATGAAAGCATTTGGTCTCAATCAGCATCTCAGTCATAATAGAGTAAATATCGACATTGTCAGGCTCAACTGAAAGACCACTGATAAGTTTCTCTACAGCCTTGTCTGTCTCTCCCCTTTGGCTAAGATCATCCGCTTCCATAAAAATCTTTTCAAGAAGTCTGTTCTCCGACCTGCACATAATATTTCCAGCAGGGTCCCGGTGTTGCCCATGCCAATGGTCTGAGACAATCGGTCTTCCATCCGGTTCCTTTTTATGAGACCTCTTATGACATGCCGCTTTTCCCTGAAAAGAATATTCAAAAAGCGCGATCTCTTTCTCAAATAATCTCGTTATCTCATTTTTACTCTGTTCATCGTAAAATTCTGAAAAGTGTTTTCTATCGGTTCTGAATTCTGACTTTGCAAAAGGTAAACACGGTACTTCCGGCAGATTCAGGCAACCGGCAAGATATTCCATCCCCTTCTCTAAATCTTCGTACAAAAAGACCTTGTCAACCACAATTCTTCCGTCGATAGTATACAGATCGATGCCTCCGGACCCTCCGACAAGAGACGCATGTCCAGATTGAATAAACGCAGAGATGGGAGGGCGGGGCTCTTTTCTGTGTTCCCAGAAGTACCATGAAATAACCTTGTCCCACGGATTGCGCTCAAAACAAAATTTGAAATATGTATGCCAAACAACTGGGTTTATAAGTTTTACAATTGATTGGGCAGGTATATGGTTATAAAATTCACCCTGCGACAATTTATAATTTTGGGGACCCCGATAGCCCAGGCTCCTTCTGATTTGCTCATCACGTGGTGTAATGGGGGTAATAATATCTTCAGGACCGCAGAATTTCGAGAGCGCAATTTCAATACTGGTGCCAGCAGTCTTCTTCGTCTTAATAAAGATGAATTTGTGTTCATGTGAGATAATCATAGAATCAAACTTTATCCCCTTGCCAGCGACAATCTTGTGTGGAGCAATGAATATTCGTCATCTGTCGGATTTGCCGGATACCACTTCATATTGCTTTTCAATGCGGCTTCTCAAAAGAGGATCATAATAATAAATCCTTTCCCATACTTCCTCCTCAGCAGCAGCAAATTCCTCAGGCGTTGCTGTTATCGGGTTTTTCTGCCTCTCATTATGTCTGACTCCCGAGAGTTTTAAGAAGTTCTCTTCCAGGCCTTTGTCTCCAACTGAGGCTGGAAACCCGAGTTGAGAAGCTATCTGGACAAAATTCCCGAAATCAAGCAGTTCGGAAAGCGTTGTCTCTATAACCGTAGCGCCGAGAGTCCTGTACATCTCGCCATAATACCTCTGGCGTCTTTCGATCTCCAGACTATACCAAAAGCAGAGTTGATAATCGTTCAGATACTGCCACTGCGAAAGCGGTAATACATTCGGATCATCGGGTGACAGCAGATACATAAAACCGTGGACAGTGCGTGCCGGGACCGTACTGAGCCCGAGGTTACTCACGGCGATCTGCCGCGGCGGTCTTCTGAGTATGATGATATCAGGGACGATGCCGCATTTCAGAAAACTTTCTGCAAATCCCTTGCAAAAAAGATGGCTCGTCTCAACATATCTCTTTTCCTTAGTTGAGGCAATGAATGGCAGTTTACTCCGGAGACTGAAACTATATGCAATATCAGGGTCCTGTTGCGCCCTTCTCAGCGAATTAACAAATTCCGGGGTCCCTTCATGAAGGCTCAGCGTATCGGGGAAAAGTGCGAAAAGTTTTTGGAGATAATTGGTTCCGGTACGTCCGGCGGTAATGGTGAATACGCACTTCTTGGCCCGTATCTTTTCAATAAGTTCAGAATCCAAATCTGATATCATACGATTTCTCCTGATAGTGTATGCTGCTTGCTGTATTGTCATGTTATGCAAATAATATGCCAATAAAAATCAAACAATATATAACCGCACACCTTTATGATATATCTTCCTGTTCTGGCTTAATAATATTATCTGGCAATTCATTTCTGAAACGCGGAGAATACACAATATTAGGGTTCCAAGTCAAAATATTGACCTATCATCACGTGTTCCTCCAATAAACAAAACTGCTCAAAATTCAATAATTAATAAAGAAATCTATTGATTAAAGTATCGCGCCTGTTATGCCGATACATATATATATTAAACAGTAGTCTCTCAGCCTAAAGGAGTAAAGATACGTGAATACATTTTTAGGGGTATCACAGGCAACGTCAGTAGACAGTCTGTTCTCATCCACCGCCAATTCCCTGGCTCAATATGACTATCTGGCCAATACAGCGCTCGCAAAAGGCATAGATTTGTATCAGGCAGCGGATTATAACGGCGCCTATAAGGAATTCAGGCGGGTTATCGGCCTGTCACCTTTTTCAGATAACGCAGCTAATGCCTACACATATATGGCCATGTCTCAGCAGAAACTGGGCAAAACAGATGAGGCAGTAAAGACCTATAAAGAGGCGATCCGCGTCTACCCAACACGTGACAGCTTTCTGTTAAGCCTCGGTGATATCTACTACAAAAACGGTCAGCTTGCAGATGCTGAAACACAGTATAAGAAGGCTGTGCAATTAGACCCTCATTCTGTCAACAACAGATATTCGCTCGGACAGATCTATTTTACTGAAGGCCGTCTTGATGAAGCCCAATCTCAGTTCACTGCAGTTACAAAACTTGCACCAGCCAGTGCTACCGGCTATTTTGGTCTTGGGCAGACATTCAGGAAGGCAGGGAAGTATGACGATGCGTTAACTGCGCTCGAAAAAGCAACAACGCTGGACAAGAAATTCGCAGACGCGCATCTCGAACTGGGAAGTACTTATGCTGATATGCAAAATTTTACTGATGCAAAAGAACAGGTGGATATCCTTACGAGCCTGAAATCGCCGCTTTCGTCCGACCTCAAGAATTATATATCTCAGGTGTCCAATCCAAAACTCTCGGCAGTATTCAGCTCAACAGGTTTTGAAATAGCAGGGCCGGGAACACTCGTCTCTCACCTTGACTTAGCTCTCTCATCGGTAAAGTCATCCAAAGACTTTACCGTGAGTTTCATCTTCTCAAAAGAGATGGATAAATCTTCTGTCCAAAATATAGCCAACTGGCAGATAGGAAGAGAAACCGGGACAAGCATAGCTGATAAATATAATTTCGGAATGCCGATTGCTTCTACAGAAGTAAATGTTCTGTCAATACCGACCAGGGTTGTTTATGATGAGGATAGACAGATGGCAACAATGACATTCAGAATCTCTCAAAATGCTTCGGGAAATGGGACGATCGATCCTTCGCATATTGCATTCAAATTCAAAGGGTTAGATGCATATGGCAAAGCCATGGACCCCAAGGCTGATGAATATAGCGGGTTTTCGAAGATAGTCTGAAAAGACCGTGAATGCTTCAATAATAGAGACCTGGAACCGGGGATCAGGGACTGCAAAACCATCGATAAATCATCCATAGTGGCATAGAGACACTATGCAGCTTCCAATGGCAATTGATACTGAGCTGTCGCAAAATGGATTGAGAGGCAAAATGACAATTTTATTCTGCTTTGTTATACTTTCTCATGACTGAAAATGTCATATGGCATGAAAGACTCGTTGCCCGCCGCGAGCGGAACCTTATGAACAAGCATAAAAGTGGGCTTGTCTGGTTCACCGGACTCTCGGCTTCCGGGAAATCTACGATCGCTCATCACCTCGAAAAAGATCTCTTCGACCGTGGAATCAGATCCTATGTGCTTGATGGAGACAACGTTCGTCATGGCATAAATTCTAACCTCGGCTTCAGCCGGGAAGACCGCAAAGAGAACCTGCGGAGAATTGCCGAGGTCTCAAAACTGTACGTCGACGCAGGTATTGTCGTACTCGCCGCCTTCATCTCACCGTATAGGGACGACAGGGCCTATGTCAAAGAGGTTGTCGGCGCCGAAGATTTCTTCGAAATATACGTTCAATGTTCCCTGGATGTCTGTGAAAAAAGAGATCCCAAGGGACTGTATAAAAAGGCACGAGCCGGCATCATCAAGAATTACACGGGCATTGACGCCCCCTATGAAGAACCGTTAAATCCAGACCTCACCATAGATACTGTCGTACTTGATATCGAGTCATCAGTAAAGAGTGTGCTGACATTCCTCGACGAAAGAAAATTCATTCTTCTGCTTTAACATGAAAAAGCTGCTATCCCCCATAATAGCCGGCGTAAGGGACGCCGGACGTGCAATACTTGGTATCTACAATTCAGAGTTTTCTGTTTCATACAAGGCTGATTCTTCACCTCTTACAGAAGCAGACAGACAGTCCCACGACATACTGCTCCGCGTCTTGAGAGATATTTCCCCGGACATTCCAGTTTGCTCTGAAGAGGGCGAAGTCATACCGTATGCTGAAAGGAAAAACTGGAATGAGTTCTATCTGGTCGACCCCCTTGACGGCACAAAAGAGTTTGTCAAGAGAAACGGAGAATTCACCGTCAACGTCGGTTTTATTCGGAAAGGCATTCCCGTGCTTGGCGTTATCTATGCCCCGGTAACAGATACGTTCTACTATGCGTCGGAGGGCGAAGGAAGCTGGAAACAGACAGGGACGGTTTCTCCGGAAAAAATCCGGGTGGCAACAGCTCCCCGCGCCGCGGGGCTTATCGTCGCTGCAAGCCGATCACACGGATCACCGGAGCTCGAAACGTTTCTTGCTAAACTGCAGATCGGAGAACGGATCTCTGCGGGGAGCTCCCTGAAGTTCTGTCTTGTTGCTGAGGGAAAGGCTGACCTGTACCCCCGCTTCGGGCCGACATGGGAATGGGACACGGCAGCTGGTCACGCCATACTCCTTGAAGCAGGAGGCCGGGTCACCGCAACTGACGGATCAGCTGAATTATCCTACAATAAGGAAACGCTGAAGCATGAGGGATTCATCGCAAGGCCATCCGGAATAGCATACGCACGCTGACATCAATAAAATATATATATTCAGAACAGCCGATACAGCAGGTTAGAAGAAAGGCACCGGCGAATCCAAGCTGACTCTCATGCCTTGGCTTTTATATTCAGTTTATAAACAAAAACCAGTATCTCAGCCACAGCCCTGTATAATTCAGGGGGAATCTCCTGATAAAGGTCGAGTGATGAAAGAATATCAATGAGCGCACGGTCTTCCTGTATATGAATACCGTGCGCTTTAGCGACTTCGATGATCCGGTCGGCAACAGCCCCGCTCCCCCTGGCGACAAGTTTCGGGGCCTTGTCCTCGCCATGTGCGTATTTCAGTGCCGCCGCTTTTTTCCGTATATCTGCCATATTCAAACCTTTATATCAAGACCCTTCTTGTCAGCCACCCCAAAGTTGATGCTTTGTTTTGCGCTCACGTTGACAATCCTGAGGGGCATTCCGCCTTCAGAAAAGCCTTTTTCGAGCTGACTCTTTTCTGCCTCGATCAACGACCTGGTCCTAGCGTCTTCAGCATAGAACGTAACATGATATGCCCCTTCAAAAAGCGTTACCGAGACCGCCAGCCTGCCCAGAGTCGTAAGATCAAGATTTATATCGCACGTAAATGCCCGGCTCCCTGATCTGGCCTCCTGTCTAAAGGTTATTTCTCCGTCCCTCATCTCCGGCCAGGTTACCGGCAGAAAGGTGTAGAGAACGTCATTTACCTTTGAACTCAGCTGAAAAAATTCTATATTCTTCAAAAGCCGGTCAACAACTTTTGAAACCTCAGGGGCGTTCACCCCGACGGCCTTCAGCGAAGAGACAACGTCACTGTCTCTGAGCAGATCTCCAAGCCTCAGGAGAAGCGCCTTTTGGTCAGTCTCCGGCGTAAAGACCAGTTTTCCATTTACCGACGCATGCTCAGACCCTCCTGAGTGCAGTGTCTGCCCGGCCCCCTCTCCTGACGCCTCCATCACATTCTTGATTACCTTGTCGACGATTGCTGCAATGTCCGCCTCAGTGGTACCCGCCGCCTTTACAGCATTCAGTACTGAACCGTCCCTGATAACCTGCTGGAGTAATTTCACCTGGTCTTCGTCCCCCTCGATCACGAACCCCGACCCGGACCCGTCGCCTGCCTGATGTATCATCTCCTGACTGACGAGCTTCAGCTTTGTCTCGAAAAGGACCCCTGAGCCTTCCACTGATTTCTGCAAAAGCCCGGGGTTGATCTTTGCAATCTGCGGCATCAGTTCCTCCAGAGCCCTGAACTCGGGAAAGGCCACCTTGATGCCGTCCGGAATTCTTGCAAAGACCTCTTTCAGTGTCAGGATATCCTCATTTTTCAACCGCGTACCAGCAAATTCAGAGAGCATCTTTATGAGTTTCGACGGAATATTTTCGGGAGGTGGCTGATTATTGATAAGTGATCCCTCTGAGGCTGTGCCTACCAGTTGGAGCCTGATCTCGCCGTGGCCGCCGGCTACCCTCAGCATTACCTGCGAGCCGGTCGCAAGCGGGAGGTTGGTACGTGCAGCGATCAGCCCGGTTTCACCCGCATCCGTCGTTATCCTGAGGGAAACCGTACCCGAGGCCATCGACTTGATCACCTCAGCCTTGACAATATCGCCGACAGAGAATTGAAGGGCCTTGCCGAACGAGCGGTAGAAGGAATAATTATTATCGTTGGTGACAATTACCGGAATCTGCATTGCTCATCATCCCCTGTCAGCACTGAGAACACAGGCTGACACAACGCGCATTACCTCAGAAAGTCGAAGATGGACTGTGAGAGGATCTTCGCGGCAGTCGCCCTTATCGCATCGAGGGAAATCTGTGCTGTCTTGATATCAACGGCAACCTGATTGATGTCAGCGTCTTCAACCTTCGACAGGGCTGACAAAAGATTAGCATCAGAATTGTTCAGTCTCTTTTTCTCATCATCAAGTTTCACCATACGCATACTGATGTCAGAAGTGACCTGAAACACCTGTGACGACATAGTATCAAAAATTTTAGAAAGCGCTTCCACCCGGTGATTCCCCATCGTTGCACCCATCGCCGGAGCAGGATCAAGCGCGGTGCCGTCGACGTTCTGGTCCTTCCAGGCAAAGCTGACCGTATTCAACATATCCATATAACTCGCTGTGGTAAACGTATCATACCCCGGATTGCCCACCGTTCCGATCGTGATGGTCAGTGTGTTTATGCCATTCGCAGGGTTGGTGGCCTGAGTATACGCTATAGGTGTTCCGTCCGGTAACGCAGCGGGGAGACCGGACGGCAGCGGAGGACTGAAGGCTGCACTCCCCTGGACATTTACCGGTACGGTTACTCCTTTTTCTACAGGTATGTTTATGCTTTCAGTATCACCGTTATAATCATAGTGAAAGGTCGCTGCATTATAGGTAAATGACTGCTGGTCTGTCTTGCAGCCGGAAAACAGGTATTTGTTACCATATGTTGTATTCGACAGGTCCAGGAGCATATCGCGCCATTGGCTAGCCTGATTCGAATTCGCCGTCTTCTGCTCGGGAGCCGTTTCATGCACGCCCTTTCTGATCAGACTGTGTATATTATCCAGAGTACTGCTTATCGATTCGACGGCGGTCTCCATGAATGAGAGCTGTATGCCGGCGAGATCTACATTGTTCAGATACTGCGTATTTGCACTGAGACTGACTTTGTAGGCCATGGCCTGGATTGTACCCAGGACATCATCAGAGGGTTTGTCCGCCTTTTTACCAGACATCAACTGGTTATTCTTCCGGGCAAGTTCATCGACAGAGTCCTGAAGCGAAAACCTGATCATGTTGTACTGCATCTGTTCGGTCACTCTCATGGCAATATTCCTTTCTGCCTACATGTTCAGGATCGTCTGCATAAGTTCGTCGGCTATCTTTATTATCCTGGCGCCGGCCTCGAACGAATGTTGAAACCTGATAAGGTTTGCGGCCTCCTCATCCAGGGACACTCCGGAGACGGACTCTCTTTTGTTCTTGACATCAGCAAGGATCGCGTTGTCAAACTTAAGGCTGTCTGACGCAGCAGCGCTCATGGTTCCGATAGTCGATACGATCCCGCCGTAATAATCCGAAAAGGTTGTGTCACCAAGATTGGCCACGGACGCCTCCGACATTCCGGCCATAAGCAGCGCATTCGAATTATTTCCGGGAATTTCAGCTGCAGTCGATGAGGCTGCTACCCCGTTGGGGTCCGCTATGGCAACCCCGAAATTCTTTATCGCATCAGTGAGCGGGCTTACGGTGATCGAATCATTCGCAGCGGCCACACCGCTGACCGTCACGGTGATACCGCCAAAACTGATCGGGTTGCCGGATATATAAGCGGCGGCGGCAGTTGCTGCACCGGTCTGCTTGTTAATTACCGAGTAATTGGCCCCGGTATTGTCGAACTGTATCTGGTAGTCATTGAGGGCCATGGTGGATATGTCAACCGGCAGGGCAATGCTCAACCCTGCAGATGCATTCTTCACATTAAGCTGAAGATCGTTAAAAAAATTACCCCCGGCCGCGCCGTTAAGATCAAATCCTGCCCGGTGATTAATATTTACTTCCTGGGTGAGCGAGGCTATCAGCCTTCTGAGACTGAGCAGCGGGCCTGATTGGATGCTGCTGTTAACAGCGGTCAGGCCGCCCAGTTGCCCTTTTGTTATGTTAGCCGTAATATTGACATTGTCGAGATAGATATCCTGATTACCGTCGCTGTTCATAACATTCTGCAGTTTGTTCGTCCTGTCGCCATTCACCAGATTCCTCATGCCTATATTGACACCGACAGAACCGTCCGCATTGACATAAGATGAATACTCGGTCAGGTCCGCAAGCTGCGTCAGCAGGACATCCCGCTGGTTCCTGAGATCATTTGAGCTGCCCGAGTTCGCTCCTCCCTCGGCCTGAAGAATACTGCCGTTCAATTTCGCAATATCTGACGCCAGGGTGTTGACACGGGAAACCACATCCCCGATTGATTTGTTGACCGCCGTCAAACTGTCCTTGATGCTGGTTTCAACCTGACCGGCAACCTGGACCAGCGACGTCGCCTTCTGGAGGAGCATGGTCCTCTGAGGCTGGCTGTCCGGATTCACCGCCACATTATTCCAGGAGTTGAAATAGTCGGCAAGATAGCTCCCCAACCCCATCCCTTGTATCTCATTGAAAACCTGCTCAACCTGGCTCAGGGACTGGCTCATTGCCGTTGACCTGCCGCTCACCTGCTGCTGTCCCACAAGCTGTGCCTGCAGGAACTGGTCATAACTGGATCTGATCGACTGGACCGAGACACCCAGGCCGAGATAGCTATTGTTGCCGAGGGCAACAGGGCTTGCTATACTCAGGATGACCTCCTGCCGGTTATAGCCGGGGGTGTTCACATTTGCAATGTTATGGCTGGTCGTATTTATGGCCGTCTGACTCGCGCTTATCGCCGATCTGCCTATTTCAAAAAGACCGAGTAATGACATCTATATCTCCGCAGACAGCAGTGTGCCCTTACTGCCGCCACCCTGATTTATTTCGTGATAGCTAAAAAAGTTGACGGTACTCCGCATATAGCTGAGTGACCGGTCTATCAGCAGCCGGTTGAACTGGTTCAACTCTTCCACGCTCCGGGCAAGAGATAAAAGAGTCGACCTGATCTCCAAAAGAGATGCATCCCCGGTAACGGCGCTGATCTCTTTCAGGGTCATCTCCCTCTCGAAAAACTTCCTGACGAGCCTGATGCGCTCCTCCTCCAGCAGTCTTAATCTGAGCAATACGGTGTCCTTCTCCTTGGAGAGTTCCTCAACGCAGTCAGCGTTCAGATCAACCAGACAGCCGCGCTCCCGTTGCAGAATGCCAAGAAGCACGTTGCAGCTGCTGATCTGCCCGGTCAGGATGTTTGTTATTGCCTCAACAGGCTTCATACCAGTTCATCGATCATCTTGTCTGCTATTTTTTTGGCGTCGATCTTGTATGTGCCGTCATTGACTGCCTTTTCGATCGACTGGACCTTGTCCGTCCTGATCTCAGGGAGCTGGGTGATGGTGTTTATCATCTCAGCCATCTCCTTGGCCTTTCCGGAAAGATCGACCCTGTCCGTCTTGCTCACCTTTTCGACAGAGCCCATGCCACTCGTCTGGACCTGTTTGCCGAGATTCTGGACCTGGGAAGCTAAGTCCTTTTTTTCAGGCGGTCTGTTACCTTGAATCTTCATTCTGTCCTCCTTATGAAATACTCTAATTCTCTTATCGGCATTTTCACAGGATTCTTTAGTAATTGTTCCTTCATCTCATCGCCAGGACCGTAAGCGGGTTAATGTTCCGGCCGTTCTGCTTCACCTCAAGGTGGAGGTGCGGCCCGGTCGAGACGCCTTCGTTGCCGACCTCGCCGATAACGGTGCTCTCGTCAACCACGTCCCCTGCCTTTACCATATTGACCTTATTGTGGGCATACCGGCTGGTCATGCCGTTGCCGTGATCTACAATAACTATATTGCCGTAACCGGACTTTTCACCACTGAACGTAACCGTTCCACTGCCAATCGGCCGAATCTCGCTGCCAAGGGGCGCCGCTATGTCCACCCCCCGGTGAAACCTATGGTCACCATAAACAGGATGTTTTCTCATGCCGTATTTCGAGCTGATAACGCCGTTGACCGGAAGGCCCGTCTCTTTTTTCGTTGCCGGGGCAGCTGGTGTAACAGCATGGGGAACGGCTGGCTTGACAGTCGGCCCCTCAGGAACTGTCCTGAAATCGGTGTCTGCTGTCCCCTTCTGCTCAGGAACGCCCCCGGGAGCATTCTGAACCTGCCTGGACATGCCATTTACCATAAGATCCTGAAGTCCAAGGCCCCTGTCTGAGAGAATCCGCGCGAGCTCCATATCAAACATGCTCATATAGGTATCCCTGCCAAAGCCTGACTCCTCAGAAGCAGGCTTCACCGTCTGTCTCATCGCCTTGATCAACTCATGGGCAAAAAGTGTCTCCATCTCTCGTGCAACGGCCTTGATCGCCTCAGGGTCTTTTCTGCCCCTCAGGCTTTCCAGAGAGCGATTAGCTGAGGACGCTATGTCCGGTGTGGTCTTCATCAGATAATCTCCAGTTCTGCCCGCAACGCTCCTGCCGCCTTCAATGCCTGCAGGATAGATATCAGGTCACGGGGTGTGACCCCCAGCGCATTCAGGCCCTTCACGATCTCTCCAAGCGTTACCCCCGAAACCTCTATCAGCGCTGCCTTTTCTTCTTTTACCTTCACGTCCTTCTGGGGCACAACCACTGTCTCTGCTTTATCAGGTGCAAAGGGCTGGGGCTGCGAAACCTTGTATTCGGTCTTGATTTCTATCGTCAGGTTACCGTGCGAAATGGCAACCGGCGCTATCCTGACCTTGTCCCCGATCACGATTGTACCGGTCCTCTCGTTAACCACGACCTTCGCTGCCACATCAACCGTCACCTCAACCGACTCAAGCAGGGTGATAAAATCGACTATGTTCTCCCTATATTCTCCGGGGATTTTGAGTCTTATGGCAGATGAGTCGATTGTTGACGCACAAGCGGACTTCAGCGTGCCGTTTATTTTCCCGACAACCGAAGAGGCGGTTGCAAAATCAGGCCGGTGCAGAAAGAGCTTTATCTCTCCTCCGCTGCCGAGCGTAAAGGGGAGATCCCGCTCTATGGTCACCCCTTCCGGTACCTTTCCAGCAGTCAGGTGGTTCTTCTGGGTGGTTGTTCCACCACCGCCGCCGATAAATCCTCCAATCGATACAGGGCCCTGTGCAAGGGCATAAACCGTGCCATCAGGGCCTTTCAGGGGTGACAGAAGCAGTGTGCCTCCAACGAGGTCTTTCGCGTCACCGATAGTAGAGACCAGGGCATCAATCCTCATGCCTGGTTTTGGAAACGGCGGCAAGGTTGCCGTAACCATCACCGCAGCAGAATTCTTCGCACCGATATCTTTAGGATTAACGGTTACTCCCATCCTCTGGAGCATGTTGGCGATGGTCTGCATCGTGGCAAGCCCCTTGTCGCCGGAACCATTGAGTCCCACGACAAGTCCATACCCGATAAGCTGGTTCGTCCTGACCCCTTCAAAACTCGCGATGTCTTTAATCCGCTCGGCATAAACAGACGTGAAAAGTGAATCGTTAATCGTGAAGAGTAACAGAAACAGGATAACAAGCTTTGCAAAAAATTTTTTCTTTGAGTACTTGTTCATTTCTCCTGCTCTGCATGTCTTCATCTTTTTCTCATCTTCCTTTTCATTCTTCACATTTCACCATGCACTCTTTTCAGAACGGCCAGGCTTTATCCAGCAGTTTGACAAGCCAGCCCTGCGACTGTTTGTCCTGAACAATGCCGTCACCGATATAAAAGACCTCTGCATCGGCAACCCTGCTGCTGGAAATCGTATTATCGATCGCAATATCGGTCGTCCTTATCATGCCTCTCAGGACGAGTGTCTGTTTTTCATTGTTGATCGTGATGTCTTTACGCGCCTCAAGCACCAAATTGCCATTGGGCATGACCTCGGCTACCTTGGCGGTTATCGTACCGACAAGATTGCCGGCACGGTTTGTCGAGCCAGTCCCCTTGAAAGAGTCTTTCATCGAGCCCGCTACGTTCGGATTCAGGGAAGTTCCCTTGCCAAAGGCATTCAGGAGACTGAGCGGCGCACCAAAAAAAGTGCTGACACTGGCACTGAGAGACGAATCCCTGCCGGTAGTCGTATCTGCCGTGCCTGATCCGGTTATGTTCTCGACGACATTAATCGTAACGATGTCATTGAGCCGGCGCGCCTTGGTATCTTCATAAAGGCTGGCCCTGTCAGTCCAGAGTGAATTCGTCGAGACCGCAGGGGCCTTTTCCTCTTTGTAGACATATTTGGGAGGATGCGGCGGCAGCGGCGGGGTCGTAGCACAGGATGACAAGACAGATGCAGCGATGATGGCCGCAATCATCATATATACTTCTTTTATGGCAAGCTGTTCAGCCTTCACTTTTTATCCTTCACCTTTCACGGTGGTTCAGAACTCCACCCTGATCGTATTTTCGTCCGTCAGTATGCCGGCGACGATCTTTTTTGAGCTGAGGTTCATCGCCTTTGTATATGACCCGACAGAGGCATTCTCTTTCAATTCTCCCAGGGCTGAGATGCTCATCCCCTTTGCCTCGAAGACGAGAGATACTCTCTGACCTTTTTTCAACTGGGCTGAATCACTCAGCATGTCGCTCACAAACGGCATGTTTGCCACTATAGAACGGCTGAGCGGCCTGCCCATGATCATCTCCGTGTTGCTGACAGCATTCTTCGGCATCCGTGTCACGTCCATAAGGGTGACATACAGATCGTCCTTCTGGAGAAAGGACCCTTTTTTGAAGGCCCTTCTGCTCATAACCACGCGGTCGAAGGCCTTGACATTAGCGGTGACCGTCTGCCTCTTGCCGCTCCTGAATTCCATAATAAATATGGTCTTGCCCGGTAGTCCTTTTTCGAGAAGTATCCGTTCGGGCCTGCCCTCCGGTATCGTGCCGGTCATCTGGATATCGCTGACATCAACCTCGGCCCAGGGGTAGTTTGTGGTGATATATTCCTTCAGTATGGTTTCTGTCATATCTCCTGATGCAGATGAAGCCCCTGTCAGGATGAATATCAGCACAAAACAGAATGCAAGCCGGAAAAGCAGGGCCAAGCGGCAGGGGTCAAGCGGCAAGGGAATCCCGAGTCCTGTCCCTTGGAGCTTGCAGCTTATAGCTTGACCTTTGCCGCTTTTCATCATTATCTCTTCATATTGTTGGTTGTCTGGAGCATCTCATCCGATGCCTGGACCGTCTTCGAGGTGACTTCATAGGCGCGCTGGCTGACGATCATATTCACCATCTCTTCGACAACATTCACATTACTCATCTCAACAAACCCCTGATTGATGGTTCCGCGGCCCTCAGTCCCCGGATTGCCCGTTGTCGCCTCACCGGATGAACCACTCGGCAGAAAAAGGTTCTTCCCCATAGCCAGAAGTCCACCGGGGTTTATAAACCTCGAAACCTGGATCTGACCTATCTCTGTGGGGGTCGTACTTCCGGCCTGCAGCACGGTCACCTTTCCATCCGAACCCACGGTGGTGCTGAGCGTATTATTCGGTAAGGTTATGGCAGGCTCAAGCGGGTAGCCGTCAGAGGTCACGATCCTTCCCTCGCTGTCGAGCTTGAAGGCACCTCCCCTGGAATATGCCACGGTCCCGTCCGGAGTCAGGATATTGAAAAAACCGTCACCTTCAATAACAAAATCAAGACTGTTTCCGGTATGCACAAAATCGCCCTGCTGGAATATCTTCTGGACCGCCACCGGTTTGACGCCGAGCCCGACCTGAATACCCGACGGAATCTGCGACCCTTCCGCAGAGGTAGTGCCAGGAGCCTTGATCGTCTGATAAATAAGGTCCTGGAAATCGGCCCGGCTCTTTTTAAAGCCGACGGTATTGACATTCGCCAGGTTATTGGCTATTACGTCGATGCTGAGTTTCTGGGCCTCCATGCCTGTCGCTGCGGTAAAAAGTGATCGTATCATTGCATCCTCCGTATATTTTTAGTTCCCATTATATCCGCGCCATATCGTTTGTTACCTTGGCAGTCGCCTCGTCAAAGGACTGGATAGCCTTCTGGGACATCTCGAACTCCCGCATTGCAGCGATTAACTGCACCATTTCCCTGACGACCTCGATATTCGATGTCTCCACGTATCCCTGTTTCAGTGTAGCCTTCGACGTCATCGGATTCTGCTGCGTCTCAAAGGAGTCTTCTCCTGCTTTTCTGAGTGCATTCATATCCTGAAAGTCCACCAACCTGATCTTATCGATCTGAATACCGTCGATCGAAACGTCACCGGCCGGGTTAATGTCAACGGTCCCCTTGCCCGATACCAGGATCGGCCCGTTTTTGCCGAGGACTTTAACGCCCTGCGTATTGACCAGGTATCCGGTAGTGTCGAGCCTGAGATCCCCGCGCCGGGTAAACTTGCCCCCTTCCAGACTCATAAAACCTTTCCCGTCGATCGCCACATCCAGAGGGTTACCCGTGCGGATGATGTTCCCGCCCGAAAAATCGGTCCTGACCGTCGCCACGTCGCTGAGGGTCCTCGCCTCGCTGGCCTCCTGCCGGCCGCTTAGCTGGGAGAGCAGGAAGTCCTGAAAGGCCACCTTGTCTTTTTTATACCCGAGTGTCGACGCATTCGCAAGGTTTTGGGAAATCATATCGATCTGCGTCTGTTTTAACGTTGCTCCGGAGAGCGCTATGTAAATTCCTTTGTACATGCCGATAGCAATGCAAACCGGATGCCATACCTGATGCAAGAATGATATACAGGGATAAACAGAATCGCGCAGGGCGTCAGGATGCCGTTTTATGGACATTTGGATCAGTAACATCATCCCGTGAAGCCTGTCAAAAAACCGGCACGCCAAAAGAAGATACCGCCGGGCAGGAAATTTTTGCCGTGGAAGATACGTTTTTGCCGGGAGGTCACTATCGGTTGAGGCTGAGGATCAGTTCAATTTCGCCTTTCGGCATATTGAGGACCTGTGCTATTTCGTCGACCGCGAGACCTTTTTGAACAAGGGCCTGAATCTCCCGGCTTCTGACGCCTGCAGGATCCCCTGATGAGGTCTGAAGAAGCTCTGCCTTTTCGATAAGCCGTTCGAGCCGTTCAATTTTTTCGTCGACCCTCTTCTCAGCAGACTCAAGCACCTTGACACGTGATTCAAGTTTACTTATGAGGCGCTCTGCAATCTCGTGCATCTCGGCTATCTCGAGTGCGACAAGATCTTTTTCGCGGGATTTGTTTATTGTTTTCTTCAACATGGAATTAACATCAAACCGTAATATCGACCTTCCCGCCAGACCCCTTTTTCTCCTGCTTTCGGGGTTTCTGCTTCCTCTTGCCCTGTGCAGAGATCACAACTTCCCTGCCCTCTTTTACCGTGGTTATCTGGAAAATCCTTTTTAATGACTCAATAGCCATGACATCTCACATCTGATAACTCAGCTTCTCCTCGAAATATGCCTTTATAAACCGTTCGGTGATTTCCGTCATCTGATCGTCGCCGATTTTGAGCAGTTGCATAAACTCGTGGTCCCTGAGAGGAAGGTCTGCCATAGGGCCGCGGAAGCCGACACCAAGCCTGATACAGAGGCTGTCTGCGAGGGCCGTAATGCAGCAGAGCGCCTGCGTCCCTGTCTCAAGATCACGCAGATCGCCATAGGCCCCGAAGTGATGCCGCCTGATCGTATTGCAAAGGTGTTCGGGAAATCCCCACTTATTCGCAAATATACCGCCTACCTCTGCGTGGCTGAAACCGAAGATCTCCTCTTCACGATCGACATACATGACACGTTCGTTATACACTATCTCGGTCAGCATCGAAAACCTTTCCGGCTGGCTGTTGTTCATAACCACCTTACCGACATCATGCAAAAGTCCGGCCACGGTAGCCTCCTCAGCCTGGTCGATCCGCATCTCTCGCGCTATCAGGCCGGCTGCAACCGATACCCCAATGCTATGCTCCCACAATTTCTGCTCAAGGAGGCCGAATTTTTTATACACCTCTTTGGTCGATACGGCGAGGACAAGATTTTTTATCGTATTGAAGCCCATGAGGACGATTGCATCAGAGATCGTGTCAATATCCCGACCCATGCCGTAAAATGACGAATTCGACATCTGGAGCACTCTGGCAGCAAGGGATTCGTCAGCCATGATCACGTCCTGAAGGGAGTCCACATCCGTATTCTGGGAATCCACAAGCTTCAACACTTTCACAGCCACCATCGGGACGGCCGGAATGTCGCACATTTTCAGTATTTGTTCGTTATTCTCCATAAACCAATTCCCTTGTATACCCTTAGAGTACGTAAAATTTATGATATCCTATTTAAAGCCTCATGGCAACACAAGCCACAGCAGCCCCCATCATGAATATAATGACAAACTTCAGTACCGCTTTATTTTATCCTATTAATATTTGTCGCTTATGAATGCAGTTTAAACCATGAAATCAGTGACTTAAGTTCACTGGCCATGCGGGAGAGCTCATTTGTTGCAATATTTATCTGATCGACCGACGACTGTTTGGACTTCGAGACGTTGGCTATGGTTTCCATCGTTGCCGAGACTTCTTCGATAGCGGTTGACTGCTGCTCACTGGCGGTCGCGATCAGTCTGACCATGTCCAGACAACGCTCTGAGGCCCCGACGATCCGGTCGAGAGATTCCTTTGCCTTTTCAGCAGATTTGACGCCATCCTCAACCTTTGTCTTGCCTCCGGACATCGACTTCACCGAGGTCTCGGTATCATGCTGGATCTTTCTGATCATACCGGAGATCTCGCCCGTCGCCTTGGTTGTGCGTTCAGCCAATTTTCTGACTTCGTCCGCAACCACGGCAAAACCCCGTCCCTGCTCGCCAGCCCGGGCAGCCTCGATAGCCGCATTCAGCGCCAGAAGGTTCGTCTGATCAGCAATGTCCTTGATAACATTAATGATTTCGCCGATCTGCTGGCTCGACCTGCCAAGCTCCTCGACAATAGCCGCAGACTCATCGACCGTCTGTGCAATGCTCTTCATGCCGGCAACCGTCTCTTCGACCACCTTCTTACCGTCTATTGCTGTCCCGACCGAATCCTGCGCAGCGGTCGAGGCCTCGACCGCATTCCTGGCAACGTCCATGATCGTCTGGGAGACCTCATTCGAGGCGGTTGCTGCCTGCGCCATCTGCCGGGCCTCTTCATTGATGCCGGTGGTGATCTGGTCGGTCGTGGCCGAGACCTCCTCTGAGCTGCTGGCCAGGGTGTTGGTCATGTCCATTATCTTCCGTGTCATGCCCCTGAGGCTTTCCATCATGGTGTTGACACCCTTAGCCATCTCGCCGATCTCGTCGCTCGATCCAACCACTGCGTCATTCGAGAGGTCACCATGGCCGACCATCGCAACCGTCCGGGAAATGGAGTGGACAGAGGCAAGCACTGAGCGAACGGTCACCACACTCAGGAATCCCGCAACAAGGATTATGATTACAGCAACTACCATTACCATCACCTCAATCTTTGTCACCTTTGAGCGCATCTGCACCTGGACCGCAGTGTTATTCTTCATGACCAGTGCATCCATGCCGTGTTCCAACTGCTTGCCATCTTCATTGAATATCTTTTCATAGCCGTGGCTTATCGAATTAAGAACAAAATACACTGAAACAGCCATGCTGAACAGAACTACCATAAGGATACCGACGATACCGTAAAGTTTTTTAGAAAGCGACAAATTCATATTATTTTCCCACTTCCCCTTTTTATAGCTATGTCAGCCGGGCCACGGCATGCATCTCGTCATGACCCAGCAGTTTGTCTATGTCAAGGAGTATCAGAAGACGGTCCTGGAGCTTGCCGACCCCGCGTATGAATTCGGAGCCGATACCGCCGGTCATCGGCGGAGGCGGCTCAACCGTATCAGACGAAAGCCGCAAGACCTCAGAGACCGAGTCAACGATCAAACCAACAGTGATGCCGACATCGACCACCATGATCCTGGACTGGGCATCAGTATCTTTTGAACCCAGGCCGAACTTCTTCCTGAGATTGATAACGGGAATCACCTTGCCCCTGAGGTTGATAACGCCCTTAACATCAGAAGGCGAATTCGGCACCGAGGTGATGTCCACCATCCTGTTGATCTCCTGGACCTTCAGGATATCGATCGCATATTCTTCGCTGCCGAGTCTGAAGGTCACCAGTTGTAAGATCTCCGAACTTGCAACTGAAGTGCTCATATTCTCCTCCTTTTACTGCCCCGATAAAGATGTTTATATATACGACGCTACGGTTATATACCTAACTATCGGCATTTATAACTGAGAACTTAATAAAACAGCGCATTACACCGAGTTCACGATCTCACCGGCAATCTCCTCGATTGCCAGAATTTTGTCAGCCAGGCCCGCATCAACAACCGCCTTCGGCATGCCGTAAACAACGCAGGTCTCCTCGTTCTGGGCAAAGAGACGGGAGCCACCCTTCTTCATCTCAGCCATTCCCTTCATTCCGTCATTCCCCATACCTGTCAGGATGACACCCAAGGCCCTGCCGGGGAAGAATTCGGCAACCGATGCCATCAGGGCGTCTACTGAGGGACGATAAATGAAATTCTCACGGTCTTCTGATATGCTTATCACGGTCTCGATGCCTCGTCTTCTCACCAGCCTCATATGGCCTCTGCCGGGTGCGATGTAGACGACCCCATTCCGTACCAATTCTCCGTCCTCTGCCTCTTTGACCGTCAGCTGGCTGAGGTAGTTCATCCTCTCGGCAAACGGCTTGGTGAAGTTAGGCGGCATATGCTGGGCAATGACAACAGGCACCGGGAACTCCTTCGGCAGCTTCGGAATGATATCCTGGAGAGCGCGCGGTCCGCCGGTGGAGGTCCCGATCGCGACGATCGTAACCCTTCGCTGTCCGGTCGATCTGACGACCAGCGGCTCCTGCGGTTCCACATGCCTGATCGCAGCACCCGGCTGGGCAACAGGGCGCATCGCACGCCTCTTCATACCCTGCCTGCCGATCTGCTTCACCTTGTCGATCAGCAGCTCTTTGATCTTCACGATATTGACCGAAAGCTCGGAGAGGTTCTTCGGGATAAAATCAACAGCACCGCTGTCGAGCGCGTCGAGTGTCTCTCTTGCTCCGTCTATGGTAAGCGAACTCACCATGATCACCGGGACCGGGGTCGCTGCCATAATATGCTTGACAGCAGTAATGCCGTCCATTCTCGGCATCTCGACATCCATGGTTACAATATCAGGCCTGAGCAGCGCGACCTTCTCTACCGCCTCCTGACCGTCCCGGGCTGTCCCGATAATTGAAATTTCAGGATCAGAAGAAAGCATCGCCGTAAGCGCATTCCGCATAAATGCTGAATCGTCAACAATAAGGACTTTTACCATTTGATGTTCACGCTCAGCTCATCTTTCCATTTTATGAATGCCATTTTCTTCCTCCCTGAAATTAATCAGAAACCGAAGTCCTTCAGCAGCTCGTCGACATCCGACTGCGAGACCTGTTCGTGGGCTTCCGCTCCTGCTTTGGGGCCGGCCTCCATCTTCACCCCGAATGTCGCGATCAGCCGCACAAGTTCTTCCTCGATCTCGCCGACGAGTGTGATGACCTTCTTGATCGTCTGGCCGGTGATGTCCTGGAACGACTGGGTGGTGATCAGCTCCGTGAGGTCGTCCTCCAGCATATTTTTATATTTCCTCAGAAACTCGACAGACCCGGGCGGCTCCTTCACCTGCCTGATCGCCGCAGCAAGTTCATCCATGCTCAGCATATGCTTTTCGACGATGCTCATCGTCTTGTTCGCCGCCTCTTCGGTCTTGGTGATCACAAACTGGAGCCGGTCGATCGCGTTTGGCATCTCGGACTGGGCCATATCCTTGAGCTTGGGGTCAATGGCTTCCTTGAAGCTCTTGATCGAATCATGCATCTTCCGGGTGACCTTGCCGACCTCCTTGAAAAGGTCTCCCTGCCCCTTCTTCCTTATCTCCTCGATCGCTGCATCTGCCCGTCCCTGATCGTCCTTGTTCAGGGCGTCGAGAAAGTTC
Organism: Thermodesulfovibrionales bacterium; assembly: GCA_049799315.1. Classification (GTDB taxonomy): domain Bacteria; phylum Nitrospirota; class Thermodesulfovibrionia; order Thermodesulfovibrionales; family UBA6898; genus PALSA-1316. Next base: position 6,204 of record JBARHQ010000099.1, on the reverse strand, counting down.
ATGATATCGTCAAAAAGGAGATACCGCGGATCGTTCGGGCTTATGCCCTTCTTCTCAAAGAATTCCTTGGCGTCATGCAACTCCTTCACCTTGATCTCGCCTGCCATTGTCTGGACCGTCCTGGTCACCTCTACCTTATCGCTGCCCTCTGTCTCCTTTACATCCACGACAATATCCTCAAAAAGGCTGAGGTCTTCTGACGGCAGAAGTTTTTTTGTATCGAGCAGGACTACCAGCCTGTTTTTCAGTTTGGCAACGCCCTCGATCTGCCCTGTATCCTCGTTCATGAATTTCTCAGGGTGCTCTATCTCCGACTCCTCAATGTTAATCACCCCCGTAATCCCATCGACCAGCATGCCGAAGGTCATCCTGCCGCTGGAAACAACGATAACGTTGGCGTGCGCGTTGCCGTCATCGCCGAGCCTGACCAGTTTTTTCAGATTTACAACCGGGATGACGGTGCCCCTGAGGTTCGTTATACCTTCAATATAATCCGGGGCATGGGGCATCCGGGTAATAACAGGCATATTGATGATTTCGCGTACCTTGAGGATCGGCAACGTATATTCACTCGAATTGAGGTGAAACCCTATATATTGCTGCATACCGTCTCCTTCAGACTACTTTTTTTTTGAGGCCGAGGACATTCCGGGACATGCCGGCCAGATCAATGATAAGAACGACCTTGCCGTCGCCGGTAATCGTCGCCCCGACGATGAGGGCAGCGTTCGTATCGATCCCTTCCACCGTCTTGATTACAACCTCCTCCTGCCCGAGCAGTTCATCGACAGCGATACAGAACCTCCGGTCGCCGATGGCAATGACCACCACATACCGGAATCCGTTATCCTGGCCCCTCCCATAGCCCAGTATCTCTGAAAGCTCAAAAAGCGGAAGGACTTTTCCACGGATGACCAGGACCTTCTGTCCTGATACGTTTTCGATATCCTTCACCGCGACCTTGAGCGTCTCCTCTATCGGCGCAAGCGGGATGGCATACTGGTTGTCAGCGGCGCTCACCATCAGCGCATGGATGATCGCCAGCGTCAGGGGTATATTGATCCTGAAGGTCGTTCCGACGTTTTTTACAGTCCGGACTTCGACATAACCGTTCAGTTTTGAGATGTTCGTCTTGACAACGTCCATGCCGACCCCCCGACCACTGAGCTCGGTCGCAACCTCCATCGTCGAAAAGCCAGGCATGAATATGAGGTTGACCGCGGACTCCTCGCTCATCCTCTGGGCCTCATCTTCGGTGATCAATGACTTTTCGATCGCTTTTTTCTTGACCCGCTCGACATCAATACCCTTGCCGTCGTCAGCCACCTCGATGATGATCTGGTTGCCCTGCTGAAAAGCGGTAAGCGAGACCCTTCCTTTAGTCGGCTTGCCCATCTTCCGGCGCACCTCGGGGGTCTCTATTGCGTGGTCCACCGAGTTCCTGATGATATGGACCATGGGATCGCCGATATGTTCGATGACGGCCCGGTCGACTTCGGTACCCTCACCGGTGATGACCAGTTCAACGTCCTTGCCAATGTTGTTCGAGAGGTCCCGGACCAGCCGCGGGAACTTGCTGAAAACCTTCTTCAGCGGCTGCATCCGCATCTTCATCACCGCAAGCTGCATATCGGAGGTGACCAGGTCAAGGAAGGATACCGTACCCATGAGACTTTCGACATAGCTGTCGCCTGAATATTTCTCTTCAAGATAATTGCCGATGTTCATGAGCCGGTTTCTGACAAGGACAATCTCTCCGGCCAGGTCCATCACCTTGTCTACCTTGTCGACATCGATCCTGAGGGTCTGACCCGGCTCTTTTGTCTGAGCAGCAGCAATCGCCCTCTCATCAGCCGCATGACGGTCTGCTTCAGCAGATGCAGCTGCCCCGTCATGCAACGCCTCCGGGAACCGGCCCTCGTCTTTTTTCAGCGTCAATTCGGCGGCGCCGGATGAACTGTTTCCCTGAGCTGTTTCAGAGGCCGCCGCACCGCTGCCCTTCTCCCGCATTCCTGAAGCGGGTGCTTTCTGTGCAACAGCCGGGGCCTGGACCATGGTTGGAACCAGTGTCGGAACCTGGACCCCGGAGAGGGCACCGTCAAGCTCGTCCAGAAGTGCTGAAGTATCCTCCAGCTTCCCGTTTTTCATCCTGACATGCTGGAGAAGCAGCCGCAGCATGTCGACACTTTTCAGGATAACATCCATCACCGGCGTTGAGACATGCATCTCGTCATCTCTGAGTTTCTTCATGATGCTTTCGGCCTTATGGGCCACATCGACAATATGCTGGAACCCCAGGAATCCCGCGGCACCCTTTATGGTATGCATGGACCTGAAGATCTCATTGAGCATATCCTTGTCATGCCCTTTTGTCTCAAGTTCGACAAAAAGCGGATCTATCTTCTCAAGAGACTCCTCTGCCTCGGTCACGAAGTCGGATATTATTTCATCCATTTCATCGGCCATAACACCTCCAGTCGGAAAACAGGGGCAACTTGCCGGCTGCGGAATCAGCTGCCAGGGTCGAGGGAAGAATCGGACTTACCATTTTCCTGCACCTTGTCACTGTTCTATTTGCCCAGCTTCTCAGAAATCTTGTCCATCTTTTCCTTCAGGATCTCAGCGGTAAAGGGCTTGACAACATAATTGTTCACCCCGGCCTTGATCGCTGTAATGACCTTGTCTTTCTCGGCCTCGGCAGTGACCATCAGCACCGGGAGGTCTTTCAGTTCCGAATCGCTCCGGATCTTGGTAAGCATTTCGAGGCCGTCCATATTCGGCATGTTCCAGTCCGAGACGACAAAGTGAAATCCGCCGGCCTTGAGCTTGGAGAACCCCTGCACACCATCTTCAGCCTCCTCGATGTTCTCGTAGCCGAGCTGTTTCAGGATATTCTTGACAATCCGCCTCATCGTCGAGAAATCGTCAACAACAAGTATCTTCATCTTCAGATCAAACACTGGATGCTCCTCCCTTTCCAAACATTTGTTTCAAAATAAGCAGAATATTTTCCGAGACCTTGTCCGCAGTCACCGGCTTGATCATGTAGGCTGAAGCCCCGGCATCCATGGCCTTCGCTTTTTCTTCGGGGTCCGCTTCGGTCGTTACCATTATGATCGGTATGGCATTGAGGTTCGGGTCAGCCTTGAGTGCGCGTATCAGTTCAAGCCCGTCCATATACGGCATATTGAGGTCCGTAAGGACAAGGTTGATCGTATCGGTGCCCAGCTTCTCTATCGCGTCCAGGCCGTTTTCAGCGGTCACCACGGCATAACCTTTTGATTTGAGGTAGAGGCTCAATAGCTTTCTTGTTGTCTGGCAGTCATCCACGACTAATATTTTCATATGCTAACCCCTCTGGTAAACAACAACTTTGTTGATGATAACCGGCCTGAAGGCACGGGTCACGTTGTGCAGACTTTCCGAAGAGCCCACAAATAGATAGCCGCCCGGCTTCAGGCTGTTGTAAAGATGCGATACGACCTTTTGCTTGGCCTTGTCGTCAAAATAGATCAGGACATTCCGGCAAAAAATGACATCGAAGCTTCCGATGGCCCTGATCTTCTTCTCGTCGATCAGGTTTATGTTCGAGAAGGAGACCGGCCGCTTTATAGCCGCATCAAGCTCAAAGTTCATCTGCCCGTTATTCTTGAAATACTTTTTCATGTAGGCTTCAGGCACATTCCGGACCGAATAGGAATTGTACACTGCCCTTTTCGCTGATGACAGGACCTCGTCACTGATGTCCGAGCCAATGATCTCGGTCCGGGTCCCGGCCTGCTTTTCAGCCAGCATCATGACAAGCGTGTATGCCTCTTCGCCCGTGGAGCAGGCGGAAGACCAAATCCGGATGTCTCTGGTCTTCTTCGCACCGGTCACCTTCGGCGCAATCTGGTCGACAAAGACGTCGAGCTGCTGCGGCTCCCTGAAGAAATAGGTCTCGTTCGTCGTGATCGCATCGAAGAGCCTCGAGAGCTCATCGCCGTTCGTGCTGTATTTCAGGAACTTCAGATAGTCTTCAAATCCGCCGAGGTTCTTCTCCTCGATCCGTTTGACCAGCCTGTTTTCGAGCAGGTATTTCTTCGTGTCAGGAATGAATATACCGCACTTCTCATAGATAAAATCCCTGAAATCCCTGAAGGCAGGGTCCTTAAGAACAAAGGTCATGAGTGCACCTGCAGATAACGTTCGGCAAGTCCGCGGACCCGCTCGTCAAATCCGTCCATGCGGGAGCGTACCGCATCCCGGCCGATCAGTACCAGCGCCTTCACCGCCTCCTCAAGGACATCCTGGTATCGCTCGGCCTGGACCATCCTAAGGACCGGCTCGAAGGCTTTGGGGTCAGCGATCTTGCCAAGGGCGCTGACCGCAGCCTTTCTGACGTGGCTGTCGTAGTCGTCGACGGCATCAATCAGCGCTGAGGTCGATTCGTAATCATTGATATCGGCAAGCGCCTTTATGCTGGCCCTTCTTACGTCTCTGACATCCACGTCTATGCACTTGATCAGATGCGAGATGGCCCGGTCGCATTTCAGTTCGCCGATCAGCTCAATCGCAATGACCCTTCCCCGGAACCGGGTGGAAGGATCAGTAAGCACGGCGATAAGCGCCTCGCAGGTACCAAACTCGCGGAGAGAACTCTTGATCATATAAAGTCTGTCTTCAGCCTCAGGGTCAGACGGCTCAAGAGAACCGCTGATATCGATGACCGTCCTGACCGCCTTCGGGTCTTTCAGCTCTGCAAGGCCCCTCAGGGCAATAAAGCGTTCATCCCAATCTCCGTCACTGAACATGCTGATCAGGAGGTCGATGGTGCCGGGCACGGTCGGCGTAATGCCGATCTGGAGCAGGCTTTTCAGGGCCGCAGACTTTTCCATATCATCCGCTTTCACCATATGCTGCTCCAGGGCATGCCGGGCAGCGGGAGACCCGATATTCCCGAGAGTCTCGATCGCTGCATAGCGTATGGTAACGGAATCACGTGCAAGAAGCTCTATGATAGGGGTGATCGCAGCCTCGTCCCTGAGCGCGCCAAGGGCCTCGAGGGCTGAGAAACAGACCCACTCCTCATCCGACAGGACCCCGACGAGTTGGGGGACCGACTCCCGGTAGCCAAGGAGCCCCAGGGCCTTTGCTGCAGAGGCCCTGACATTCGGATTTGCATCCCGGAGCATCGGCACGATCATTTGCGCATCGACATCGAACTGTATATCGATCATCAAATCGATGCTGAATTTTCTGACATCGTCATCCTTGTCGTTCAGCAGCGGGTAGAGGAAAGGCACGGTAACAGGGCCAATGTCCCGCAGCATAATCATTGCAGTATTCCTCAGATAGGAATCTTCCCGAAGAAGGGGAAGCACCATATAGGCCACGGTTTCACCGCCGATGGCAATAAGAGAACGCATGGCCGCATCCTGTACACCGTGATTTTCATCCCGCAATGCCCTGAGCAGGGGATAAACAGCCCTTTCATCGGCCTCCGCCAATGCCTCTGCGGCGTTGCGGCGCTTCGAGGCATCAGCGTGCACAAGGTCCTGGAGCAGTCTCCGGAGTTTTCTTGATTGCATCATTCTTTTTTTAATCGGCCTTTCTGTAAAATTACTTTAATATACACAGGGATACATATTAGTATTTCCACGGGTATCAAGTATTTTTTTCGAGTTTTGCCTTCAGCCGTATCAGGGCCTGCGTATGGATCTGGCATACCCTGCCTTCGGTCAGATTCATCACCTTGCCGATCTCTTTCATGGTCAACTCGTCCCAGTAATAAAGAGAGAGAAGCAGCTTCTCCTTTTCCGGAAGACCGGCGATAAGACCCGCAAGCATCTCCCGACGTGCCCCATCTTCGAGCAGGGCCAGCGGGTCACGCGCCTGAGTGTCCGGAATGCATTCCAGAATATTAAGCCCATCTTCCCCCGCTCCGTCAGCCCCAAAATCCTCGAAACGGAATGAAATAGAACCGCTTGCCTCATAGAGCGTCTTATAGTACTCTTCCAGCGTCAGGTCAAGCGCAGCAGCCACCTCTTCATCATCCGGCATCCTGCCGAACTCTTTCTCGAGTCTGCTGTGGACGTTCTTTATGTCATTGACCTTCTTCTTAGTAGAACGGGGGACCCAATCGACTGCCCTCAGTTCGTCAAGCATCGACCCCTTGATCCTGAATTCGGCATACGTCTTGAGTTTCCCCCTGCCATTATCATA
>JBARHQ010000098.1:0-10316 GCA_049799315.1 Thermodesulfovibrionales bacterium | reverse complement strand
GCAATAAAGGGTATTTTCCCCTGTTCTGCTGTTGCAGTCTGCCTGCCGGTCCCCAGTCCCTGGTCCCTGGCCATTTGCAGCACCTGCCAGGCACGTTCGAGCTCCCCGACGACCGGGATCCCCTTTGCGCGCGCCGCGGCGATCTGCCTGATCTCCGGGACCCCGGGGCTTATAACAAGCATGTCGGCAGAGGAAAACAGCTCCTCGGGATGTCCTCCAAGCGCACACTGCACTGCGGGAGAGAGTCTCCTGACCGCCTCCTGCAATGCCGTCTCTGTCTTCATGTCAGTGACCGTCACCCGGGCGTCCATTGCTGCGAGAAGGTTGGCAGCGCCAACCCCGCTCCGGGCAAGCCCGACGACCGTCACTCTTTTATCCTTTAGGTTCATCTATTCCTTTTTGCGCCATCTGCGTCCCCCGGAGCTTCTTTTTCAACTGCCGGTGCTTTGCATGGCGGCTGACTGATTTCGCTGATTTTCTCTTTTTTGCCGCAGCCAGCTTTTTGCCTTTTGCCTTGCCCTTGCTGCTCACCGTTATTTTTTCAGGGGCCGTGTCGTCTGTCTTTGTGTACACCGCACGGGAGGCTTTCATCGGCCCTGCATCCGCCCTGGCAAGATAAACAACCGGTTCTTCGGTCTTGTTCATAACGCGGGACCCAAAGGTCAGCAGCTCCTCCGACTCTTTCCAGAGCAGGTCTCTGGCCGGGGCCCCGAGCAATGCCACAATGATCGTATCTTTGTCCCGTTCGCCGGCGCAGACAAAGCAGTGGCGGGCCTGTCGCGTATATCCGGTCTTGCCTCCGAGCAGCTCCTCGTCAGACCAGAGGAGTTTATTGGTATTCTTGATGAACATCGTCTTGCCCGATTCTGTGGCTACCTCCGTAATCCTGGTGTTCAGGATCTCCTTCAGGACCGGGTACTTGATCGCCGCCCGCATGATCTTCGAGAGGTCATAGGCCGTAATATACTGACCCTTACCGGGCAGGCCGTTGGCATTGATGAACCGGGTGTCATTTGCACCCAGAGCGATCGCCTTCCGGTTCATCAGGATGACAAACTGCTCTTCTGACCCGGCCACTGCCTCTGAAAGGGCTACCGCAGCATCATTCGCCGACTTCATCAGTGCAGCGTAGAGGAGCGTCTCGACCGTCACCTTATCACCCTCTTTCAGGCCGATCCGCATTGCCGGCGTCAGAGAGACCTTTCTGCTGATGGTCACAACATCGCTCAGCTTCGCACGCTCAAGGACAACGAGTGCGGTCATCAGCTTGGTCGTGCTGGCCGGCAATAAGCGCAGGTCAGGGTTTTTTGCATACAGCAGTCTTCCGGTCTCGGCATCCATAACCACCGCTGCCTTTGACTTTATGTCATTGGCAAAGGCCGTGGCTGCCAGTCCCATCATAACAATGACCGTCAACAGGAACTGAACAATTCTCCTTATTCCGTGCCCCTGGTCCGTGCAGCCTGTCTTTTGATACCTGTTCTTCATAATCACCTCAGTTTCAGCGTTGCAAGGCTGAGCAAAGCCAGCATTATTCCGACGATCCAGAACCGTATGATCACCTTCGACTCATGCCATCCCTTTAACTCAAAGTGATGGTGGATCGGTGCCATCTTAAAGATCCGCTTCCCGGTCAGTTTGAATGAGGCCACCTGAAAGACGACCGAGAGGGTTTCAATAACAAATATCCCGCCGACGACGGCAAGGACTATCTCATGTTTCGTTATCACCGCAAGGGTACCAAGCGCACCCCCGAGCCCGAGCGAGCCGACATCGCCCATGAAGATATCGGCGGGATATGCGTTATACCACAAAAATCCTAGTGCACCCCCGAGCATTGCACCGCATATGACCGTCAGTTCCCCTGTCCCCTGGAGAAAGAGCACCTGGAGGTAAGAGGCGAACTTTGCGTTGCCGGATATATAGACCAGTATCATGTTCGCAAAGAGCGCTATGCCGACAAGACCGGTTGCCAGGCCGTCGATTCCGTCGGTCAGGTTGACCGCATTCGAAGAGCCGACGATCACCAGCACGGAAAATGGTATATAAAACCAGCCCAGGTCGATAAGCCATTTTTTGAAAAAAGGGATACTCAGTATGTCGTTATAAGGGTCTTTCGGATTGAAATAGAGTATCGCGCCGATAACGACCGCAATACAGATCTGGGCCCCGAACTTGTACCACGACCGCAGCCCCTTCGGGTTCTTCCTGATCACCTTGAGATAATCGTCGAGGAACCCGACCGTACCGAAGGCAATGAGCGCAAAGATCATGATCCAGACATACATATTCTCAAGATCGCCCCAGAGCAACACTGCCGCGAGGATCGAGATCATAATAATGAGACCTCCCATCGTCGGCGTGCCTGACTTTTTGAGGTGCGTCTGCGGGCCGTCATCACGGATCTGCTGGGTCATGCTGATCCGTCTGAGATAGGCAATCAGCCCCGGCCCGATGACAAGAGAGACAAGCATTGCCGTAATGATGGCGAGTGCTGTCCTGAATGTTATATACCTGAAAACATTGAGCGGGGAGTAAGTATCATGGAGGCTGTAGAGCAGCTTATAGAGCATCGACGCCTCCGGCGAATGAAGTCTCAAGTTCTCCAAGGACCTGCTCCATCCGCATGCCGCGTGAACCCTTCAGGAGGACCGTATCGCCCTCCCGGACGATATCAGCAAGCATTGCGCCCGCCTGAAAAGAGTCGTCTGCACGGTAACAGTCACCCCGGAACACGGCTGATGCCTTCTGCATCTCGCTGCCGACACAAATCAGCATATCAACGTTCAGGTCGTTCAGCAGGGTAACCAGACCCAGGTGCTCCGGTTCAGCATAGGAGCCGAGTTCGAGCATATCGCCAAGGACCGCAATCATCCTCCCGCGCTTGAGTCTGACAAGCTCCCTGACCGCCTCCCGCATCGAGGCCGGGTTTGCATTATATACATCACTGATGATCAGCAAACCGCCGAGTTCCCTGGTCTCGAGCCGCATCGGGACGCCGGTGAAGGCCTCAAGCCCCTTTTTGAGAGAATCCGGAGAAGCCCCGGCAGCAAAGGCGATTGAGGCGGCGGCAAGAGCGTTTAAAATATTAAACCTTCCCGAAAGCTGAAAATGAACAGCGAGTTCTGCCCCCTCCGGCAGACAAAGGAGAAAATCGGACCCCTTTTCCTGAAGGCGGATATCACGGGCAGACACGTCGGCAGTGTTGTCGATGCCGTACGTTATTGTCCTGCCGGTATAGCCGGCAGCAGGACCATGAGTGAGACCTTCCATCAGGAAATGGTCATCAGCGTTCACCGCGAAGGTCCTGACATAGCCGAGGACCTCCAGGTCCGTGTTTCTGACCGCCTCAAGACTCCCGAAGCTCTCAAGGTGGGCAGGCCCCACGTTCGTCATCACCGCATAATCCGGCCTGGCGATGTCACAGAGCAGCCGTATATCTCCGGCAGCGTTCGACCCCATCTCAAGCACCATGATGCCTTCATCGCCATCCATCCGGCTGATGCAGAGCGGCAGCCCGATATGATTGTTAAGGTTGCCCCCTGTTTTTAGGACCTTCTTCGAACCGAATTCGGCGCTGAATTCAGAGCCGAATATGGAGGCAATCAGTTCCTTGGTCGTTGTCTTGCCGTTCGTACCGGTAACCGCAATCACCGGTATGGCGCGCTTCTGCCTGAGATACTGCGCAAGCGCCTGGAGCGCTCGAAGTGTATTCCCAACCCGAATGATGGTTTTCCCGGGCAGAGTTTCCTGCGGGTCCTCGCTCACCAGGGCACCGGCGCCGCGCTCCAGCGCCGCTGACAGATGTTGGTGACCGTCACTCCTGGCGCCCTGAAGCGCAACAAAGAGCTCCCCGTCCCCGATCGTCCGCGAATCGATCGAGACACCGGTATACGCTCCCTGACCTTCGCAGAGTATCGTTCCCCCTGTTGCTGCAAGTATGTCCTCAGTCTTCAAATATGCCATAATGCTGTTGCGTCTTCCCCCTCATTCTATAAGCACAGACTATGCCCTGTTCATAAAATGCCTGATCGTCTCCTGCAGCACCTCCCTGTCGCTGAAGTCCTGCTTCTTCCCGCCCATTTCCTGATATTCCTCATGCCCCTTGCCTGCTATCAGCAGAAGATCGTCTTTGCGGGCCTCCCGCACTGCCAGCCTGATCGCCTCTTTTCTGTCCGGCTCAACCAGATAGTTTTTACGAACAGCGCCGGTTTCGATGTCTCTGATTATGGCCTCAGGGTCTTCTGACCTCGGGTTGTCAGAGGTGATGATCACCAGGTCGCTCAATCTCGTTGCGACCTCACCCATGCGGGGTCTTTTCCCCTTGTCCCGATCGCCGCCACAGCCGAAGACAGTGATCACCCGCCCCTTCGTCAGTGCCCGGGCAGTCTGAATCGTCCGCTCGAGCGCGTCCTCCGTGTGAGCAAAATCAATCACCGCCAGAAACTGCTGGCCGGCATCAACCCGTTCGAAACGACCTTTGACATTGCCGGCAGAACTGATACCCTTCAGTATCACCTCCATCGGCACGCCGACACTGAGACCGGCCCCGATTGCGGCAAGTATATTATAAACGTTATGAAGCCCTATCAGCGAGGATTCGACTGCATGGCCATGCCCCTGTATTCTGATCGTAAACCTCAGCCCGGCCGGAGTATTGCGTATCTCTTCCGCCCTGATTTCAGCGGCAGCGTCCAGACCAAAGGAGTATCCCCGGTTACCGTCTTCCCAGATCCTTCTCCCGTAATCGTCGTCATAATTAATAAGTACCCGCCCGTCATCGCTCAGGAGCCTGTTAAAAAGGCGGGCCTTGGTGAGAAAGTAGTCCTCCATCGTCTTGTGGAAATCGAGATGGTCCCGCGTCAGGTTGGTAAAGACAACTGTTCTGAAGACCGTTGCGTCGACCCGCCGCTGCGCAAGGGCATGAGAGGAGACCTCAGCAACCGCATAGGTGCATCCCGCAGCGCGCATCTCGTGCAGCAGCCGCTGAAATTCCGGAGATTCCGGCGTTGTATGGCTCGCAGCAGAGGCCTCTTGACCGATCATATACTGTATGGTCCCGATGAGACCAACCTTTTTCCCCCATTGTTCAAGTATCGACTTGATCAGATAGGTGGTTGTGGTCTTTCCGTTCGTCCCGGTCACCCCGATTACATGGAGGGCCTGCGACGGCCGCTTATAAAAGTTGTTCGCTGCAACCGCCAGCGCCTCCCTGCTGTCCGGAACCTGGACAAACGTCGTCCCTGCCCCTGGCTCCCCGGGGACCGCGGCTTGACCGGTGCCCTCTTGACCCTTGACCCATGAACGCCGACCCTGATGTATAATCGCCACCGCGCCATTTTCTATCGCCTGCGGGATAAAATCATGGCCGTTGAAATGCCCGCCTGAAATCGCGGCAAAAAGGTCTCCCGTCTGCGTCTTCCGTGAATCATAAGATATGCCGCGGATATCCATCCCGTCATCGCCATCAATCTTTATCACATTTATGTCTTGCATAACCTCACGCAGTATCATTTTGCGACCAGCAGCAGATTCTTCTCCCTGACGTCATCGCGCGGCACATTCAGGTATGAAAGCGTCTGGCTGGCGATGCTCTTGAAGACCGGTGCGGCAACGACACCGCCATAGATCGCACCCTTCGGCTCATAGACCACCACGATCATCGCCAGCTTCGGATTGTCAGCAGGGACAAACCCGACAAATGAACTGATAAACCGGTCCTTTGAATACCGTTTTGTCCTCCGGTCGACCAGCTGTGCCGTCCCGGTCTTTCCGGCGACCTGGTTACCGTCGACCGCCGCCCCGGTAGCCGTGCCGCCATCTTCGACGACTGTCTTGAGGATATCCTTGAAGATTGTTGCGGTCTTCTCGGAAAGTACCCTCTTTTTGCCCGCTTCCTTAAAAGAATAAACCGGCTGACCTTCATGGGTCCTGATCTCCGACACAACGTGCGGCTTCACCAGATAACCACCGTTCGCGATCACGGAGTATGCCCTGAGGACCTGGAGCGGGGTCACCGCAACCTCCTGGCCTATCGGTATGGCACCGATCGAGGTCGCTGACCATTTCTCCGGCTTCCTGATCCAACCCGACACCTCACCCGGCAGATCAATGCCCGTCTTATCGCCATACCCGAAGAGCTTTGCATATTTATAGACATTCTCCCTGCCGAGCTTCATGCCGATCATGATCGAGCCGACGTTCGATGACTTCTGGATAACCTCCTTGAAGGTAAGCAACCCGTGGCGGTGCGCATCGTGGATCACCTTGCCTCCGACCTCGATCGTCCCTCTGCTGCAGTCAAAAGTATTGTTCAGATTATAAAGGCCCTCTTCAAGGGCTGCAGCTCCCACAACGATCTTGAAGGTCGATCCCGGCTCGTAAATGTCCGTGATCGGCCGATTTCTGACATCGTCCCTGTTCGCCCGGCCCAGATTATTGAGATCATAGCTCGGCCGGTTCGCCAGGGCCAGGACCTCACCGGTAAACGGGTCCATGATGATCGCGGTGGCTGCGACAGGCCGCCATTTCGCCATTGCCTTTGCAAGCTCCTTCTCGGCGATATACTGGAGACCCTCATCGATCGTCAACTGGATGTCATTGCCCTTTGCCTCCATTTCGACCCCTGAGGAGAGCACCTTACCGCTTGCATCCCGTGAAAAATAGACCTTGCCGCCCGAGGTCTTAAGATATTTGTCATAGAGGAGTTCTACCCCTTCGAGGGGCTGATTATCCATGCCGACATTACCAATAATATGCGAGGCGAGTTCTCCCTTTGGATAAAATCTCTTTGACTCGGTAACAAATCCGAAACCCCGTACGTCAGGGTCCTTCACCTTCCGGTCCATACCGAGGACATCCCGCACCTTCCGGACCTTCTCGGTCGTCAGCTTACGGTTGACCCAGGTGAACCGCTTCTCCGGCTGAAACTTCGCCGCGACAGCCCGCGGCTCCATACCGAGGGCGGACGAGAGCTTCTGGATGCGCTCCTTGTCGATCGTAACGTCCCGCGCATCGCAAAAGAGGGATTCAAGTTCCATGTTCACGGCAAATTCCCTGCCCCTGCGGTCATAGATATTGCCGCGCATCACATGGATATCCTCTGACTTCACCTGCTGCATTTTTGCCTTTTCCGAGAGCATCTTGTGGTTGAATATCATCAGGTCTGTCAGACGGAGGAAGATCGCAATAAATGCGAAAATAATGGTTGTATTGAGAATAACGGCGCGCTTCCTGTTCAACCCCGTATCCTGCTGCAGCTTCTGCCCCCTTAACTCCATGTATCAGCGGTTGTCCCCCATCCTGAGAGATGCCTTCTGTGGCTCGGCAGTCCTGTTCTTCTGCACCATTACCACTCTGGTCCGGTCCGGCATAACATAACTGTTTTCAATGGGGCCCGCGGCACTCACTGCATGGCGGGACGGTTCGTTCAGCGAGGCGGTCACCTTCGATACCGACATGAGGTTAGAGCGTTCCGCGAGGAGTATCTTCATATCCTTCCGCGCCTCCATCGTCCTCTCTTCGAGGTCCCTCAGGCTGTACGTCATCGAGACAATGCTCGAACGCAGCCATATGAGAGAGAAGAGACCGCCCAGCATGAGCAGGACGCAAAGCGGTTTGTAAAACAGAGATACTATATTGCCGTCAGCCCTGGTCCTCATCATAGCTTTTCTGCTCCTCTCAGTTTTGCGCTCCGGGAAGAAGGGTTTGCCCTCACCTCTTCGATACCAGGGGTCACCGGCTTTTTCACGAGCGGCGTTAGCACCATATTTTTTGCATTGTCCCGGATAAAGTTCTTGACAATCCTGTCTTCCAGCGAATGATAGGAGATAACACAGATCCGGCCGCCTTTTTTCAGGACACCGAGGGCCTCGTGCAGACCTGTCTTCAGTTCTTGCATCTCCTGGTTCACCTCTATGCGGAGGGCCTGAAATGTGCGCGTCGCAGGATGCGTCCTCCCGCTCCGGCCGATCGACCGTTCCACAAGGGCGGCCAGCTCATCGCAGGTATCGATCGTCTTCCTGCTGCGGGCCTCGGCGATCCATCTCACAATCCTGGCTGCCCGGTACTCTTCACCATATTCCCTCAATATCCGGATAAGCTCCTTGTCCTGATAGGTATTAACAACGTCCCACGCAGAGATGGCCTGTTCCCTGTCCATTCTCATATCAAGCCGCTCAGAGGCGGTAAAGCTGAAGCCGCGCTGCAGGTCCCGCAGCTGCATCATCGAGACGCCGAGGTCCAGAAGCACCCCGTCGACCTCCTGAATGCCTTCGGCGTGAAGAAGCCCTGTCATACCGGAAAAACTTCCCTTCCGCAGGATCAGACGATCGTCATGAAGCCGTGCGGCTGTTCTTTCCAGTGCCTCGTCATCCCTGTCGATGCCGACAACTCTGCCCTTCTGTCCAACTTTTTGCAGCAGCACTTCAGCATGCCCCCCAAGTCCTATTGTCGCATCCACGCAGGTTCCGCCCTCTTTGGGTGAGAGCAGGTCGACCACCTCCCTGACAAGGACCGGGAGATGGGTAATGGTCACTGAGTTACAGCCCGAATTCCGTCAGCTTCGCTTCTACGGCTTTTCTGTCCACCTTTGACGCATCGGTGACCAGGTCCCACTCTTTTCTGTCCCAGAGGTCTATCCGGTCGATCTGGCCGACGATGGCGATATCGGAATTCAGCCCCGCATCCTCACGGAGAGATGCCGGGACAAGGACCCTGCCCTGCTTATCAAGCTCGACCTCCTGGGCCGAGGCAATGACTTTTCTCTTGAAAAACTTGACTGCCTCGTCCATGCTTGGCAGCTGCCGAACTTTATCCTCAAGCTTCTGCCACTCCTCCTGAGGATATATATGAAGGCAGTTGTCAAACGCCGCGTTCACCATATAAAGTTTTGGGTTATAATTGGACGAAATGATCTCTCTGAAAGGAGCCGGTATGATCAGTCTCCCCTTGAGATCAAGTGTGTAATAATATTTTCCAGAGAAAGCTGGCACGTATCCTCCACTTTCTACCACAATTTACCACTTAAATATAAAGGAGATTCAATTTTGTGTCAAGCAAAAAATGGGATATGCTGTCTGGTATCTATATATTGAGTAACAGATAATTGCAGGCACAAGATGTAGTCTTCGCAAGACCAGAGGAGTTATAGCTGGAAAAGAGTGATTCAGTAGTAGTCAGGATGATTATTCATAAAAAAAGGGCGGGTCGAAATCGACCCGCCCTTTTCTATTCCCCGTCAGGGGAAACTAACTACTTCTTCTTCGCCGGCTTCTGAGCAGGAGCAGCTCCTTTTTTGGGCTCTTCCTTCTTTACCGGTCCCCAGTTGTTCAGGTTATGGGCGATATTATGGCAGTCGCCGCATTTCTTGAACTTCGCCATGATGCCGGCCGGATGCTTCTCGCCATGGCAGTCTTGGCACTTGGGAATCATCTTATGCTTGGCCTGATGACAGAAGGCACAGGCGAAGTCTTTATGCTTCGTCTTACCGGATGTCAGCAGGTCATATGCCTGCTTATGGCAGCCTGCACAGAACTTCGACGGCACATCATCATACGTGACCGGTTTCGGCGCATGCGCCATATGACATTTCTTGCAGTCAGCAGCCACCATGTCCGATGAGTGGGGCTTATGGCACTTCAGGCACTCAGGCACGTTAGGGTGCCGGGTGCTGTGGCACGTAGAGCAGAAGAGCATGGAATGCTTTGTCTTCGTCTCCCTGAGTTGCTGTATCTGCTTGGTATGACAGGTCAGACACGGATCCGTGACGTTCGAGCCGATCTTTATGTTCCGCGGTGTGTGCGGGTTGGAATGGCATGACAGACAGTCCTTCAGCTCAAAATGCGGCTTGCCGGCATGACAGTTGCTGCATTTCGGGATAATGCTCTTTGCCGGGACTGACGGCGGATGGCCTGCATGGCAGTCCTGGCACGAGACCATCTTGTGCTTGCCGCCGTTCGCAGCTATATCTGCCGGCGGGTTTGCGTGGCACTTGATACAGTCATCGCTGCCGAGTACCGGCTTCGCTGCAGGGGCGGCCTTAGCATCCTGGGGAGCAGCAAATACAACTGCTGAGCAGAAAACCAGGATGAGAAGGATGAGACAACCATGCAAGAAAAACTTGGGACCTCTTCTGTTCATACAACCTCCTTATGTGTGATGTACTGAATAGTCTATGGACATGGGCATTCGGTCAAGGTTATATCACGAATCCGCCGGAGATGTCAAGAGCCGACCCCGCCTGCCGGCCCGCGTCAGGAAAGTGCCTTTCTCAGCGCAAGGGCGACTTGCTGCCGGCTGAAGGGCTTCTGGAGAAA
>JBARHQ010000097.1:0-6639 GCA_049799315.1 Thermodesulfovibrionales bacterium | reverse complement strand
CAACAATACCTCGTTTAGCCAGGGGCAGGATAACTTTCAGCGCCGTGTCGAATTCAGAATGGCCAAGTGTGTACGAGGCATTGATGAGACTCCTGTCCACAGATTCGATGGCGGCCCTTGCAGTCTTGATCAGTAAAGGCAACGCCACGACATAAGAAGCAAGGACTGCCGCATACCAGGTAAACATGATGCTCCACCCGGTCAATGCATAGAGATGTTTTCCGATAAATCCATTTCTTCCAAACAGGATAATAAGATAATAACCCGTGACTGTTGGAGGAAGCACCAGCGGGATGGTGCAGATCACATCGAGAAGTTCCCTGCCCCTGAAATCTTTGCGCGCAAGAAAGTAGGCGACCGGCAATCCCGTCAGCACTATAAGCACTGTCGAGACAGCGGCCACCTGCAAAGAGAGGCGTATTGAAAAAAGAGCTGCTTCGTCCATAGCCGGATTATTTTGCAGGTTTGAACCCGTAGTTCTGAAGTATCTTCTGGCCTTCAGGAGACAGCACCAGCGAGATAAAGGCCCTGGCCAAAATCTCGTTCTTTGTTCCCTTGACAACAGCGATGGGATAAATAACCGGCTTATGGCTTACCTCGGGAGCAATAGCAACGATTGTCGTCCCCTTTGTCCTTGCGGCGGCATCGGTGGCATACACGACACCTGCGTCAACCTCGCCGCGTGCAACATAGTCGAGTACCTGCCTTACGTTTTCCGTGAAAATTAATCTGTCCTTAATGACAGGCAGAAGTTTATAGTAATTGAAGGCCTCTTCCGCATACCGGCCTGCAGGAACGGTCTTGGGATTGCCGATTGCTATCTTTTTTATATCCGCTGCAACCAGTCCCTCGAAGGATTTAAGCGTTGACTTCACCCCTGCAGGAACGATCAGGACTACACTGTTTGCTGCGATATCGGCACGTGTTGCAGAAATAATAAAGCCCTGCTTGTCAGCTTCATCCATGTCCTTCTGTGCTGCGGATGCAAAAACATCCACCGGCGCTCCGCCAGCGATCTGCTTCATAAGGTCGCCCGACGCACCAAAATTAAACGCAACTTTTGCACCCTGCTTTGTTTCATACACCTTGCCGATCTCTTCAAAGGCGTTTTTCAGGCTTATGGCCGCTGATACCGTAATCTCCTTTGTTTCAGCCTGCACTAAACCTGTTGAGACACAGAAAAGCATAATTATAACTGTTGCAAGAATGAATCCTCTCTTCATGGTAAAGCTCCTTTCCATTAGTCAACCCCAATCATGACACTTGTTGCCTTGAAGACAGCAAGGGCTTCCTCGCCCTCCTTTAACCCCAACTTTTTTGTACTTTCATCAGATATGGTTGCACTGATCGTTTCGCCATTTCCTACGTCGAGCCCTATTTCGGCCATGACCATGCCCTCTTTGATCTTATTGATCGTGCCCTTGACGATATTACGGGCACTTAATTTTAAGTCACTCCCGCCTTTACCTATCATTACTGAGCTTGCCTTGACAATCACATACGCAGCAACTCCGGGTTTCAGTCCCAGCCTGTCAACGCTATCATCAGTTATAATCGAAGATATTACATCCCCCGACTTGAGTTCAACCTTCACTATTGCTACAACCTTACCCTTCTCAACAGATTTTACCGTTCCGGCAAGTATGTTTCTCGCACTGATTCTCATGTGAAATCCTCCTTGTAAAATTTATAATCTCTCCAAAGGCAAGCCTCTGATTATCCTGATCTTCTCAGTCTCCGTTCCTCCGTAACGGATGCTTTTAGATCTTCGTAAAGATGTGTGAAATCCTGAAGCGCGTTTTCTCCGTCGACGGTCAACCACCCGCTGATACGTTCTCCATCGGGATTCAAAAGCTTGACGAGCGGGCTGGCGCAGCTGCCATTCATTACGCTTACCAATTCAAGGGCGTGTTCGTAAGGAATGTCTGCGGCTTCAGCTGCGTGTCGTATTGATCCAATACGATTGATCTCGTCAAGAAGCCGTGCGCGTTTTTTTCCAATAATAGCGCCGCAACTCAATTCGAGCAACATGCACGGTCCTGCTCCTTTATCCCGGGAATGGTCATCCATTTTTTCAATACCTCTATTTGGCGCACGGCGGGTAAGGCGAAGCTCCCGATGAACCGCACACGCCGCAGTTAATGTCCTTATGGATGCGGAGCTTTCTAAAGTCCATATCCGCTGTATTGAAAACAAGCATGTGGCCCAACAACGGCTTGCCAGTATCGCTTAATAGTTTTATCGTCTCCAACGCCATCAGGCATCCGAGCATACCGGAGACAGCCCCCATAACAGGAAACCCCAATTCCTCCCACCCGGGGTCGTCTTCAGGATAGAGACAGTTTAAGCAAGGCGTTTTTCCCGGCACAATATTGAAAAGATACCCCTCCATACCGTTCATGGCAGCCTCCACACACGGAATACTCTTCCGCACACAGGCTGCATTGAGGACCCTCCGCTCAGAAAAGTTAGGACGGGCCGAGAGTGCGATATTGACGCCTTCGAGAAGCCGATCGGCATTTCCCTGTGTTGTTCTCTCGTTATAAATCTCCACGGAAATATCGGGATTGATCTCTTTTATGGTCCTCTCTGCCTGGATCACCCGTTCCCGGCCGATCCAGTCGTGTTTCATAAGGATCTGGCGGTTCATGTTGGAGAGCGTCAGATTTCCATAGTGGGCAAGCACCAGCCGGCCTATCCCAGCAATAGCGAGATAGAGTGCTGCAGTCCCGCCGAGTCCTCCGACCCCTGCGACAAGCGCGCTGGAAGATTTCAGCTTTTTTTGTTCATCAACTCCAAAGCCTTGCAAGGTCAGCTGCCGCCGGTAACGCTCCAACTCTCTATCGTTCAATATTGTTTCCATGTCAGCCATCGGTTATTGAGGTACGAAGACCTTTCTCTAATACGAAATTCTCGTAATAAAAATGCCGTAAAGCAACGAACCCCACGAACTCAATATCAGGTAGGTCATCATTTCCGCCCTTTCAATCTTTGCATATTTTCTGATTATAACCAATGAGATCGCAGTTATCAGTATGCTATAGAACAGTATGCCAATAAACATTTCTGCACCTCCTCAATCTATTATAATGGTGAGCAATTTTTATGCCCGAGTTCGAACGCCTAAATTGGGCTGAAGCAGACCTGGCTACTCAAGGAAGAAACAATTTTGTCACGCAAACTACAAAGTTGTAATAGATTCATGAAACCGGGCTGACTCCTGCAATAATACCAAAACTTAAATGCGGGCAGTATGTTACTTATCTATCCTCACGGCGCATGATTTGTATTCAGGGGTACCAGTGATCGGGTCCCTGTGCTCCGAGGTCAGGATGTTCGTGAGAGCATCGCGATGATGGAACGTCAGAAAGACATTTCCCGGCTGTGAGCGTTTGGTCACCTTGACCTTCACCCTGATCTCACCCCTCCGGGAGGAGACGGTCACATATTCTCCGTTGCCTATCTGCAGCGCCTCCGCATCCTCCAGGCTGAGCTCGAGCAGTTCCTCAGGCACGACTTCAGAGATTCCGGCGCATCTCCGGGTCATTGATCCGTTGTTATAGTGCTCCCGGATTCTCCCCGTAATCAGCACGAACGGGTATTGATCATCCGGCACTTCGCCCGAACCAATGTGATCAAGAACCATAAACTTCGCCAGCCCTCCCGGCCGCGCGAATAGGTCCGTATACAGCGTTGTAGTGCCGGGATGGTCCTTTGTCGGACAGGGCCATTGGATTCCCTTCTCCTCGATGCGGTCATAACTGATACCGCCGTATATCGGCACCAGGCTCGCGATCTCGTCCATGATTTCCGAGGGATGCTTGTATTGCATCGGATATCCCATCAGAGTTGACAGCTTGCTGATCACCTGCCATTCGGCCATCCCCGCAACAGGCTCGATTGCCTTCCGCACGCGCTGCACCCGCCGTTCGCCGTTTGTGAAGGTCCCGTCCTTCTCGGCAAAGCTCGCGCCTGGAAGGATCACGTCGGCATAACGTGTCGTCTCGGTGTGAAAGATGTCCTGCACGACAAGGAACTCGGTCGCCTCCAGCGCGGCCTTGACGTGATGCAGGTCCGGGTCGGTATGGGCAGGGTCTTCGCCGAGAATGAATATTCCCTTGAAATTCCCCCGTTTGCATTCATCCAGCATCTCAACAGACTTGAGCCCGGGCTTGGGGCTGATCGCCACATTCCATGCCTTTCCAAACTTTTCGCGGACATTTGCATCAGTAACGGACTGGTACCCCGGCAACGTTGCCGGCAGCGGCCCGAGGTCTGAGGCGCCCTGGACATTGTTCTGGCCTCTGAGCGCCATAATGCCGGTGGAAGGCCTTCCCAGGTGACCGCAGACAAGCGCCAGGTTAGCGATCGCCATCGCGTTTTCGGTTCCCGTGCGATGCTCGGTTACGCCGAGCCCATAGACGATCATCGCCTTGTCCGCGTGAGCATACAAACGTGCTGCCTCTACGATATTCTTCTGAGAAACTCCCGTAAGCTTTTCAACGCGGTCAAGATCATATTCCTTCACCTTTGCCGCAAGTTCTCCGAACCCCTCGGTTCTTTTAGCAATGAAATCCCTGTTTTCCCATCCGTTCTGCAATATGACATTGATAAGGCCGTTTATCATGGCGATGTTGCTGCCGGGCTTCAGATTCAGCCAGACATCAGCCCTCTTCGCCATCCACGTCTTTCTCGGGTCACCAACTATCAGTTTTGCGCCCTTGCGCAGGGCCTTCTTGAGCCATAGAGAAACAATGGGATGTCCCTCTGTCGGGTTCGACCCGAAAAGAAAAAGCGTATCGATATCCGGCATCTGACTGAGTGAGTTCGTTGCTGCCCCTGCTCCCAGGCTGGTGGCCAGACCGGCCACAGTTGGAGCGTGTCAGACTCGGGCGCAATTGTCCACATTATTGGAACCAATCGCGCATCTCACCCATTTCGCAAGGAGATAGTTCTCTTCGTTCGTGCAGCGTGACGACGAAAAGCCGCCGACTTTATCCGGCCCGTGCTTATCGATAAGCTCCCTGAACCTGTTTGCGACCAGTCCGAGCGCCTCATCCCAGGTCGCCTCCACGAACTTTCCATCTTTCTTTATAAGCGGCGTCTTTATCCTTTCGTCGCTGTGGATAAAATCGTAGCCGTATCTGCCCTTTATGCAAAGATTGCCCTGATTCACCGGCGCATCAAAATCAGAGGTTACCTTTACTACTCTGTTGTCCTTCACATTCAGGAAAAAGTTACATCCGGTCCCGCAGTATGAACAGGTTGTCTTCACCTTTTTCATCTGGGGAGCACGTCCCTTGCCTCTGCCTTTTCTGTCAGTCAGCGCTCCGGTCGGGCAGGTTGATACGCACTGCCCGCAGAACTCGCAGTTGTCGAGGGTACGCGGCCCTCTGAAGGCGGTGTCAGGCATCGAATTGAACCCTCTTCCGGTAAGCTCAATCGTGTCCGCCATGACGACTTCCTGGCATATGCGGGTACAGCGTGCGCACAGGATGCATTTATTCGGCTCATACATGATGAAGGGGTTGTCTTCCCTGACAGGCAGGTCCCACATTTCACCGGCAAACTTTGCACCGTCCGCATTGTACTCGTAGGCAAGTTCCTGCAGGGTACACGCCCCCGCCTCCTCGCAGCACATGCAGTCATTGGGGTGGTTCGAGAGGATAAGGGAAAGGCTTAACTTCCTCAGCCGGGTGAGGGTCTCGCTTTCGGTGGAGATTTCCATGCCGTCCTGGACAGGTGTGGTGCAGGAGGCAAGCGGTCGGGGCATGCCCTTTATCTCGACGAGACAGAGTCTGCATCCTCCATAGGGCTCTAGCCTGTCGTCGTGGCAGAGGGTCGGTACGCGGATACCCGCTTCCTTACAGACCACGAGGATAGTCTTGTCTCCTTCGACTGCTATTGGAATGCCATTGATAGTAACCTTTTTGCTCACCGGCAACCTCCAGAATTGTTAGTGTGCTTCACTTAGTTATCTCGTCATGTCAATTAATCATACTCATTATTTTCAAACGCGAAATGGTTTCATCAATTTCTCTCTGTCCATGCCATTGAAGGCAGTACTGAAGGCTCTTCAGCAATCTTGTCGCTCGGTCCGTGCCGGATACAAGGAAGTCGGCCAGTTCCCAATCCTGCAACAGTTCAAACCACATGACAGAGTCCCATGAAGAAAGCGAAGGTGCACGATATTTGTCTGTCAGGTGTTCTTCATGGCATTCGTGAGCGCTCGCAACAGCATAATCCCTGATAGCATCGATTATTTTTCCAACCTCTCTGATCTCGGGAAGAGGCATGCGATTACTTCGCGTTCGGCCCTGCATTTGGATAAAAGAGTTGATTCCCGAGAGCATCCTTGAACGAGGCGATCGCCTGCTGACCCTCTTTCGATATGATCCAGTTCACAAACTCCATAGCCTCTTTGTATTTGACATGCTTATGTTTTTCAGGGTTCACCGCCATAACACCATACTGGTTGAAAAGCGTTGGGTCCCCCTCATGGACAATAATCATTTCGAGTTTGTCCTTGTCCTTCGTAGCGAGCCACGTCCCGCGGTCGGTAAGCGTATAGGCCCGCTTCTCATTTGCGATCCGCTGGGTCTTCTCCATGCCCTGGCCGACTTCGAGGTACCACTTCTG
>JBARHQ010000096.1:0-3486 GCA_049799315.1 Thermodesulfovibrionales bacterium | reverse complement strand
ATTCAAAGGAACGGATCGGTCAGCTTTTCTATCTCCAGGGGAAAAAACAGGTGCCGGTTCAGACATTGTCCGCCGGAGAGATCGGGGTAGTGGCAAAGCTGAAGGGCACCAATACCGGGGACACGATTTCCGATGAAACAAAGCCGGTCGTTTTTGACAAGGTCAAATTCGCAGACCCGATCATCTCCTACGCGATGGCCGCCAGGAACAAGGGAGAAGAAGAGAAGGTGAGTATAGCCCTTCATCGCGTGCTTGAAGAAGACCCGACGCTCCGGTTTACCCGCGACGAGGAGACGAAGGAGATGATCATCTCGGGGATGGGGCAGGTCCATATCGAGGTGACGCTCGAGCGGCTGAAGCGGCGCTTTGGTGTCGAGATCGAGATGAAGACGCCGAAGATCCCCTACCGGGAGACGATCAAAGCCTCCACCAAGGTCCAGGGCAGATACAAGAAGCAGTCCGGCGGAAAGGGCCAGTATGGCGACTGCCATATTACGGTTGAACCCCTGCCCCGAGGGACCGGGTTTGAATTTGTCGACAAGATTGTCGGCGGATCCATCCCGCGTCAGTATATCCCTGCTGTAGAAAAAGGCGTAATCGATGCGATGCACGAGGGGGTGGTCGCCGGCTATCCGATTGTGGACCTCCGCGTGACGCTCATTGACGGGTCATACCATACGGTCGACTCCTCTGAAATGGCCTTCAAGATCGCCGGTTCCATGGCGATCAAAAAAGCGGTGCTCGAGGCAAAGCCGATACTCCTTGAACCTATCATGAGGGCTGAGATAACGACACCGGACGAGACGCTCGGGGCGGTGATAGGCGATCTGAACTCAAAGCGGGGCAAGGTCCAGGGAGTTGAGCCCCAGGCTGGCGGGAACCAGAAGATAATGTCGACCGTGCCGATGTCAGAGATGCTTACCTACGCAAACCAGCTCCACAGTCTGACCTCCGGCAGAGGACTTTACTCTATGGAGTTTTCTCATTATGAAGAGATGCCGTCGCATCAGGCTCAGAAGGTCATCGCTGAGCGTCAGGCCCAAAAGCAGGAGAAGCATGCCTAACCTGCCGGATCCATTGAATTAATATGACTGTTAGGATATCATAATGCTGATGAAAGCACTGATATTAAGCGGCGGCAAGGGTACCCGGCTGAGGCCGCTGACCTATTCCGGCGCGAAGCAGTTGGTACCGGTTGCCAACCGGCCTATCCTCTTTTACTGTATCGATAATATCGTCAGGGCCGGGATAAAAGAGATTGGGATCATCATCTCTCCCGAGACCGGGGCTGAGATAAAGGATGCTGTCGGCAACGGCAGACTCTGGGATGCAAAGATAACCTACATCCTGCAGGACCAGCCGGCCGGACTCGCGCATGCAGTGAAGGTTGCCCGGCCCTTTCTGAAGACTGCCCCATTCGTCATGTACCTCGGTGATAACCTTATCGGCAGGGACATTGGCCAGTTTGTCTCGGATTTTACGAAAAAACGTTCGGATGCCCTGATACTGCTTAAGGAAGTGGAGAACCCCCGGCAGTTCGGTGTTGCCGAGGTGACAAAAGGAGGCAGCATCGTACGCCTGATAGAAAAGCCGGAGAACCCTCCATCCAACCTTGCGCTTGTCGGTGTCTATATCTTCTCTCCACGGATCCATAAGGCGATTGACAGGATTCAGCCTTCAAAGCGCGGGGAGCTTGAGATCACGGATGCGATTCAGGAGCTGATCCTTATGGGGCATAAGGTCAGAAGCTTTGTGCTTGATTCATGGTGGCTTGATACCGGCAAAAAGGACGATCTCCTGACCGCTAACGCGATCGTACTTGATGAATGGGGGAAAAAAGAAATCGGGGGGACTATCGACAAAGTGTCGAAGCTGCTTGGCAGAGTGGCCATCGGCAGGAATTCGATTGTAAAGGCAAGCACCATCCGCGGCCCTGTTGTGATCGGGGAGAATTCGGTCATCGAACGTGCGTTTATCGGCCCCCATACCAGCATAGGTGATGATGTGAGAATCATCAATTCATCGGTCGAGCATTCGGTCATCATGAGCGGAAGCGAGGTCCTGGATATAGAGAGGGTTGAAGAAAGTTTGATCGGGAAAAGGGTCAGGATCTTTAAGGGCAGCGGGCATAAGGCCCTGAGACTGATGCTCGGCGATGATTCGGTTATGGAGGTCTGAGGAGGTCTGACCATGGATGGTGTTGTCATAAAAGAGCTTGCCCGGTTCTGCGACGAACGCGGCTGGCTCGTTGAGATATTCCGGAACGACGAGACCGCGTACCGGCCGGCGATGTCGTATGTATCTATGACGCGACCGGGGATAGCGCGCGGTCCGCATGAACATACCGAACAGACAGACCTTTTCTGTTTTTTCGGCAACTTCAGACTCTACCTTTGGGACAACCGGAAGACTTCCGGGACCTATGGCACGAAGATGGTTTTTGATTGTGGAGAGAAGCCGCATGTGGCGGTCGTCCCTCCCGGCATCGTCCATGCCTATAAGAATATTGGTCAGACAGACGCGCTGGTGATCAACCTGCCTGATCAGCTCTTCAGAGGCGAGGACAAGAAATTGCCGGTCGATGAGGTGAGGTACGAGAACGACCCTGCATCGCCCTACAAAGTAGATTGATGGGGGGAGATTGATGAAGGTCCTTGTCACCGGAGGCGCCGGTTTTATCGGCTCTAATTTCGTCAGGATGATGCTCGAAAGGCATCCCGAGCATCAGGTCATAAATCTCGACCTGCTCACGTATGCCGGAAACCTTGAGAATCTGAAGGACCTCAGCCCCCATGCCCGGTATACCTTCGTCAAGGGCGATATCTGCGATGCCGGAGTGGTTGAAGGCCTTCAGTTCGACGCGATTATCCACTTTGCCGCCGAGAGCCATGTGGACCGCAGTATCCTCGACTCGTCGCCGTTTCTCCAGACAAATATCATGGGGACGAAGAACCTGCTTGAGGCCGCCAGGCGCAGGGGCTGCAGAATGGTCCATGTCTCGACCGACGAAGTCTACGGGTCGATCGCACAGGGTCTTTTTACCGAGGCGTCGCCTCTCAGTCCGAACAGCCCCTATGCGGCGAGCAAGGCATCATCCGATCTTTTTGCGCGGGCCTATTTTGAGACCTATGGGACGGATGTTGTGATCACCCGGTGTTCGAATAATTACGGTCCTTTTCAGTTCCCGGAGAAGCTGATCCCTCTCATGATATCCCACGCAATGACCGGTAAGGCCCTTCCGGTCTACGGCGACGGGAAGAATGTCCGTGACTGGATCCATGTCCATGATCACAACCGGGCCGTTGACCTCGTGTTCCATAAGGGAAGGGCAGGCGAGGTCTACAATATCGGCGGCAGGAATGAACAGCAGAATATCGATATCATCAGGAAAATACTTGCGGTCGTGGCTGAAATACAGGGGACCGGACTGGACAGACTCAACGACCTTGTTACCTATGTTAAAGACAGACCCGGCCATGACCGGCG
>JBARHQ010000095.1:0-6311 GCA_049799315.1 Thermodesulfovibrionales bacterium | reverse complement strand
GTTGACCGTTGCGGCAATGCTCCCTGAGGCAGGTGAGAAGAGGCTGCCGGACATGAATGTGGGATGCCTGCATGACGAGGACATACTGTCAGATCATAAAGACCTGATACAACATGATCAATCATATTCTTTTTCAGGTCATTGTCTTTAATAGATGCAAACAAAGGAGAAGTCATGCAACGCGTAAAAAAAACATTCAAGGCGATTCTCGCAGTGCTCCTCGTGGGTACAGTAATCGCAGTTAGCAGCCTGGCGTTTGCCCAGGAAGGCGGCATCTCAGACGATCTCTTAAACAACCAGGGTATTCAGGAGGAAAAGCCCGTGCAGACAACACGGGCCCTGTCCTGGGAGACGGGTGCCGGCAAGAGCTACCTCATCCCAGCCCTCGAAATCCCGGCCTTCCTCCTTCTCCTAAACGGATACGACCGGCTCGCTTACCCCAACTCTGTAGAGGGAGGGAAAAAAGTCTACGACACGAACCTGTCAACCTTCCGGGACCACATCTTCCGCGGACACTGGGGAGTCGACCAGGACGCCTTCGCCATGAACCAGTTCGGGCATCCGTATCAGGGGTCCATGTACCATGGCTTTGCGCGATCGGCGGGTCTCAACTACTGGGAATCGCTCCTTTACACCAATATGGGCAGCTTTCTCTGGGAAACGGGCGGAGAGACCACACACCCATCCATCAACGACCAATTCGCCAGCGGCATTGGCGGGACCTTCTTCGGAGAGGCGCTCTTCCGGATGGCCGGCCTGTTACTCGAGGGTGATGGCGGCAAACCCGGGTTCTGGCGCGAGCTGGGCGCGGCGGTGCTTTCGCCACCCACGGGTTTCAATCGCCTTGTTTTTGGAGACCGGTTCAAGACCGTGTTTTCCAGCCATAATCCGGCCACTTTCTCGCGCCTGCAGCTCGGCGCAAGTCTGAAGGCGCATCTGAGCAATCTGGGCGGCTCCGGCACCAGTAAAAATACCGAGGCGACAGCGGACTACTCCATGGCCTACGGGCTCCCCGGGAAGCCCGGCTATAGCTACAAGAGACCTTTCGATTACTTCCATTTTGAATTCACCAGCCTCGGCAACGTACATAACCCTTTTGATAACGTCATGATCCGGGGCCTCCTCCTCGGAAAGGACTATGAGGCCGGCAATTCCTACCGCGGGATATGGGGCCTCTATGGCGGCTATGATTATATATCGCCGCACATCTTCCGCGTCTCAAGTACCTCCGTCTCTCTCGGCACCACCTTTCAATGGTGGCTCTCGCAAGCAGTAGCGCTCCAGGGCACGGCGCTCGGCGGCATCGGCTATGCCGCGGCCGGTAATGTCACCCAAGTCGGCGAACGCGACTACCACTACGGTGTCGCCCCGCAGGGACTTCTTGGACTCCGCCTCATCCTTGGCGACAGGGCCATGTTCGACTTAACGGGACGCGCATATTATTTAAGTGGCGTGGGTGGCTCGGACCCGGGGGGAAGGGAGACCATCCAGCGCCTGAACACGGGATTCACCGTTCGCATTTACGGCCGTCACGCCCTTGGGATCCAATACATCGCGTCCAACCGTGATGCGCGGTATCCCGACCGGGCTGCCAGTCACCAGACTACGGGGACCGTCAGTCTCGTGTACACGTTGCTCGGCAGCCCCGGGTTCGGCGCTGTCGAGTGGCGCGGCGCCGACCGCCGCTGACGTGAGAAACGAAAAGGAGTGCAAATAATGGAACCAACTACTGCCGGACCTTCAATAATCAGGGTCATACTCAGAGACGGCCAAAGCCTCAAAGTCCGGCCGATCACTCATGAAGACAAGGAGAACCTGAAAGACCTTTTCTACCGGCTGAGTCCCCAGACAAGGTACCTGCGGTTCGGGTATATGAAGTCCTATATCAGCGAGCAGGAGCTCGATTACTTTACCGTGGCGGACCCTCCTGATACTTACGCATATGTGGCGCTCATGGGTGAAGGAAAAGAGGAGCGGATCGTAGGGGTCGGTCGCTGGTTCCTCTCCCCTGACGGAACGACCGCAGAGATCGCCTTTGTCGTCGAAGACACCATACAGGTAAGAGGGATAGGCACCGCCCTCCTCGAACAGCTTGCCGAGGCGGCAGCGAAATACAGGATTAAACGTTTTATTGCACGCGTTCTCCCGGAAAATACCAGAATGCTTGAGGTCTTTGAGGACAGCGGATTCTCTGTCACCAAACGGATATATGAAGGCGCGCATGAGCTGATTTTTAACCTTGAGGAGCAGGAAGAGTATTCAAAACGGCAGGCGTATCGAGAACATATTGCGCGCTCCGCCGGCGTGCGCAGGATATTTTACCCCAAGAGCGTCGCGGTCATCGGCGCCTCCCGCGACCCGGAGAGGGTCGGCGGCAAGGTTTTCAGAAACCTGCTCTTTGCGGGTTTCAGCGGCGTTATCTTCCCGGTCAATCCAAAAACCACTTCTGTGGGCGGCGTATTGAGTTATCCCACCGTCGAACACGTGCCGGGAGACGTAGACCTCGCAGTTATCATCGTCCCCGCCGCACAGGTCCTTGAAGTTATCGACCAATGTGCGAGAAAGGGCGTCATCGGCGTAATCGTCATCTCCGCGGGCTTTAGCGAGTCCGGTCCCGAGGGCAGTGAGAGACAAAGGCTGCTCAGGGAAAAGTCCATGGCCTACGGCATGCGGGTGATAGGTCCTAATTGTCTCGGTATTATGAACACGGACCCTGAGACCAACCTGAATGCCGCAATGGCCGGCCTGATGCCACCGCGCGGAAGCGTCAGCATCAGCTCCCACAGCGGCGCCCTCGGCATTGCGCTCCTCGACTATGTGAAGAGCAACAATCTCGGTATCGCCCATTTTGCAAGTATCGGGAACCGCATCGACATATCGTCCAACGACCTTCTTGAATTCTGGGAGGACGACGACAATACCAAGGTGGTCCTCCTCTACCTTGAAACCTTCGGCAACCCGAGGAAATTCAGCCGTATCGCCCGAAGACTTACGCGCAAGAAACCGATCATCGCGGTCAAGGCAGGAAGAAGCGACGTAGGGGAAAGGGCCGCGACCTCCCATACCGGCGCTCTCGCCGGTTCCGACATTGCGGTGGACGTCCTTTTCAGACAGGCAGGCGTCATCAGGGTTAATACGATTGAGGAGATGTTTAACGTGGCGAAGAACCTCGCCCACCAACCGCTCCCGAAAGGTCCGCGGCTTGCGGTCCTTACCAACGCGGGCGGGCCGGGTGTGCTCGCGGTTGATGCTGCAGTCAGCTATGGACTTTCCGTGCCTCCCCTTTCAGAGGAGACCAGGAAGAAACTCGCTCAATTCCTTCCAAAGGAGGCGTCCCTCGCAAACCCCGTGGATATGATCGCGTCAGCCACAGGAGAGCAGTTCGGAAAAGCCCTGGCCGTAATTCTGGAAGATCCGTCGATCGATGCGGCGATCGTCATCAATATCCCTGTCAGACCGTACCAGGAGGTTGTATCAGGGATACAAAAGGAGATGGCCGGATATGAAGGGGGAAAAACAGTGCTCTCCTGTTTCATGATGTCCGGGAC
The DNA here is from genome assembly GCA_049799315.1 of Thermodesulfovibrionales bacterium. GTDB lineage: Bacteria > Nitrospirota > Thermodesulfovibrionia > Thermodesulfovibrionales > UBA6898 > PALSA-1316. The sequence continues at coordinate 2,763 of JBARHQ010000095.1, read as the reverse complement.
CAATACCATCGAGATCCGCACCGCGCCAGACCGTTTCGTACCGGTCTACATGTTTCCTGAAGACGCAGTGCAGGCGTTCTTTCATTCCTATACGTACTCCCGATACAGGATACACAAAGCGGGGATCGTGCCGGTCTTTCCCGAGGCCCCCGAGTCAAAGGCAAGAAAATTCCTGGAGTCATCGGCAGCACTCAAAGACGGCGGCTGGCTTCCGCCTGAAACCGCGCTGGGGCTGCTAAAGGAATACGGCATCCCTGCTGCTGAAACGAGGACGGCAGGCAGCGCTGAAGAAGCGGCAAAAGCTGCCCGGGAGATAGGGTTTCCGGTGGTGATAAAACTCCGTTCGACAACGATAACCCATAAAACCGATGTCCACGGCGTTTTGGTCGGGCTACAGAGTGAAGATGAGGTAATACAGGGCTACAGAGAGATGAAAACACGCCTTGAGTCGGCCGGGCAGACCGGACAGATGGAAGGCGTGATTCTGCAGCCTGTGGTGAAGGGCGGGGAGGAAGTCATTCTTGGCATGTCCTTCGATCCTGTTTTCGGTCCTCTCGTGATGGTCGGCCTCGGCGGGATACATGTTGAGCTGATGAAGGACGTGGCCTTCTCTATCCATCCTCTCACGGACATTGACCCCGATTATATGTTCTCGCAGCTCAAGGGGCTTCCCCTGCTCCGGGGCTGGCGCGGGAGTCCGCCAAGAGATATAGACGCACTCAGGGAAGTGCTCCTTCGGTTTTCAGCACTCATAGAGGACCTCCCCGAGATCGCCGCAGTTGAAATAAACCCGCTCATGGTCTTCGACCAGGGCAAGGGCACTATGGCGGTGGACGCCCGTATCCTTTTTAAATCGGCTGCTGCCACCGGGTAACCCTTCAGTGAAGAATAAGAAAATGATAACCCCTCCTGACCTCCCCCTCTCTTAAGGTGAGGGATGAGAAGCCATACCAGAGCAACAAGAACCCCTTGCTATAGCATGATAATAGGATTAAAATGAAAACACGGATTCAGAAAGCATTAATCATGGTTTTATGAATAGGGAGATTTGGTGTTAATCCAGGAAGAGTATTTCAAGAACATTTTCAACACGGTTCGTGAAGGCATTCTCGTACTGGATGAAAACATGAGGGTTCTGTCGGCCAATCGCAGCTTCTTCACTATTTTCAAAGTAGATTCCGCAAATACTATCGGCTCTCTTTTATACGATCTTGGAAACGGACAATGGAACATCCCGTACCTTCGCGTGTTGCTTGAGGATATTCTTCCGAAGAACGACACTGTTGATGACTACGAAATTGAACATAATTTTGAGAGCATCGGACGGAAAACCATGCTCCTTAATGCCTGCAAAATCATAGAAAAGAAAAGCGACCTGCGGATCATCCTCCTGGCCATCGAGGACATCACCGAGCGCAGAAAATTGGAAGAAGCCCATAGAAAACTGGCTGCAATTGTCGAATTTGCTGACGATGCAATAATAGGTGAGGACTTAGAGGGTATTATTGTAAGCTGGAATAGAGGGGCAGAAATTGCGTATGGGTATACTGCCAGGGAGATCGTCGGAAAATCCATATCTTTATTAATGCCGCCAAGTCACCCTGATGAGTACAAAGAAGTTCTGGCAAAGATAGCGCGTGGAGAGGCCCTGGAGCATTATGAAACTCAACGCAGGAGAAAAGACGGCCAAAATATCGATGTTTCGCTGTCAATCTCTCCGGTTAAGGACACCTCAGGAAAAATTACAAGTGCTTCCACAATTGCCCGCGATATCACCGAGCGCAAGCGACTGGAAGACTTGTTATCAGATTCTGAAGAGCGCTACAGACGTCTTTTTGAGACCGCAAGCGACGGGATAGTGCTTCTCGAGAAACGCGGCGGGAATATAACCCATGCTAATCCGGCCGCCAAGAAAATGTTGGGTTATTCCGAAGAGGAGTGCATCGGGAAAGGCCTTCAGGATGTGGGGATATCGCTCGACATGAATGATTTCCCGACGATAATGCAGGCTTTGAACAGAAGCGGCATTCTTAATTACGATGATGTTCAGGTAAAAACCAAGTCCGGGCAATATATTTACACGGATATATATATGGTCGACAGGGCAAGGCTGGCACAATGTAATATCCGCGATGTCACGAAACACAAAAAGCTTGAAGAGCAACTGCGGCAGGCCCAGAAGATGGAAGCTGTCGGACTTCTTGCCGGCGGGATTGCGCATGACTTCAACAATATCCTGTCTGCAATCGTGGGCTATGGATATATCCTGCAAACGAATATGAACAGCGACGATCCTCTGAGAGAAAACGTGGACCAGATACTCGTAGCGGCAGACAGGGCTGCTGAGGTTACGCACAGCCTTCTTGCCTTCAGCAGAAAACAGACATTGAACCCTAAACCTATTAATTTAAATGGCATGATGAAGAGGTTCGAAAAGTTACTTTCCAGACTGATAGGTGAAGACATCGAGGTAAGCTCTAATTTTACCGACAAAGATTTAAGCATTATGGCTGACGCCGGTCAGATAGAGCAGGTGCTTCTGAACCTTGCAACAAACGCGAGGGACGCCATGCCGCGGGGAGGACATCTGACCCTGGACACACAACTCGTGGAACTGGATGACACCTTCATGCGAGTTCATGGTTATGGTAAACCCGGAATGTTTGCAGTCATTTCTATGTCTGACACAGGCAGCGGAATGGAAAAAGAGACCATGGTCAAGATATTTGAGCCTTTTTTTACTACCAAGGAGGTCGGGAAGGG
>JBARHQ010000094.1:0-6680 GCA_049799315.1 Thermodesulfovibrionales bacterium | reverse complement strand
ACGAACCCGTCAAAGTTCTTTTACAACGCCCTGCGACATCCTGAGCCTGCGGGAGGCCTGCTCGGCAAGATGCAGATTGTGGGTGATGAGGATGAAGGTGATCTGCTTTTCGCGGTTCAGCCGCTTGAAGAGCTCCATGATCTCTGCCTCGGTCTCTTCGTCAAGGTCCCCGGTGGGCTCGTCCGCAAGGATGACCTCAGGGTCGTTTATCAGCGCACGGGCTATCGCAACGCGCCGCTGCTGGCCCCCTGAAAGCTGGTTCGGATAAGAATCGACGCGGTCCCCGAGACCAACCATCGACAGAAACTCAATCGCCCGTGTCTCGTCCTCTTTGTTCTGATGGGGGTTCTGATGAGGGTGAAAAAGCCCCGGGAGCAGAACGTTTTCCTTAGCCGTGAGGATCGGCAGAAGGCTCGCGAACTGAAACATGAATCCAATCTTTTCATTGCGGTATCCTGACAGGTGGTCATCGTCGAGCAGGCCGATATCATTCCCGTTAAACAGGATGCTGCCTGATGTCGGCCTGATAATCCCTCCGATCATTGAGAGGAAGGTTGTCTTGCCTGAGCCGGAATGCCCCACGATCGACAGGAAATCGCCCTTTTCGATCTTCAGAGAGGCGTGGTCAACGGCCTTGATCGTAAGCCCGCCTACGGTATAGATCCTGGAGAGGTCGGCAATTTCAATCTGCGTCATATCATTCCTTCCGTATCGCCAGGAGCGGCTCCATTTTCTTTAGTCTTCGTATGGGCGACAGGGCACCGATCATACAGATACCTGTTCCCGCTACCAGACTGAAAAAAGCGATAAATAAACGCTCCAGCAGACTCAAATCAGCAGAGACGTTCTTCAGAAGCATGAAATGCTTTGCGAGAAAGACCGATACCGTTGTTCCGACGGCGATTCCGATAGCACTGCCGATAAGACCGATGAAGAGGACCTCGACAATGAAAAGCCTGCTGACATGAGACTCCCGGGCGCCAATTGCCCGCATAATACCGATCTCCCAGGCCCTCTCGTTCGCAATGGCGGAAAACACGGCCCATACAAGGAAGATCGACAGTATTGAGGCCATCGTGACCGTCACAAAGAAGATCCGGTTGAGGTCCTTGAGAGTACCAAGGATGTTTCTGCCGATGTCCTTCCTGGCTACAGCGTTCACCTCAACCGTTGCGTCGCTGATATCTCCAGCCACTTTACTGGGGTCTGCCCCCTTGGTTACCCGGGCAAATATTATGGATATCTGCCCCGGCTTCAGGCCCGACTTGCCTTTTACCAGGATTTCCTCGATATTCGATTCATCGATAAATATTGCCGTGTCCAGACCGGTTCCGGTCTTTTCGAGCACACCCTTCATCCTGAATAAACTGCCGAAAAGGTGACTGTCCACCTCGGTAAGTCCCAAGCTGATATTAAGCGCTGACTCGCTGCCGACAATGGCCTCACCCTTATGAAGCCTGCCTTTCAGGGCCTTATCAAGCCATGGTTTGATAATGAAATCCGTGTCCTGGTTGAAGGCAACAACAACGGTTTCGGGCACGTCACAGCACTGACCGGTGATACTGACGAGATAGGTCTGGTAGGTCAGGGCCTCGACGCCTTTTATCTGCCTGACTCTTTCGACTATCCCCTTATCCATATAGAATGACTTGACCCTGTTTTCGAGAAGTATATCTTCTGCAGCACCCCTCGACCCGGCCGGCACCACGATGACATCGGCGCCAAGACGGTCAGAAGCAACACGGATAACCGAATCCACGCGCCTCACAAACGACAGCACAAAAACAAGGGCAGACACCAGCAGCGCGATGGCCAGGATCAGCACGGTCGTCCTCAGAGGCTTCCGCCTGAGGTTCCTCGTTGCGAAAGAAAAAAGGGTAAAGGAATCAGTCATAGGGGTCTTATTATAAAGGATTTAAAGAGATTCTTTCTATGCGGCCTTCCGGCAGGGCCCTGGGCCGCATAGAAAGAACATAAAAGGAGGATTACTATTTCTTGTAGACTGCGTCTAAGCCGCAGAGGATAGCGGTCTTGTCACCAAGCCCCATACCCTTGTGGCATCCAAAACACGTAGAGGCGGTCTTTCCGACCAGCTTCTTTGCATCAACGTCGTACAGATTGAGCTGACCGTCTGTAATGTTGACGTTCTTGCCTTCCTTCATGATCGGCTTGCCTTCAACGTCGCAGGCACCGACGCCGCCGTTTCTGACGGTGAGCAGAGCATATTTTCCGTCAGGGGTCGGCATTGCATCGTGGTTTTCACCACCGGTGCTCATCTTATGATCGAGCATGGCGAGGGTCATGCCATCGAGCAGCCAGAACCTGTCTCCTGCAGACTGGAAGACCATCTTGTCGTCCTTGCTGTAATACATTCTGAAACAGATCGTCTTGCCGGGCTCGCCGCTATGGGTGGCCTTCGCAACCTGCTTGAATTTGCCCTTCTCCAGTTCCTTCATATCAACCGCAACGAAATCGACCTTGCCGTTCATCTTGCCGTCATCACCTTTCATGGTGATATTCAGCAGAAACTTGTCCATCTTGTTGCTGTTAACGCCGTGAACAAACATGTATGTTCCGGCCTTGTACCCGAGGTCGCTGATGAATACGCGATGTTTGAGCTTGAGGTCCTTCTTGTCGAGGACATCAACGTATCCTTCAGTACCCATAAACACAGGCATATAATAGTCTTTGGACTGTCCTGATGCACAATAAATCGGCATCTTCTTCTCGCCGCCGGTGGAACGCTTGTCAGTGTCCATGGCGATATCGAGCAGCACCTTTCCGGTCTTCAGGTCAGACTTTCCGACATGCTGCTTGCCGTTCGGATCGAGCTGATAGGTCGACCAGAAGAGGATATTGCTGTCATTGGAGTCGATGCGTGCATCGTGGGTCTTGTGGGTCTTGGTATCGCCGATATCAACCTTGTCGAGCGCCTTTACCTTTATCGGGTCGTCGGCATTGTTCGGGTCGATCGTTACGTCAGCCTTTGCAAAATGTCCGCCGTGCCCTGCAACATAGACGGTTGCGTCATATGTCTTGGCAGCGGCGGTAACAGTTGCGGTCTTCGAATCAACAGTGGTATAAGCGAGGTAACCGCCAAAGCTGAGAGCGGCAATCAAAACAACGAACAAAATTTTCTTCATATTTCTCCCCTTGCGTTATTTATTTGTACGATATCCAAAAGAAATTACCCGAAAAAGCGGCATCATGTTCCCGCTAATCACCTCCTCTTTTTTTCCCCTGAAATTTCCGCCATAAATTATGGTGCTCATATATTAAGATAGCATCTCCAGAGAACAGGTTGTCAACATGAAATTGTAGCTTTAGGTGCGCTGTCCGTTGATGACCGGCAATAATATCTGATACGGGCCTAATACGGCACCACCGCATCAAATTCCGGAAGCTTCCTTGCAATATCAGCGATGGACATCAATGCGAGGCTGTTTTCAGGACGATCTGAATATATATGTGCGCCCATCTCCTGAAGCATCTCCAGGCTCATCCCGATGTTCCCGTCGTCAGCCAGTTTATTGCCCATAACAAAAACAGTCACTTCGTCATCAGCAAGAGTCAGTCCGACCGCCATCCTCAGCGCCTCTGCCTGTCTCTCCCTGACAAGCACTGCAATCTTCTTTTTCATCCTGAACCTCCCAAGGCGTGTTTCATTGTGTCATAACCAGCTCATCCAGTCAAGAACTGATACCAAATAATAGATTCCTGCCCTGATTTTATTTCATAATAACATTCTATGGGTAAGCGACTGTCCGTCATCATTCCGAACCATAACGGAGCTGGGACAATAGGCAGATGCCTCGAAGCGGCCTTTGCCTCCCGGTTTGATGATTTTGAAGTCGTCGTGGTGGACGACTGCTCGGACGACGATTCAGTCCGGGTCATCGGGCAGTTCCCCTGCAGGCTGATTACACTCGACAGGCGGTCCGGCTCAGCCAGTGCCCGCAATGAAGGTGCACGGCAGAGCTCAGGGGAGGTCCTCTTCTTTATCGATGCAGACTGCCTCCTCCAGCCTGACACCCTCTCGGCCGTTGACAGGACAATCACCGGCAACGAAGATTGCGTATTCGGAGGGACCTACACCCCTCTGCCGTATGACAGGGACTTCTTCAGCGTCTTTCAGTCTGTCTTTATTAATTATTCAGAGACAAAGAGAGTTGAACCTGATTATATAGCAGGCCACGCCATGGCAGTCAAAAGGGACCTTTTTCTGAGGCAGCAGGGGTTCCCCGAGGTCTTTCTGCCGATCATCGAGGATGTCGAGTTCAGCCACAGGCTTCGGAAGGCCGGGATAAAACTCGTGATGAATCCGGAAATCCTCGTGACTCACATATTCAATTTTACTTTCGTTAAGTCAATGCGGAATGCCTTCAGAAAATCACACTTCTGGACAATCTATTCATTGAAGAACAGGGACCTGGCAAAGGACTCGGGCACAGCCTCAATTGAACTGAAGGTGAATGTCGTGTCCTGGGTTATTATTGTTGCCGCCGGAGCGATCCTCCTGCTCAGCCGAAACACGGGTTATGTCATGCCCCTGGGACTTATTGCCCTGATCATCCTATTGGCCAACCTGGTGACCAGCCGCAGGCTCCTCGCGGCCATGCTTACGACCAAAGGGGCCGGGTTCGCCTGCCTGGCGACGCTCTATTACACCGTGCTCTATCCGCTGGCAGTAAGCGCCGGCGGATTGTCAGGCCTTGTGAGATACTATACTGCCTGGCGAGGCAGGGCTTTCTGATATGTATTCGCCCTTTCGCCATCTCGGCTCAATTATCTACAAGGCAAGGCCGATTCATCTTACTTTCTTTCTGACCAGGAGGTGCAATGCCCGGTGTCCCTTTTGTTTTTACCTGAAGGCTGACGAAACGCCATCAAAAGAAACTGACGAGCTTTCGCTTGCCGAAATCCGCAAGATATCAGGGTCCTTCGGGAGCCTGCTCTGGCTCGCATTTTCGGGCGGAGAAATATTTCTGCGAGAGGATTTGGTCGAGATAAGCAGGACGTTTTACCGGAACAACAGACCGGCGATCATGCTGTTCCCGACAAACGGACTGATGCCTGAGGTGATCCGTGAGAAGACCGAGCGGATTCTCAGAGACAGTCCGAAGAGCACTGTTACGGTGAAGCTCTCGCTCGACGGGCTTTATCAGAGGCATGACGAGGTCCGCAATACGCCAGACAGTTTTGCCAAAACAATGCAGACATATCAACTGCTCAGAGAACTGGTATCAAAATATCCGAATTTTGAGCTCGGCATCAATACCGTCTTCTGTTCGGAGAACCAGGATGAGATGGGGCCGATTATCGACTTCGTCAAAGGACTGGAAAATATCAGGACCCACACAATATCCCTGGTGCGCGGAAATCTTTCAGATAGCAGTTTTAAACGGGTTGATCATGTGAAATACAAGAAGGCCATAGAACGGCTCGAAGGCGGCCTGAAAAACCGGACGGCCGAGATCTACCGGTTCAAAGGGGCAAAGGTAAAGGCGGCGCAGGATATTCTGCAGCGCAGGCTGATCCACCAGACAGAGCAGGAACAGAGGAGGCTGATCCCCTGCTATGCCGGAAGACTGAATCTGGTGCTGTATGAAAACGGCGATATCTTCCCCTGTGAGATCCTTTCGAAAAAGATGGGGAATATGCGCGAGGCTGGCTACGATATCAATAAGGTGCTGAAGTCGGCAGAGGCAAAAGGAGTAATCAGCTCAATAAACAGCAAAGAATGCTACTGTACACACGAGTGCTACTTCATCACCAATATTCTATTCAACCCGAGGTTGTATCCTGAACTGCTGAAAGAGTACGTGCAGTTGTGACATCTTAAGTAATGAGTTCATAAGTAAAGCCTCACAAGTTGTCATTCCCGCAAGCGAAGCGCGTCGGGAATCCTTCTGAAAACAAAGAAAGATTCCGGACAAGCCGGAATGACAGAATAAGCGGTGATATCGTTTTTCTTTCGATCTCAGTAGTAAGTAAGATGTCACAACTGCACGGCCAATCTTTTTCCTATTGAATAGATAGGTTATCGATTAGCACCGAGCCGGAATTGACCGAGGCAGAGCCCGTTAACCTGGTCATCAGGTTCCTTATGGAGAATCCCGGATCGTATCCGCCGCGGAGCATGACGCTCGTCCCGCGGTTGAATAGTACCGTCTCCACAAAGTCCGTCCCCTGGACTTCGAGCACATCTCCGTTAACGGCTGCATCATAACCGGACTGTATTGTCGGATAATAAACAGGCGTCCCTCCGGCAATTCTTACCGGAGCGGAGCCTGCCGGGATAAATTCGTATGCGCCGATATCCACTGCTGTCCCGTAGGGGCGTGAGATTCCCCGCTGATCTGTAGCCGGGGCTCCGACGTTGGTACCTGCATCGATGGCGGCACTGCCGGGCAGAAGCGCATGGGTGAAGGTAGAGCCGCTGTTGTTGCCAAGGGGGCCGAGGAGAGGGTCAGTTAACGTGATGTCTCCGGCCGCTGTGAAGCCGCAGGAAGTTGAAGATTCCAGATTATGTCCGCCTGATGTCAGGTTAGGGCCTGCACAGGTGCCCCCGACCGCGGTATTATGGATAATCGAGTTTGTTATAGTACCGGAGGCGCTGCCAAAAGGATCCATGTTTATTCCTCCCCCGCCGCCAGGCGCATAGTTGGTACCTGCAATAG
>JBARHQ010000093.1:0-2787 GCA_049799315.1 Thermodesulfovibrionales bacterium | reverse complement strand
GTGGCGGACAAAGGATGGGTCATCGATGCCATGCAAAAGCATGTTGGTCACACAGAGCATATGCGGGAGCTGCTTCTTTTCCGTTGCCCGTAAACCCTGCTGCATTTTCTGTTCGTCTGCCGGTGTCTTTACATAACGGTCGCGCATATGGCGCAAAGCGCACGTGAGGAAGCCGCCCGTACCGCAGGCCGGATCAAAAAGTATCTCGCCCGGTCTCGGGTCGATGCGGTCTGCCATAAAGGCCGTAACAGCGCGAGGCGTGTAGTATTCGCCCGCATTGCCGGCACTCTGGAGGTCGTTCAGGATCTGTTCATAGATGTCGCCGAAGTGCTGTCGCTCCGAGAGGTTGTTAAAGTCGATCGCGGTAATTTTATTGATCACCTGACGCATCAGCTGGCCGGACTTCATATAGTTGTAGGCATCCTCGAATACATCACGCACAACACGCCGCCGACCATCCTTTGCCGTGCCCGGCAGTTCCTTAAGCGTCGGGAAGAGTTCATCGTTTACAAAGGTCATCAGATCGTCACCGGTGATACCCTCGGGGTCTGCTGCCCACGCGCGCCACTGAAACTTGTCAGGGATCGGAGACCGGTAGCGGTCATGCATCAGCTCAAGTTCCTGGTCCTGGTCGTCGATGATCTTGAGAAAGAACATCCAGCAAAGCTGGGAGATGCGCTGTGCGTCTCCGTCAACACCGACGTCCTGGCGCATGATGTCCTGTATTGATTTAACCGTGGTGCGCACATTCATAAATAATTAGGCTGCCTTTCCGTAAAGGACGGACTGGAGTTCGTGGACAGCTCTTTCAAAGCCGTCTCTTCCGCCGAAGGTTTTGAGAAGTTCAAGGGGCGTACCCATGGTGTCAAAGGGCGTCACCTTCAGGATGCGCACGTCGTCAAGGCCGGTGACGCCTTCATCCTGGTATTTCTGGAGCAGGGCTTCGAGCACAGCGCGGGCCTGCGCACCGTATTTGGTAAAGACATCGCGCTTGCGAACATTCTCAGCACGCTCCCGACGCGTCAGAGGCGGTTGGTCAAAGGCCACATGGCATATCAGGTCAAAGGGGTCGAGATTCTTGCCTACTTCTTCTGCCAGGGGATCGAGCAGGAGGCCCTCATTTTCCAGTTCCTCTATGATCGCCTGCTTGCGCTCCGTATCATTCCAGCGTTTAAGAAACTCATCCAGACTGGCAAAGCGCTTGCGAAGGGCTTTCTTTGAATAGTCACGTAGGCTCTCGGTGACCAGCTTGCCATATTCGTCAAGGTATTCGATGCGCTCGGCAACGATCCAGACCTGCTCCCCGTGAATATAGTATTTCTGAGGACCACCCGGATGCGGATCTATATTGATAGGGAGTTTGGGGCCAACGATCACCTCTTCATCAGCTCCCTGTTCCGGAGGGATGGGATCTGTCTCATCACTTGGCGGCGGTACGTCGTCCGGAGGGGCGATCGGATCATCTTCGCCTGGCTCGTATATCTGGACCGGTTGGCCGTCGAAGTCAGGGTCTGCAAAATGGTTGGTCGCCTTCCGAAAATCTATCAGGGTAAAGTAATATTTCTTTGTGTCTTCATGGACACGTGTCCCACGTCCGATGATCTGCTTGAACTCGGTCATGGAGCCGACTTCGCGGTCCAGGACGATGAGACGGCAGGTCTGCGCATCAACGCCGGTCGAAAGCAGGCGGGAGGTGGTAACAATGACCGGATATTTTGCCTCAGGGTCGATGAAATTGCCTACCTGTGCTACGCCTTCTGCATCGTCACCGGTGATTCGCATGATATAGCGTTCGTTCTGTTGGACGAGATCGGCGTTCTCATTGATAAGGGCCTGCCGCATGCGGCTGGCGTGCTCGGTATCCACGCAGAAGACAATAGTCTTTTGAAAGCGGTCTCCGCTTTCCTTCAGGAACTCCGTGATTTTGCGGGCAACCCGCCTGGTGCGCTCATCGATCACCAGATGTCTGTCATAGTCTTTCTGGTTATAGATACGATCTTCGATCTCATATCCGTATTTGTCGGTTTCACCGCGTGAAGGACGATATCCTTCAATGTCGACATCCAGATGGACCTTCACCACCTTGTACGGAGCCAGAAAGCCGTCGCGGATGCCCTCTCGTAATGAGTAGAGGTAGACCGGCTCACCGAAGTAGTGGATATTTGAGACGTACTCTGTCTCCTTGGGGGTGGCAGTAAGGCCGATCTGCGTGGCGGCAGAGAAATAATCAAGAATCTCCCTCCAGGCGGAATCCTCGGCAGCACTACCCCGGTGACACTCGTCGATCACGATGAGATCAAAAAAATCGGCAGATAGTTCTCGAAAAAGCTTCTGCCGGTCTTCCGGGCCGGTGATCGCCTGATAAAGGGCGAGATAGATTTCGTAGGATGTATCGATGCGGCGGTGCTTTTTATCCACGGCTATGGGCAGCTCAACCTCAGTGCCGTCCTCGCGTTCAATGGTCTTCGAGTTGGTGCTCAGTTTTGCCATTTTCTTCCCGAAGGGGCGGAAGTCATTCACCATGGTCTGATCGACAAGCACGTTGCGGTCTGCGAGATAAAGAATGCGCTTCTTCTGTTTGGCCTTCCAGAGGCGCCAGATAATCTGAAAGGCGGTGTATGTCTTGCCGGTTCCTGTAGCCATGACCAGGAGGATTCGATTCTGGCCCCGGGCAATAGCCTCGATAGTTCTGTTGATCGCAATACGCTGGTAGTAGCGCGGCTCTTTGCCGCTGCCGTCATCGTGGTAGTCCTGCAGGGCGATTTTTTCCTGCGCCGGGGCGAGACC
>JBARHQ010000092.1:0-2168 GCA_049799315.1 Thermodesulfovibrionales bacterium | reverse complement strand
GAGAGGGAAGTTTCACCCTCTCCCCTGCATACTTGTATTAACGCCTTGTTGAAACAACAGCAGACACGCAGCATCCGAGGGGACCTTCTATCTCTTCCATGTCAACGCCGCAGTCCAGGATCACTATCGACTTTTCCATATTACCTCCTCTTTAAATCTTGCGATTATTGAGCGCCAAGGGCGGCTTAACCAATTCTAAATATACGCCAGGGTGGCCTGAATGTCAACCGGCAACTGGATACAACAGGTCAAAACCTGAACCTCATGCCTGCCTCCACCCATCGACGCGGATTTCTCATATCGCCGTTCGCATACTGGGAACTGTTAAATAAGTTGTGGGCGGTCATGAACAGCTCGGTGTCCGTCTTTTCGGTCGAGCATATCTTTTTTCTGATGTTGAGGTCCCATATAAAGGCATTGTATTTCCCGTTTAAGGCTCCGTCGGCATTCCACCAGACATAGTGGCCGAAGAGCTGTGCCATAAGGGATTTCCTGTCGTCATACCTGATTCCGATATTATATGCATAATTTACAAGGCTGTCCCTGAAGGAGGGTTTTATCTTCACATAAGCAAAACCTGCTCTCAGTGAAACGTTATAAAAAGGCACGGTGTCTGCCTCTATCTCGACACCCTGCCTCTCGATATCTCCTTTATTAACAAATATGTCGTTAAATGCCGGGGGTCCGCCACCGCCCGGATCTCCCACAATAGCATCCTTCAGCTTATGACTGAAGAACGTCGCCTTGAACCATAGATAATCTGGAATTCCGGATTCCACACCCGCCTGATACGACCAGACCTTCTCGGGTTTGAGAGAAGGGTTCGGATCGAGGAATAGCGCCCCTCCGGACGTCATGGAAAGGGGCGGAATAGTAAAGCCCCTCGCCACCGAGGCCCTGAGCACCGTCTTTTCTGCAAGCTTGTATGTCGCCCCGAGACTTGGGCTTGTAAAAGAACCGATAACGCTGTTATGGTCGAACCGTATGCCGGGGGTAAGAGAAAACTTTCCGACTGCAAACGTGTCGTTCGCGTAAACCGCCCACTTATCGATGTCAGGCCCGCTCCGCAATGTCTCCGGAACTCCAAACGACTGCAAGAGAGGACCTACCGTAAGGACCTGTTCCAGGCTTCCGTGGCTCAAGTCAACGCCCAGCACTGCGGTGTGTGCTTCGCGGGTCCAGACGAGCTTGGCGCTGCCGCCGACGGTCTTCTCGTCATACACAGCGTTCTGGAAGAGTTCCCCGGCAGCTCCGTTCAGACCTGAGCCAAGCACTGTATTGTTTAAGTCAAACTTCTGTTTTAAGGAATGAAGAAGGAGGTTCAGTTTAAGGTCAGGGCTGATGGCCGCATCGAGGGATGCGGTCGCATAAAGAGCACGGAATACTCCATGATTCACCAGGTCAAAGCTCGGCAGGACCGCAAGAGTCGAATGGGGCTCGCTGTAGCCAAGAGTAAACCCGAGATCGACATCCTTTGACACCGGGACCCTGATCTTGGAAAAGAAAGTATAATTTCTGAAATCCCTGTCATCCCTCAGACCGTTCGATTCCTGCCTACCCGCGTAGATATAGTAACCGACAGGCCCGGTCTTGCCGGAGACACCGGCTGAAATATCCGTGGTATTCCTCTCTCCGTATGACGCGCTCAAGGTCCCTGAGGGCCGCGGGTTGTCCCCTGCATTTTTCGTGATGATGTTTATCACCCCGCCGAGGGAAGAACCCCAGGCTGACGAGGCAGGCCCCTTTATCACCTCAATGCGGTCTATTATCCTGACCGGTATCGTCATTGTCTCGGCATTTCCGCCCGTAAGCGTGTTCCAGGTGATACCGTCGAGAAGAACGAGCACATGCCTTTCCTCTGATCCCTGGATATGGAGCAGTGAACTGCTCCCGAGGTCCTGACCGCTGGAATCCACAAAAACGCCGGGTATCCGGTTCAGAACTTCGCCGACCGTATGGGCGTTCATATCCTCAATCTCTTTTGAGGTGACAACGGTGATATTCTCGGCCGCCTGAGAGATCGGCTTCTCGTTCCTGGTAGCTGACTGGACATACAGGTCTTTCTCCTCCCAGAAGAGAAGGAGTTCGTCCTTTGTCGTGATACTCGCCTCAGCCCCATTTACTGCTGAGGCTGAATTATGCGGAGACTGGGCAGAGACAATCCCGTG
>JBARHQ010000091.1:0-48752 GCA_049799315.1 Thermodesulfovibrionales bacterium | reverse complement strand
GTTTTGTACAATCTGATCTTCTACACGACAGAGCGTGGTGATTCACCGGTCGATGATTTCTTGGATAGTCTGGACAATAAATCACGGGCGAAGGTGGCTGCACACCTGTCTCTGTTGGAAGAGCAGGGGCCACATCTCAAGCGGCCTTATTCTGATGTCGTAAGAGGAAAAATCAGGGAGTTGAGGATACAGCAAAGCTCGAATCAGTACCGTATTCTCTATTTCTTCCAGATCCGTGATCAGGTCGTGTTGACACACGCTTTTTCCAGGAAGACGCAGCAATTAAAAGAGAAGGACATTGAGTTGGCTCAAAGACGCATGGAAGATTGGCTCCAACGTTTTTTTCCTACAGGAGGCGACATATGAAAAAAAGTAAGATTCGGACATTCAAAAGCAGGTTGAGCGAAGATCTCAAAGATCCCGAATTCAGAGCGCATTATCAGGAGGAGAGACAAGCACTTATTCTGGCGATGAAGATAGCGAAGCTTCGGGAGAAAAAGGGACTGTCGCAACAGGAGTTGGCGAAACTAATGAGGACCAGTCAGCAGGCTATTTCGCGGATCGAGAGCGGAGACTATGAAGGTTTTACGCTCAAGACTCTGGAAAAAATCGCCGAAGCGACTGGAACTCAGCTTAAAATTGAATTTATAGCAGCATAGTTGTTCAAAGGAAGAAAAGTGGTGCCCCCTGCATGATTCGAACATGCGGCCCCAGGTTTAGGAAACCTGTGCTCTATCCTACTGAGCTAAGGGGGCTCCGAATGTCCGCTATTATACCTTAAATTCTGTTCAAAATGTGATAGCCGCACCCGCGACTGCTGTAGCAGGACTTAATCAGTTCCGGCATGCGGCGTTTTGACATTACGTTGAATGCTGGTATGATTATAGATAATAATACGTCTATGCCAGCATCGACATATGAGGAACTTTTATGATCTTCCGGGTCATTGAAAAGGCTGAATTAAAGGCCTTGTTCGATATCGTCTCGGCCGAGAACCGGGTCATCGGACCGGTCGAGGTCGGCCGCGACCGGGACAACCAGGCGATCTATGGGTTCGGGGATGTTACTGACTTCAACAGAATTGCGCTGGGCTACGCCATGACGTCCCTTCCGGCAAAGAGATATTTTCTCCCGTATAAAGAGGACATGGCCACCTTCCGTATCGACGGCAGGGACTGGCAGAAGACGGTTGATTACAATATAGACGCCCCGTTTGTCTTCTTCGGCATGCACGCGTGTGACATCAATGCTCTGAACAAGCTCGACAAGGTCCTTATGGGCAGCGTCTATCCCATGCCCTATTATGCGGCAAAGCGGCAGAATGCGTTCATCATTGGAATCGACTGCGAGCCGCAGCCATACTGCTTCTGCCGTTCGATGGGGGCTGATACAGTGCTGCATGGTTTTGACATGTTTATCACCGATCTCGGAGACCACTATTTTGTCGAGATACAGTCAGATACTGCCTATAATTTTATCAGGAAGATCAAATCCGCAGAACCGGTTGAGGCCGACCATGCCAGATATATGCAGATCGGCGCAGAAAAGAATAAGAAATTCAGGACATCGGTCGATACGACCGACCTGACGAAGATTCTGGACATGGAGTTTCAGTCGGATGTCTGGAAATACTGGGGTGATAAATGTCTCTCATGCGGCACCTGCGCCCATGTCTGTCCGACCTGTTACTGCTACAGCATTGAAGAGAGTGTTGCCCCGGACCTCCAGAAAGCCACGAAGACCAAGATCCTCTATTCCTGTAACTTCATCGATTTTGCGCAGGTTGCAGGGGGCCATAACTTCAGGCCTGAAAGGTCCAGCCGCCTCAAGTACCGCTACTATCACAAGCATCGCGGCTTTGTCGAGGCCTACGAAGAGTCGCTCTGCGTTGGCTGCGGGAGGTGCGGTGAGTCGTGTCTGGCCGACATTACGGTGCCGGAAGTGATCTCAAGTGTGCGCGGAGGGACGGTGCAGGATGGGAAATAAGCTTGCCTTTACAGGGGTTGTTGATCACAAACAGCATCGGAGGCACGACCTCGGCGCCTTTGAGCATACCTATAAGGCCGAGATTACGAGCATACACAGGCTGACCGAGCTTGAAAACCTCTACCGGATAAAGATCATCGACCCTGCTGAGCGTGAACGCTTTGAATTCCGGCCTGGCCAGTTCCTGATGCTTGAACTCCCGGGCATCGGCGAGGCCCCGTTTTCAATATCCTCGTCCCCGTCCAGAAGAGGCGATGTCGAGCTCTGCATCAGGAATGCCGGGAGTCTCACCTCATTTCTATCACGGGTAGATCGGGGCACGCATGTCGGCCTGCGGGGACCGTTCGGCACCAGCTTCCCGATGGAGAAGATGCATGGCCAGAATATCCTGTTGATCGCCGGAGGGCTCGGGATCGCGCCGCTGCGTGCGCCGATAGCCCATGTGCAGGAAAACAGAAGCCGTTATAATAACGTCGACATTATCTACGGGACAAAGGACCCCTCGCATCTCCTTTTCACCTATCAGTATGATATGTGGCAGGCGGATGATATCCGGTTAAGTGTCATTGTCGATAAGGCTGATGCCTCATGGACCGGCAGGACCGGGATGATCACCAGGGTCCTTGAGGATATGTTTGCAGAACGCGGGGATGATTTTTTCCAGAATACCTATGCGATCATCTGTGGCCCGCCGGTCATGTTCAAGTTCGTCTGCAGCATGCTGAACACGAAGGATGTCCCGATGCAGAAGATGTTCGTATCTCTCGAACGGCGCATGCACTGCGGCATGGGAAAATGCTGCCGTTGCAATGTCGGCTCGACCTATACCTGCCTCAGCGGGCCGGTTTTCGATTACTGGACCGTCATGAACCTGAAAGAGGCGATATAAAGATGGCGGATTCCCCTGCAAAACCAAAGACTTATCTCGGGGTTCCTATCCGCCGGCCGAAGGTCGCCTTCTTTGAACTATCGTCGTGCGAGGGCTGTCAGCTGCAGCTTCTCAATAATGAGGCGACCCTCCTTGATTTCTTCGCTCTTGTGGAGGTTGTTAGGTTCAGGGAGGGGATGACCGGCGGCACTGACGATTACGAGATCGCCTTTGTTGAAGGCAGCGTCACACGGCAGGACGAGGTCGAAAGACTTATGCATATCCGCAAGACGGCGGGGGTCCTTGTGGCATTCGGGTCCTGCGCCTGCTTCGGCGGGGTGAACCAGCTGAAAAACCGGTTCAGCATTGACTGGGCCAAAAAAGAGGTTTATGGAGATCACCCTGTTGATACTGACGTGGCCCGGCCGCTCGAGGCAGTCGTTCCGATTGACCTGAGGATATACGGCTGCCCGGTTAAGAAGGAGGAGGTTGAAAAGATTGTGACGCATCTCGCTCTCGGCAGCGAGATACCCTATCCCCGTTATCCGGTCTGCATGGAATGCAAGTCAAACGGGAATATCTGCCTCTTTGACCTCGGTGAGCCCTGTCTCGGTCCGATCACCCGCGCCGGCTGCGACTCGTGGTGCCCCAGTAACAGGGCGGGCTGCTGGGGGTGCCGGGGGCCTGCGGATGATATGAATATCAGGCAGATGGTCAGCATAATGGAGAAATACGGATTTTCGAAGGAGACGATTATCGACCGGCTTGAATGTTTCGGGGGATTCTCTTCAGATATTGAGACGTTTCGTGATACCGTCGACAGCAGGGACAAGGGGCTGAGAATATGAAGGTGACGTGTAATATAGATGTCCGTCACCTCACCCGTGTTGAGGGACATGGCAACATAAAGATCTTCATAAAAGAGGGGAAGCTTGAGCAGGCAACCTGGGAGGTTGTCGAAACACCACGTTTTTTTGAGGCGCTGCTCGTCGGCAAGAAATGGGACAATGCTCCCTGGATCTGCGGCAGGATCTGCGGTATCTGTTCGATCGGACATACCCTTGCCAGCATTCGGGCCATCGAAAATGCCTTTGGCATGGTTCCCTCTGAACAGACAAGGAAGCTGCGGATTCTGCTTAAACACATGGAAACACTCCAGAGCCACGTGCTGCACCTCTATTTTCTGGCGGCACCCGATTTTCTGAATGTGGGGAGCGTATTTCCGCTGATTAACTCGCACCCTGATGTCGTAAAGAGGGCTGCACGGCTGAAGCTTCTTGCCAATGATATGTGCGACTGCGTCGGCGGACGGCGGCTCCATCCGACGAGGACCGTTGTTGGAGGTTTTACGATGCTGCCGGAAAAAGCCGAACTGGAAAAGTTCAGGGTCAGACTGCTTGAGTCGGTAAAGGACCTGCTCGCCACTGCAGAAATTTTCAAGACATTCAGCCTTCCTGACTTTGTGAGGGAGACCGAATTTGTCTCACTTAAAGGCGACCATGATTATCCGTTTATCGGTGGAGATCTGGTCTCGTCCGACGGTATTATCAGGAGAGAGCATGAATACCGGCTTATGACAAACGAATATGTCGTCGACCAGTCGACCTCGAAATGGAGCAGGCTCTCCCGCGAATCCTTTGCAGTCGGCGCCCTGGCCCGGGTGAACAACAACTTTGACTTCCTCCATTCGGTAGCAAGAGAGGTTGCAGCTGCCTTCGGACTTGCCCCGGTCACACATAACCCTTATATGAATAATATTGCGCAGCTGGTTGAGTCTGTCCATGTTGTCATGGAATCCATTCGGCTGATCGATGACCTGCTCGGATCTGCGTGGGTCGCTCCAAGACAGCCGGTCACCCCCCGACGGAGCATTGGGGTCGGCGCAGTCGAAGTGCCGCGGGGCATTCTCTATCATTGCTATGAATTTGACGAGACCGGTCATATCGTCAAATGCGACTGTGTTATCCCGACAAGCCAGAACCATGCGAACATCCAGCATGACCTGGCAGCCCTTGCCGGTAAGTTCGCCTCTGAAGGAATGCAGGACAGAAATCTTGAACTACTGGCAGAAATGCTCGTCAGGGCATACGATCCCTGCATCTCCTGTTCGGTCCACTAGTCTATGTCCGGTCCTCATCCGTGCGCTTCATAAAGCTTCTTATAGAGTACAATGGCTCGCGCTATCAGGGCTGGCAATCCCAGAAGACAGGCAGGACGCTCCAGGACGTCATTTGCACGACCATTGCATCCATTACGGGTGAGGATATCCGTCTCACCGGGGCAAGCAGGACCGATGCCGGGGTCCACGCGCTTGGTCAGGTTGCGGCATTCAGCACAGAATCCGGTCTTTTGCCTGAAACAATCCAGCGTGCCCTGAATGCGAAACTGCCTTCTGATATCCGCATCCGGTCTGCTGAAGAAACCAACCAGGAATTTCACCCCAGGTATGACGCAATCAGAAAAAGCTACTTTTACCTGATCTCAACCAGCAGGGTGCGTTCTGCCTTTCTTCACCCTTATCTCTGGTATATTGCGGCAGACCTCGATCTCGCCTCTATGCGTGCTGCAGCGGCATCTCTGTTGGGAGAGCATGACTTCTCGGCCTTCAGGGGCTCAGGCTGCGGGGCGAAGACGACCGTAAGGACGGTCAGTTATCTCGACATATCCCGCACCGGAGAAATCAGCTTTATGACTGCCTCGTTCCCCGGAGATTTCATCAAGATAAGGATCGAGGCAAATGCGTTTCTGCGGCATATGGTCAGGAATATTGTCGGGACGCTTGTTGATGTCGGCAGGGGGAAGACCTCCCCCGGAGAATTTGACCGGATCCTCGTGTCTTGCGACAGGACCCAGGCCGGCCCCACCGCCCCGCCACAGGGACTGTTTCTGAAGCAGCTTATTTACTGAAAAGCCTGTGCAGTTCCTCGAACCTTCCGAGGTTCTCCTCCCCGTATCTACCAATTTCCGCCCTTACCGCATCCAGAGACTTTTCAACAGACAACGATTCGATCCTCTTCGAGAAAAACTTGTCTGCATAGCAGATGATCTTCTCCTCGATCGAAACCGGGAGCATATCCCGTCTCGGCAACGGAAGATCATATTTTTCGATATCGGCAATGGTCAGCCCGACTCCGGTATGCCGCTCACAGACAAGGGCGTGGACCGGCAGCCCTTCCTTTTCAAGCAATTCCCGCCCGAGATAGCCGTGACAGATATATTCCTCGTCACCAAAGCACCCAAGCCCCGGGGCATCGGTCAGAAAGATCCCGATATCATGCAGTATCGCTGCCTCTTCAATAAAGATTCTGTCAGGAGAGAGGTGGCCTGCAGCCCCGGCGGCAGCAAGGGCTTTTGTTGCGACCCTCTTCGAATGCTCGATCAGGATCTCGTAGGCAAGGGATTCCGGAGGATAGTATTTCGTGATCAGGGCGATGGGATCAATTTTGTTTTTCATGCCTTTCTCCTGACTCATGTCTTGAACTCACGCATGAAGACCGTCCTCGGAAACGGCATCATGATCCCTTCTTTCCTGAGACGCTTCAGGATCCTCTTTCTCAGCTCATGCTGTGCAGGGGCCTGGTCACTGAATTCCCTGACATGGACAGCAACGGTGAACTCGAGCGACGCCTCCCCAAAACCTGGTGAGAGATGAACGACCGGAGCGGGGTCGGGCAGTATGAATTCAAGTTCAGCCGCAGCCTTCCTTGCCTCGTCAAGCAGGACTGCCTCAAGCAGATCAGGGTCGGCATCATAACCGACACTGACCTGTATCTGCACCGTGAGCCTCTTTTCAGGGAGATTATAGTTCGTCACAATACTCTGTGAGAGTTTGTTGTTCGGTATGACGATCATGTTGTTTGCAGGCATCCGTATCCGGGTCGTCCTCCAGGTTATGTCTTCGATATAGCCCTCAAGCCCGTTTTCAAGCCGAATGAAATCTCCGACCCGGACAGATTTTTCGACCAGTATATGCATGCCGGCAAAAAGGTTCGAAAGAGTGTCCTGGAGGGCAAGGGCAACAGCAAGGCCCCCGACGCCGAGGGCGGTGATCAGCGGGGCAATCGAGATGCCGAGGACGCTCAGCATAATCAGAACGCCGATTACCAGAATGGACCCGTACATTATTCCATAGGCAAGACCGGTGGTGGGCACCGGCAGGCTCGACCGCCTTATATAGTCACGGAATATCTTCCCGGCAAGGTTCGCTGCTGCAACCGTGATCGAGAGTATGATGATTATATGGATAGTCTTGCTGGTGTATAAGACATATTTTTCAGGGATATCAGAGAGGGCAATCCCCAGGTATAACCCGATCGCAATGCACCAGTAGATCGAGGGGGTCTCAATAACGGGAATAATTATGTTGTCCAGGCGATTTGCCGTTTTGCCGCCCCAGCGCCGCAGCAGCCTGAAGGCAGCCGCCCTGACGGCCAGGAGACTGCCTGTCGCAACGACCGCGATGACCGAGGGGAGAAGGATGACTGAGGGGAAAATGGGGCTGCCCAGCGAGCTAGGCATGGTCTCGTCCCTGAAGAAAACCGCAGTGAATAATCATTTTGGGAAATCCTGCCCTTGTCATTATATAATTATACATGAGCCGGAACCAGAGTTGGTTGATATCCTCAGGAAGTTACAGGCAGAAGAGAAGGGGGTCTGTATGATCAGATACACCGGGGTCAATCATCTTGCGATGGTGACCGGCGATATGGACGGCACCATACGCTACTGGCGTGACCTCCTTGGCATGAGACTGATCGCGGGTCTCGGTGAGCCGGGGTACCGGCATTATTTTTTTGAGATTTCAGAGAATGACATGATCGCCTTTTTCGAATGGCCCGGCGTCTCCCCGATTGAAGAGAAGGAGCATGGCAGAAGGGTCTCCGGACGGGTTGCCTTTGATCATGTTTCTTTCGGTGTAGAATCAAAGGAGATGCTTCTGGAACTTAAGGACCGCATCGATGCGGCCGGATTCTGGGTGTCTGAGGTGATCGATCATGGCTTTATACATTCTGTCTATGCCTTTGACCCCAACGGCATCCCGATCGAGTTCAGCTGGAATATAAGCGGTGTGGATATAAACCTGCACCCTGCGATGCTTGATTCCGATCCTTCAGACATCTCCCGGGAAGGGACCGGACCTCAGCCGGGAATCTGGCCTGCTGTTCAGCAACCAACCTCTCTGTCTGAGTACAGACCGTATCCCGGGCAGGGCAGTCAGTTCTTCCGCGGGAAAAAGAAGACATGATCATCTTCCTTGGGGTCTTTCTCCTTGTCTATGGGGGGATGCATGCATATCTCTTTGTCAAGGTGAGGTCTGCGGGGATTCTCCCGCCGGCAATGACCATTCCTTTTATCCTGCTGCTTCTGCTGATGGTCTTCATGCCGGTGATCGTCCGCTATGCTGAACAGCAGGGACATAACACTTTTGCGCACATGGGTGCCTGGGCAGGCTTTATCTGGATGGGCTGGTTGTTCCTGTTCAATGCCTATGCCCTGTCGTATGATCTCTTTCGGGCGGTCGTCCCAGTATTGGAGAAAATCTCCCGTCAGGACCTTTCCTTTCTGAGGGCAGGGCCGCATAGTGTACTGCTGGTGCTTTTTGGTCTGTCGGTTGCCACAACTGCATACGGGTATTTCGAGGCCAGGAACATTCGCACTGAATACATACAGCTGGCAACATCCAAACTTCCCCCGGGCGTCGACCGTCTCAGGATCGTGCAGATCTCTGATGTGCATGTCGGGTTGATCAACAGGGACGGACATCTGCGCAGGATTGCCGAGGCAGTTAAGAAGGCAGGGCCGGATATTCTTGTTTCGACCGGTGACCTGGTCGACGGCCAGGTCTGTACCTACAATGGTTATGCTGCAATACTCAGTGAGATTTCGCCGAAATACGGCAAGTTCGCTGTCACCGGGAATCATGAATTTTATGCAGGGCTTGAAGAGGCGAAATGTTTCCATGAGGATGCCGGATTTACCCTGCTCAGAGGGCAGCGGGTGAATGTCGGAAATATCATCACCGTTGTCGGGATTGATGACCCTGCTGCAAGGCAGATGAAACTCGCCCCCTCGGCGAATGAAAGAGATCTGCTCACTGACCTGCCCCCTGACAGGTTCAGGCTTCTGCTGAAGCATCGCCCGCTTGTCGACAAGGCAGCCATTGGTCTTTTCGATCTCCAGCTCTCAGGACATGTGCATAAAGGGCAGATCTTCCCGTTCAGCATCCTGACCTGGCTTTATTATCCGGTGCAGGCAGGCCTTGCTGACGTGGGAGGTAAGAGTACATTGTATGTCAGCAGGGGGACAGGTACCTGGGGTCCCCCCATTCGGGTCCTGTCTCCGCCTGAGGTAACGGTGATCGATATCAAGAGGGAGCGGAAGTAAGCTTTGAGCTGTCAGCCCAGGGTTATTGCCAGCGGAAAACCTTTAGCAGAAGATAGCCGGCCAGAGCAGCCATGACAATGGCAAACAGAATAAGAAGCGTTTTGCTTGCAGGGGTGTTCTTCCTGTCCAATGCGGCTGGCCTTGAACTCATCGTCTTCTTCTGCGCAGCTTCCGGTTGCTCATTCGCCGGACCGTGGGAGCGATTCCCCGGCATCTGTATATCCAGAAGCTCCGCGCCCTTGAAATCCTTGTACTCTACCTTCATGCCATCTGAAGCAGCCACTTTCTTCCCACATTTAGGGCAGGGCTCTCCGGGTCTCACTCCCATGCCGCAGTCAGGGCACTTCATTGCAATAGTCACCTCTTCTGTTTTTTCACGCCTCTGTTTTATTATACCGCGCCCGGGTGCATAACGTCCTGTCTCATGCTAATATTCCACTACGGGATAGTGTATGCAGCTCGAGATGATATTCCATAAGGGCGAAGACCGCAGGCCTCTGGCAGTTTTTATCCACGGGATGGGGATGAACATGAAGGCCTGGAGCAATCCGTCCGAGGCGAAGATCCTCGGCGGAAAATATCCGCTCCGGGTCCTGCTGTATGGTGGCAATGAACTCGTCACCTCGTTTGAAGATCTCAGGGGACTGGGCTTCAGCCTGCTTTCATGGACACAGTCGAGGCCTGTGGGGCCCATGCATATTGCTGTGGCGGAGCTTGAGGGCCTGATCGGACAGCATTCTTCATATACCGGCAATGGCATCATCTTTATCTGCCACAGCAGGGGCGGGCTGATCGCGAGAAAGTATCTTGAGAATCACCAGAGAACGGCCAGGGGGCTGATAACCCTTGCCACACCGCATCACGGCACCTCAATGGCACGATGGCCCGCATATGTCTCTCCGCTCACGAGCCTTTTGTACCAGCTCGTGAAGGGCTTCAGCAAGAATGAAATAGATTCAGTCTTCCAGCGGATTCTGGGGTTCCTCAGCAGCAGCGGGCTCCGCGAACTTCTTCCGGAGTCGAAGTTCTATGCAGAACTGAAGGATATAAAGCAGGAGGGGGTGCTTTATATATCAATTGGAGGCACAAACCCTGACCTTTTGAGGCCGATTCTGCCCTCTATTCCCGACCTGCTGTCAAAGGTGGTCCCGGAGCGGATCATCCCCGGAGAGATGCGTGAGGGGTTCGGGGATGGACTGGTCACCTCTGCAAGCTCCCGGCTGTCGTATGCGGACGAACACAGGGATTTCCCGGTCAATCACGCATCCATACTTTTCGACCGGTCGGTGAGAGACTTTATTGCAGAGTCAGTCGAATCGCTGTAATAGGCTGTTTTGGAACCATATTGTTCAGTCAGGCAGATTTGTTATAATGTCAGATGCCCAAACAGGGCGACAGACAAGAAGCATGAAAGGGACCGGTGCCTTTTAATTCTATTCCTGCAAAAGACTTTGTAAACAGGGGAAGTGAACTCACTTACCTGCGGCGCCTTCCTGAGATGAAGTCAGACGGCCTCGCCGGCAATGTGATACTCGAAGGTGCCCGGGGCATCGGCAAAACAGAGCTCCTCAAACAGCTGTACCGCATACTCTTCATGGAGGAGGGGGTCGTCCCCTTTTACTATTCCTTCAGGACCGCAAATCTCAAGGGCAACTATTTTGCGCGGGACTACCTTACGAGATTTGTCAGGCAGTATCTCGCGTTCCTGAGGAAAGATCCTTTTCTCGCAGAGAACGTCTCTGAACCGCTGGAGAAGCTTATCCCGCTCATCTCCTCCCTCGGCCTGGAGTGGCTGCTGGACTGCATGGCAGACTTCCAGGTCCATCTGAATAATAAGGACCTTTACTGGCAGATCGTTGCCGCGATATCAGCCCCGGTCACGGCAGCGAGAAAAGGCGGGAGTCCGGTCTTTGTGATGCTGGATGACTTCGACGCGGCAGAAAACCTCTACGAGTCGGTCCGCGGTGACGCACACGGGCTGACAAGCCTTTTCAGTGAATCGATGAAGAACAGTCTTTGCCCTCATGTTATTACCGGCTCTGCAGCTGCCCTCGAAGCGATTTTTGCGGACCAGGCGCTCGTGGGAGGGGTCGAGAGATTGCGGCTCGGCGCCCTTCCGGACGACCTTGCCCGGACGCTCTTCAGGTCTCACCTCGAAAAACTGCAGCTGTCCTGCGTTGAAGGAGAAACGTTGAAGTTCCTCAATGTTGTGCGGGGCAATCCCCTTTATATAAGAAACCTTGCAACGACTGCCCGGAAGATGCAGAAGAATAACCTGACTGAAAAGGACCTGGTTGAATGCTACAGCATGGAGGTCTCAGAGGGCGAGACGGCCTTATACTGGTCTTCGGTATTCAGCCGGTACGCCGGGGATGCGGCCCAAAGGAAGGCAGTGATTCAACTCCTGATGCATGCGCTCGAGAACAGGGGGATGGGAAGCGAAAGACTCTCGAAAGTGCTGGGTCTGCGGGAGTCTGAGACAGGTGCGGCTCTGGACGAATTACAGGCGTCGGGGATGCTCCGTGATAAGGATCCGCTGCTTCAGGATTTTTTACGCGGGCTCTTCATGAAGGAGATAGAGGGAAGGACCACCGATCAGGTCCGTGAGGCGATAGAGAAGAAGTATCTCCGGGAAAAAGAAGAATCGTGCTTCGAACTGGTTATTCCGATGGATTCGAACGCTGAACTCGTGGCCGCTGGCGCGGTCGAGCAGATCGGAAAGAATCTTGGCCTCGACAGCGATTTTCTGAGTTTCCTCCAGCTTGCACTTATAGAGGTCTGCATTAACGCGATTGAGCACAGCGGCAGCTATGACCGGCGGATCCTGCTTAAATTCATTTCCCGGCCTGACGATATCGAGATAACGATAGAGAGCGCCGGCAGGCCTTTCACGCTGGATTCGCTGCAGGATATTCCTGCAGACGAGAAGCTCCGCGGCGGACAGAAAAGGGGTTGGGGGTTCAGACTCATATCAGGGATCATGGACAATGTAAAGGTCGAGAGGGTAGGCGACCGCACAAGAGTGGTACTCAAGAAAAATATAAAACGCAAAGAGGTGCTTCAATGAACCCTGCTCAATTCACCGTTGACTCCAGACTTGACGGCGACACTGCGGTCATCTACCCGAAAGGATACCTGAACAATCTGACTGGAGAAAGCCTTGTTATTGAGTGCGGCAGATATACTGACAAGGGTATCAGAAAGATCGTGCTTAACTTCGGCGGCACCGGCCTGATCAACTCTATCGGCATATCCCTGCTGCTGCAGATCATCGAGGACCTCAGAACCGTCGAAGGCACTGTCTGCTTCTCGGATATGTCCAAGTTTCAGATAGACACGCTCGATATGCTCGGACTGCTGAAACATCTGCTCATTTTTCCTGTTGAAAGCGACGCGCTGCGGTATCTCGGCGCTGGCTCGGTATAAGTCCGCATGAGCTCAGAACTCAAAAGGGCCCTCTATAACATCTCTGCACTGGTTGACCTTGGCCAGGAAATTACCGGTGGAAGGAATTTTCAGAAAAGGATACAGTCTGTCCTCCACGTGATCACCGGGACATTTCTGACCAACAAAGGCGCGATACTGGCCTTCAACAAGCCTGACGGCCAGATGCATATCCTTGCGCAGAGGGGTTTTGACCAGCTTGACCCCGAACGTGCGAGCAGCGAAGGACTCAAGTCGCTCGCCAGGAACGAGCCCTGCCCTATCCCGGCCGACCTCGGGTTCGGCGGCGGGACAGGGATACTGGCGCCGCTCTGGGTGCGGGACGAGTTTGCCGGGATTGTCCTGTTGGGAGAAAAATTCACCACAGATCCTTACACAGTCAAAGACTTTGAACTTCTGCGCATCATCGCCGCCCAGATCGCGGTCGCCCTGAACAACCATTCCCTTTTCAATGACCTCTCGGGCCAGCTCGATGAAAACCGGAGGCTCTATGAGGAGATGCGGCATATCTACCACGACACGATCCAGGCCTTTGCTGCTGCTATTGACGCAAAGGACGCCTATACAAAGCACCACTCTCAGAGGGTCGCGAAATATTCGGTGGCTATTGCACGGGAACTGGGATGGAATGACCACGATATAGAAGGGATCTATGTCGCCGGGTACCTCCACGACGTCGGGAAGCTTGTCATCAGCAACGAACTGTTGAACAAGAAAAAACCCTTTACCCCGAAAGAGCTCAAAGAAATAAGGACGCATTCAACCCTCTCCCACAGGATCATTTCAAAAATCAACTTTCCCTGGAAGGATGTCGGAAAGATGATCAAGCACCACCACGAAAGGCTGGACGGCAGCGGATATCCCGATGCGCTCACCAACGAGGAGCTGAATGACGGCGTCAGGATACTTACCCTGGCGGACGCCTTCGATGCGATGACCTCCCGGAGGGCCTACAGGGACAAGATGGATATACAGGATGCCCTCAATGAGCTGAAAAATTGCCTGGATACTCAGTTCGACAACCGCATCATGCTGGCCTTCTGCAGGGTCCTTGACAAAGAGATCAAGGGCGAACTGCCCGAACCTGATATACTTCCTCACTTTGACCGGGACTCCGACCTGTCGGTTATTACCACCCTCCTTGAAGGAATAATCAGGGAACTCTCTGCCTGATCCCGCCCTGGCCGCAATTTCCCTGGTTCGGGCAGCCTCCAGGGAAGCGGCCGGCGGGCAGAAGAGGCAGGTTCTTTTCCGGCAATTATACTATAATTGAACATGGATCTTATACCCATAAAGATACAGCACGGCGAGGAAAAGGCCTGGGAACAGGTCTGCGGTCTTTCTCGGGAGGACGTTTCATCAAGGACCCTGGCGGTCTTTGACGAAAAGGCGGGTGCCTATCTTCTTCGTTCCTTCGGCATCGACTTTCAGGTGAATCCCTGCGAAATGCTGATCGCCTGCCCATCAGCGCGCGGTGATCTTTTTCTCGGCAAACTCCGGGATTTCTTCAGGATCTCGGTGCTCGGGTACATGTCTCATGCCAAGGATATTCCTCCTACCGGAAGACTTATCCGTCCTGTGGACGTCAAGGGAGGCCACCGATTCACCACCGGAACGCACCTGCTTCCGGTTGATGTCATAGCCGGGATGTTCGCCCGCGATAAAGAGGGCTTTATCCATAAAGGCCGGAAGTACGGGGCGGAGCTCGTTGACGGACTCGGCGATGCAGGTATCAGGTTCTATCCCCTTCCCCGTGTGCCGGTCACGATGATACTCTGGGTTGAAGACGAGGAATTTCCTGAGCGGGTAGACATTTTTTTCGATTCTACCTGCGAGTTTCAGCTTGCACTCTCGGATATTGTCTGGGCAGTGGCGATGATGTGCTGCATAGTCATGATCGATGGATGAACATAAAATACCCTAATGTTGCATTGCGGAGGTGTATGATGTCTCTGAAGTGGTTGCTGGTTTTTGTCCTGTTTCCAACGCTGGCGTTTGCCAGTGAAAATTGTGCTACCCAGTACGGAGGCGTCTGCCGGGATGTCTGTGAGCCGGAGGAAGAGTCCGCCGAGGGGGCTTTTATCGACTGCACGGAGAAGCAGGAATGCTGTGTTGTCAAGGCAGTCCCACGGAAGAAAGGCCTGATGGGTGGGGATGCAGCGAACGGGGACTCGAAGAAAAAAGAGGGGCAGAAACAATAGAAGTTTATTTGATAAAGACCAGGATTGCATGCACGAAGAAATAGCCTGACAGGAGTAGGAGAAAAACACCGAGCGTAGTGTTAATCTGCCGCACTCTTCTGGAAGAGATGAAACTCTTGGCCCGGTGCAGGATGAGGGAGAGAAGCAGGAGGTATGAGGCAAGACCGAGGCTTCCGGCAAAAAGGTATGCCAGTGCGATGGCGGGGGTAAAGACCGGGACCAGGCCGATATCTCTGAAAATATTAAGGCTAGAAAGCCACCAGAGGATCATGACCGGATTTGTGACTGAGAGTGAAACACCACTCAGCAGAGACCAGCGCTTTCTGGTCAGAAGGCGCGATGGCCTGCTGATATCATGCCCCTGCCTGCTGTGACGAATCGTCAGGACCCCGAGGACCCCGAGGATCATGCTGCCGCTGAACCAGAAGATCGCCTGGACCGTTGGATGCTCAAGAAAAGGTGCGATGCCGAAAAAGGCGACAACGCCGTACAGCATATCAACCAGAAACGCCCCCAGGATAACCATAAGGGACGGTTTGAGATGGCCGTGGACCGATCGTCTGATGACCTCGATCTGGATGGGACCGGCAGGGATCGCAACCAGGAACCCCAGGAGAAAGACAAGCGAAAGAAGGACTGTCACTTTCATTGTACTGATTAGTATAAAAGATTTGCTGTGCTATAAACAGCGCGACAACAGCAGGTTCGCTCATTCTCGGTCCGATACAACCGAGAAACCGGATCTGCGAGACACCGGCACAATACGCCGCTGAATCCGCTTACTTGCCATTGTCACGCCGTTTTTTGGATATAGCTGTTATTTGATGGCAAATGACGGGCATCGGGACGCCGATAATATTTTCTGCAGACTACCTGGAGCATTTCTGGTACTATTTTATTTGGAGATAAGAATGGAGGAGTTTATGCTTGCGAAAATAAATCCGGTTAAGACACACGCATGGCGGGAGCTGAAGACGCACTTCACGGCGATGAAGAAGAGGCAGATGAAAGACCTGTTCGATGAAGATCCTGAACGCTTTGAGAAGTTTTCACTCAGGTTTGAAGATATTCTCCTGGATTATTCAAAAAATATTGTTACGGATGAGACGATGCGCCTCCTGTCCGGACTCGCCCGTGAAACCCGGGTGGTGGATGCAGCGGAAAAGATGTTTTCGGGGCAAAGGATCAATGAGACGGAAGGCCGTGCGGTGCTTCACACTGCCCTGAGAAACCGTTCGAACACCCCTGTATATCTCGATGGCAGGGACGTCATGCCCGAGGTGAATGCCGTTCTCGGAAAGGTTGAGATCTTTTCTTCCAAAGTCACCTCAGGCGCATGGAAAGGATATACAGGCAGGCCGGTAACCGACATCGTAAATATCGGCATCGGCGGATCTGACCTGGGACCGGTTATGGTCACTGAAGCGCTGAAGCCTTACCGCAACCAGACCAGGGTCCATTTTGTCTCGAATATCGATGGCACCCATATCATCGAAACGCTGCGGGGGCTCTCTCCGGAGACGACACTCTTTATGATCGCTTCCAAGACATTTACGACGCAGGAGACGATGACCAATGCCTATACCGCGAGGGGGTGGTTCCTCGATGCGGCCCAGGACATGGCATTCGTGAAAAATCATTTCGTGGCGATATCGACGAATGAAACAGCAGTAAAGGCCTTCGGTATCGCACCGGAAAATATGTTTGTATTCTGGGACTGGGTCGGGGGGCGGTATTCTCTCTGGTCTTCCATCGGGCTTTCGATCGCCTGCTCCATAGGGTTCGACCATTTCAGAGAGCTTCTTGAGGGCGCCCATGCGATGGACAGGCATTTTCGGGAAGCACCCCTTGAACAGAATATCCCGATCGTCCTGGCCCTCCTGGGGATCTGGTACAACAATTTCTTTGGGGCCGCAACCCATGCGCTGCTGCCATATGATCAATATATGCACCGTTTTGCCGCCTACTTTCAGCAGGGGGATATGGAAAGCAACGGCAAGTATATCGACAGGAGAGCAAAAAAGGTGATATACCAGACAGGACCGGTAATCTGGGGAGAGCCCGGCACAAACGGTCAGCACGCCTTTTACCAGCATATACACCAGGGTACAAAGCTGACCCCCTGTGATTTCATCGCACCGGCGATCAGCCATAACCCTGTAGGAGCACATCATAACATCCTGCTCTCAAACTTCTTTGCCCAGACCGAGGCTCTGATGAGCGGCAAGACTTATGAAGAGGTTGTCGAAGAACTAAGAGCAGCCGGGAAGGGCCCTTCAGAGATAAAAAAGCTTGCACCCTTCAGGGTGTTTGAGGGAAACCGGCCGACCAATTCTTTTCTAGTCAGGGAAATCACCCCCCGGACTCTCGGCAGCCTGATCGCTCTTTACGAACACAAGATTTTTGTCCAGGGTGTCATATGGAATATATTCAGCTTTGACCAGTGGGGAGTTGAGCTTGGAAAGCAGCTCGCCGGCAGGATACTGCCCGAAATACATGACGATGGAGTAGTGACCTCACATGATTCATCCACCAACGGCCTTATAAATGCATTCAAGGCGTTCAGGGAGATGAGAAAGGGATAAAGGCTTGCGATAATAATCCCATTAAATCAATACAGTACGCTCAGGCCGGCACATAATAAACAGAGACTGCATATGCACTGCATTTCTATAAAATTCTTGACAATCAGCAGGCTTAATGATATACATGCTATAAAGGTATAGACCGGCATCAGGAGTATGCCGGCAGTAATTATTTCTATTTTGGAGGAGGATGAGTATGCAGAGAACTAACAGGAAGTCTACAACATTGGGCTGGTTGCTTATGTTTGTCGTTGCTGTCGTTTCGCTTAGTCTCAGTATGCCCGGTGCGTTTGCCAAAGAAGCAAAGGGGCTCGTGGATATTAATACTGCTTCACAGAAGGATCTCGAAGTGATCAAGGGCATAGGGCCGGCGACCGCAAAAAAAATCATAGAAAATCGCCCTTATAAATCCGTTGATGAACTCTCAAAAGCCGGAATCTCAGCAAAGAAGATAGATGCACTGAAGCCTTTTGTTTCGGTCGGCCCGGCAGCCGCCGCACCTCAGCCTCCAAAGGCAGCAACAAAACCTGCCCAGGCTCCGGCAGCCGCTGCAACGCCTGCAGTTCCCGCGGCTCCGGCTCCGGCAAAGGTTGCACCTGCACCAAAGAGTCCCTCTGCGGTTGAAAAACAGGCAACTTCGAAGCTTGCACCGGGAGAAAAGGTCAATATCAATACGGCAAGCAAGGAGAAACTCGAGGCTCTTCCGGGAATTGGACCGGTGAAGGCCCAGGCCATTATTGACGGCAGACCATTCAGTTCTCCTGAAGACATAATGAAGGTGAAAGGGATCAAAGAGGGCGGTTTCAGCAAGATCAAGGATATAATCACGGTAAAGTAAATAGTAGCCCCATGATGGTGCTGTGCTCCTGGGAGCATGAAAGAAAGATCAGTTGAGGAGGAAAGAAAGTCCATGAAACGTTTTGCGGTTTTCAGTATGACACTTCTGCTGTTTGCTTCATTTGCATTTGCCGGCTCAAAGGCCTATCAGGTTACTGGCCCGGTTCTTGAGGTCAAGGACGATTCCATCACGGTCCAGAAGGGTGATGAAAAGTGGGAGATAGCCCGCGACAAGGACACCAAGATAACCGGCGATCTGAAAAAGGGCTCTAAGGTAACAATTTACTACACGATGAAGGCAACAGGTGTTGAGGTGAAGGGCGAAGAGAAGAAAAAAGAGGAAAAGAAGAAAAAATAGCCATACCATTCAGTTAATGTGGCGGTGGCTTCCGGCATCGGGAGCCACCCCATATTTTCCCTGTAAAACCGAGGACATTCTGTTATATATGAACCCTGCACCTTTTATTGGAATTGTTTTCGGTGCCCTCGCTGGGGGATTCTTCTTCGTTGTCTTTGGATTAATGCGTGCAGTTCATCGTGGCGGTTTCTCGATTGTTTTTATTCTGAATAAGTTTTCCGGAAAACCCGTCAAGCCGACAACCTTTATCAGACTGATGGTTGTGGCAGGGATTATTCTGAGCATTGTTTTGGGAATTGCGGCAGCTGTTATTCTGGGTGGAGCAGTTGGTGGAGTCATCGAATACCTGGTCATGAAAATAACTTGATATGGAGGAGATTGTTATGGGATTATTTGATGAGGTTGCAGGCGGATTGGCGCGACAGTTTTTTGGCGGGGACCAGAATAGATTACTTGAGAGCGTTACCGGACTGATTAATAATCCACAGACCGGAGGGCTCTCAGGCCTTGTACAGATGTTTAAGAGCAAGGGCTTGGGTGACGTTATAGGGTCATGGGTCAGCACCGGCAATAACTTGCCTGTTACTGCCGATCAGCTCAAACAGGCCCTGGGTTCTGATCAAATTCAGGAGATCGCAACCAATGCCGGGGTATCCCAGGAAGAAGCTTCTAACGGATTAGCCGTCTTGCTCCCGGAGATTATTGACAAGCTGACGCCTGATGGAAAAGTTCCGGAGAGCGATATGCTTGCGCAGGGGCTCAACATGCTGAAGAGCAAATTGTTCAGCGGGTAGAAGAAAAAATGGAAAATTAAGAAACGGGATCCCGCATTCCCTGACAGAATCAGCTTTGCCTTTATGCTTATTATAATCCCTATATCAAGACACCCTGCTGCTTGCGGTGGGGTGTGTCATTTCAGCTCTAAGCTTTCTTATCGACAAAAATAACAGCAACATTATCAGCCTGCTTCTCTGCCGATACAACATATTGACCAGCATCCTGCTTCACCGACTGGATATTCAGAGTAGCCCCATTGGATCTGATAGTAATGACAGGCATACCATCCTCACCCGTATCCGTTATGCTGATATCTATATCAGTTTTAGTCGGCTGCAACAAAACAGGAGTAGCGGGAGTTGCAGGCTTGCCAAATATGGATGACAGCATACGGATTGCAAAATAGACTATGACACCAAAGAGAAATATTAATAGTATGAATTTCATGCCTATAGTATAAGGCCAAAAAGGGCAAAACAAAACAGGAAGCCCATAGCCAAGCAGCCCGTGCCTCTTTGTTTATCCTTCCCGCTCAAGGGAAAAGGGTCCCCTGGTCTCTTCTCAGCTGAGCAAGGCTTTCTCCGGACACCGGGAACCTGCTGGAAAAGACCCTGTTCATCACCGAGACCAGCTGGCGGAATTTGTAGGCATCATGATGGGAGTCTCCCTTTTGTTCGGAAGCACGCCAGCTCTGTTCGTCGGAGATGCGTAGCTCCACCCCCAACGTGTGCTGCTGGGTCTTTTTGCGGACCCGATCCCGCATCGTATAGACCGGGGTTCCCGGGATCATGATTTCGTTCGTATCCGCAGTGTAGTGGATCGGCAGTGAGAAGGCGATCTTGCACTGGAACTTTCTATGTCCAAGTGAAGAATGCAGGTTTGTGGCAGCGTTTACACTCAGGGCCTCATAGAACGTCCCCGCATTGGCGAGGAGATCTTCTTCCCCCGGCATTTCGTCGCTGCCACTACTCTGCGCAAGACTGACCATCAGCCGCCTCACCGCTTCATGCATGCTCTGGGGACTCTCGAAGAGGGTCTGCGTAACTGAGTGAGAGGCAGTGTTTTCCTGCAGGATCACACCCCGCTTCTGTAGTGCATGAAAAAGCTTTAATGTGTCGTCCATGTTCTTCAGGATGAAGGTGATTGCCAGGATGTCCCGGATATCATATGCCTCCCCCTCCACGTCTTTGCCGAGTTTGGTAAACATGCTTTCGGGGCTCTTGAGTCTGGCCTTGATCTCGACGATATCGACGGATACCCCGTCCCCGCTGTTGAAGACAAGGCAACCCTTGTTTCCATCGAACGTCAGCGACTCCGTCAATTTGTGAAAAAACGTTGAGACCTTAACAAAGGCCCTCTGGGCAGGAGCATTGTCGGGGATATGTTTCGGATTGTCCCAGCCATACCGGTACAAATCGTCTAGGCTTTGTCCCTGCGCCCCCAGATAAAAGCCCAGCTCGGCGTAGTCGTAGATATCCTGGCTGTCCTCTTCCACCGACTTGATAAGGTGCCCCATCTTGAGCATGGAACAGGCGATCTGTTGCCACGCGGCCGGGACGTCCAGGTCGCTGCCCTTATACCAGTAAAAAACGCATGGATATCTCCGCGATGAGGCGAGGAGAAAGAGATGCCGGGGATCTTCGCTTACGATCCTCCGGAACTCCGCACTCATCAGGACCGATTCGATCTCTCCGATGGCATGCAGACAGTTCCGGTACAGGCCGGCATTAGCAGACTTCAGGGCAGAGAGTCCTTCCAGCTGCCTTTTTACAAAAGGGAAGAGCCAGTCGAGAAAGTACCGGTACACGCGCTCGACATACCCGTTTGCCCGGTCCTTCTCGCTCTCCTGAAGTTCCGCGTTGCCGAGAACGTCGAACCCGCGGTTGCCCATCATCCTGGTCGCCTGGGAAAGGGCCGTTGCGTAATCCCTCGCCGGCAGCAAGAGAAAGGGAGTCATCTCGGTCCTGTCAAGGATTGAACCGAAAATCTCGTGGTGAAGTTCCTGGCTCGATGGGGTATGGTCCATAGTATATACTTGTGTATAGCAGCTCACTGCCGGGCATATTTCGCTGGCAGTCCGCAGTCCTTAGACCTATTATAGCCTATGGAATGGTGAATTTTGGTCATAATAATTTCCCCGGAAAGGCTCAATTTCATATCGATTGCCGCGCCGCACGGATGAACTTCTAAAAAAATACGGAAGGTCCCGGAGAAGTAATGCTATATTAATAATAGGAATACAGACGATAGAGGCCATGGTGAAAGGTAAGAGGCGATATAAACGTTATATGGTGGACCTGATGCAGATCGGCGGCAGAATGGTCCGGACAAGCAAAGTAGTACTTCTGGGGATGGTGTCAGGCGAAGTGACCCTCAGGGCTGATATGCGGCTTGAGATTGGGCGTGAGTATTCCCTGGAAGTGACCGAAAATGACCGGATCATGTCTATTAAAGGTACCATTGTATCATCATCGCTGAGTGGAACCATACAAGGTGCCGGAGGCGATGTCGTTCCTCAGTATAAGGCCATTCTTAAGACGACCAACCCTTCGAAAGACGTAATGCGAAGAGTCACCGCTCTCATAAAAGAAGAAGCGGCCGGGGAAGGTTTGAAGGTTGAAGAGGTCAGGGTGTTTGTCGGTGGAGCAAAAACGGCTATCCTGGATTTTCCCCAAGATTACAGAACAAAGACGATCAACCTTGGAGGAATGCTCATTGAGGCCTCAAACAGTGCTGAGACAGAGCAGATACTGCCGATGGAAATCATTATACCCGGCGGGTCTTCTATCAGATTCCAGGGCAGGGTCGCCAACTGCCTTCTGATTGCCGGGTCCTCCCCTGAGCGCTACGACATTGGGATAGAGTTTAGCGATATGACAGAGCAGGACAGGGCAAGGCTAAAAGAATTTATCAGCGTGCTCGATAACCATCAGTCCTGATACAATAATCCCCTTCACCTTTCATCCGGTTTTGCCACAGACCTGTCTCAGGGTGCCGTTCAATATGGAAAAACAAAAGAAAGGAAATGGCGGAGGGGGTGAGATTCGAACTCACGGTAGAGTTACCCCTACAACGATTTTCAAGACCGTCGCCTTCAACCGCTCAGCCACCCCTCCGGATATGCCGCTTATTATACCAGAAAAATATTTGATAAACTTACAAAAAGTCGAAAATGGGGACAAAACGAGACGGTTTTGTAGTATATTCTGGAGGCAATACGCTCATGGTTCGACAAGCTCACCATGACAGACGGAGAGCCTGACCTGAGCAGAGAGTCGAAGTGAGTTCTGAAGCGCGACGCAGAATACGGACTTTTTATGAAGCTGTCATATTTTATTCAGCCAATTATTATATAATAAGCAGTCGCTATGGTTATGCTCTGTGCTATGTTTATGAAGTAAATAAAGTTAATTTGACTTTTTGCCGAAAATTATTTAAATTCAAGGCGGTTAAGAGGATGCTAACATGAATAACTCTGTTCTTCAACTGATACTCAATGCAGGACTCGTTGTCAAAGGCGTGCTCCTCATTCTCCTTTTCTTCTCGGTTGTTTCCTGGGCGATCATCTTCTTCAAGCAACGATATTTTACCCGGGCAAACAGGGAGTCTGAGCAGTTCCAGCGGGCATACCGATCAAACCGGGACCCGAGGAGTCTTTTCAAGGCAACAAAAAACATGTCATTAAGCCCTATCGCCAATGTTTTCAAGTCGGTCTATTCCGACGACGCGCACCGCGACAAGGGAGAGGTCAAGCGGCAGCTCAGGCGTTATGAGACACTCGAATCAGTGAAGCTTGAGAAGTATCTTAACTTCCTTGCAACAACAGGATCGACATCACCATTTATCGGCCTCTTCGGGACAGTCTGGGGGATCATGAATTCGTTCCACAATATCGGCGCAGCAGGATCAGCGTCCCTTGCGGTTGTTGCCCCGGGGATTGCCGAGGCCCTCATCGCAACAGCGGTCGGCCTTGCAGCAGCTATTCCGGCGGTCATTGCCTACAACTATTATCTCAGCCGTGCCAGGCAGATGATCATTGATATGGAGGACTTCTCCGAGGACCTGCTGGAGCTCTTCAGCGGAGCTCACGATTGAAGACCCAACGGGACAGAAACGTCCTTTCGGAGATAAACGTGACACCACTTGTCGATGTCATGCTCGTCCTGCTCGTTATTTTTATGGTGACCGCACCGCTTATGCAACAGGGGATAGATGTAAACCTCCCGAAGGCAAAGGGCAAGGAACTGCCGCCGGAGGAGAGGATCACGCTTATCCTGAAAAAAGACCGCACCCTTTTGATGAACGATACCCAGGTTTCGGTCTCCGAGATGCGCAAAAAGCTTGAGAAGGTCAGCAGGCTGAACGCGAACGTTTTCCTCAAGGCAGACAAGGATGTCCCCTATGGCCTGGTTGTGGAGGTGATGGGTGAGATCAAAGACGCAGGCATCGAAAAACTCGGAATGATCACCGAACCGAAGCTTGAAGTGAAATGAAGGGGCCTAGTCTCCAGAAGACAGCTGCTGTCTCTGCAGCACTGCACGC
Source organism: Thermodesulfovibrionales bacterium (assembly GCA_049799315.1). GTDB lineage: Bacteria > Nitrospirota > Thermodesulfovibrionia > Thermodesulfovibrionales > UBA6898 > PALSA-1316. The sequence continues at coordinate 24,770 of JBARHQ010000091.1, read as the reverse complement.
AACTATCTTTCTTATCACCCTGATCGTGCTGAGGAATTCAAACCGTATGATCATGCCGTCGCCTTATGTTGTTGACCTGGTGTCCCCTGACAGGGGATCAACCGGCCCCGCTGCTGAAAAAAATCTTTCTGAATCTGCGGAACAGGCACCGGCAGTGGTTGAGGTGCCAAAGGTCGCGGAACCAAAGGTCGTGACAAAAAGTCCCCGCGATGTAAAGGCAGATCAGAGGCGGCTTGAGGATTCAATTCATGCGTTGGACGCAAAAAAGAAGCTGGCGCAACTGGCCAACCTCAGAAAGGCGGTGCTCTCGGTAAAGGGCAGCAATGAGCAGTCCCGGGCTTTAATAAAGACACCTGTCAAAGGTGGGCTGAGGGGAAAGGCCGGGAGCCAGGGCGGGGAGATGACCTATGCGGATAGAATCAAAACCGAGATACATAAGCAGTGGTCTTATCCTGACAGCATCGGGAGGAATCTTGAGGCGATTATAGCCATCAGAATTCTGAAGGATGGGGCAATAAAGATTCAGGAAATCGAAAAAAAATCAGGCGACCGGATTTTTGACAAGTCAGTACTCAAGGCGATCGAACTGGCATCGCCGGTTACCCCGCCGCCATATGAGATGGAATTCGGGATCAGGTTTACGCCATGAGAAAGCCGGATATAATATCGAGTTCTGTCATTCCGACTTGCTCGGAATCGGCTGCCCGGAAGGATCCTGGACAAGCCAGGATGACGGCAAAGATAAATGCATGTAGCCATATTGGCATGCTGCTTCTCATTGCCATATTGGTACTGCCTTCAGTTTCGTCGGCAAAGATCTACATCGATATAACCTCGCCGTCGATAAAGAAACTGCCCCTGGCGATCTTTGATCTCCAGGGACCCCATGGTACCGAGATATCCGATATTATCAGGGATGACCTGGGTTTTACCGGTCTTTTTATGTACATTGACAAGTCGTCATATATTGAGTCTGCTACGCAGCCATTTAATCAGAAAAACTGGCTGCCTCTTGGCATCGAGGCGGTCGTCAAAGGGGCGGTATCAGGAGACCGGAATCTTTCAGTTTCCGTACTTCTTTATGATACTGCTGACGGCAGGGAGATCCTCAACAAGCAATATCAGGCAGATAAGGACCTTGCCAGGCAACTGGGCCATAGCATCGCCAATGATGTCTACCAGACACTAACAGGCAGACAGGGCATCTTCAGGACCAGGATCGTCTTTGTCGGCGACGATGGCGGTGAAAAGGGGATGTATGTCATGGACTGGGATGGACAGAGGGTCAGGAAACTCGGACTCAGGGGATCTTTGATGCTCACGCCGCACTGGTCATCTGACGGGACCAGGATCATCTACTCCTCTGAGCGCGCTAGACAATGGGGCATATATTTGTTAGACTTTCAGAAAATGATTGAAAAAAGGGTGTTTTCTGCTAAAGGAGTCAATATGGCAGGAGATTTTTTCCCAAACGGAAACTCGTTTGTCTTCTCCTCCTCGAAAGAGGGAACCCCGGATATATATTCATACCAGATCGACAACGGCTCTCTTAAAAAGATCACGGCATCGCGTGGGATCGACGTCTCCCCTGCGGTCTCCCCTGACGGAAATTTTATTGCCTTTGTATCTGACCGGGGGGGCTCTCCCCAGATCTATGTTATGCGAGCGGATGGAGGAGATGTCCGCAGAATTACCTTTGAAGGTTCGTATAATACCTCGCCGGGATGGTCGCCACTGGGGGACAGAATAACCTTTTCCGGAAGGCACGGCGGAAAGAACCAGGTCTTTACGATAAAAACGGATGGGACGGAACTCATGAGACTTACCGACCAGGGCAACAACGAAGACCCGTCCTTTTCTCCGGACGGCCGCTATATATCCTTCACTTCAGACCGCGACAGGGCAAAGGCGGTCTATATAATGAGGGCCAATGGCGAGGCACAGAAGAAAATAACACCAAGAGACCTGAAGGCCTTTGGTCCGAGATGGTCTCCCAATTAATTTTTTTACCAAGGAGGATTTTATGAAGAGACTTGCGCTTGTTTTAATCTTGCTGTCACTGGTGGCGGCAGGCTGTGCACAAAAGGCGGCAACCAGGACAGATGACCAGACACAAAAGTTGTCAGATGCAGACATGGCAAAGAAGGACGCCGCGGACAAAGTAACCGACCGGCAGGTCCCGACAAAGATAGAGTCAGTCGATTCAAAGGACGGCTCCTCGCAAAAGATTGCTGAGCAGGAAGGGATTTTCAACGATGTACTCTTTGATTACGATAGATACGAGGTGAGAGAGACGTATCAGCCTGCAATGAAATCGATTGCGTCCTGGATGACTAAGAACGCCGCTGCAAGACTTTCGGTCGAGGGTCATTGCGATGAGCGTGGGACGAACGAATACAATCTTGCACTCGGCGACAGAAGGGCGAAGGCTGTCCGGGATGCCCTGGTGGCGCTTGGGGTTCCGTCATCAAAGATTGATGTCATCAGCTATGGCGAGGAAAAACCCCTGTGTAAGGAACAGGCAGAGGAATGCTGGGCAAAGAACAGGCGGGCACATTTTGTCGTCCTCACGAAGGCAGGCAAGTAACAATGTTAAGGGTCATAGCAGGGGTACTGTTCCTGCTGATGTTTGCCGCCTGTGCAATGAACAGCGACATGGATCTGCTCAGGCGCGATGTCGATAATCTGAAGCGGGACACCTTCGAATCGAAAAAAGAGGTCGACGGTCTTAAAGAACGGACAGCCAGGGCGGTGAAAGAGGAATCCTTCACCGCGCTCCGCGATAGCCAGGGGGAGCTGAACTCCAGGATCTCGGATATCACCAGCGGCCTTCAGGAACTGAGGGGGAGGTTCGAGGAAGGTAGATATTATCAGGAGAAGCTCCTCAAGGACTCGACTGCGGAGAAGGACCTTCTGCGGGCCCAGATATCTGGCCTCGAAATCCAGGTCAGAACACTCAAAGAGAGGCTTGTCCTGCTCGAAGAGGCCGGAAAGAACAGGGCCCAGGCAGAGATAGAAAAGCCTGATGCCGAAAAAACTTCACCCCCGGAACAGGCAAAGTCTGAGGATGTCCGGCCTGAGAATGCCGGGGGCAAGGAGAGGGAAATAAAAGTTGCAACCGGGGATCCGGCGAAACCGTACGATGCCGCATACCAGCTTTTCAGGGATAAGAAGTATAAGGAATCCAGGGGAAAGTTTGAGGCCTTTATAAAGGACTCGCCGAAGCATAAACTGGCCGGCAATGCCCAGTTCTGGATCGCGGAAACGTATTACGTTGAAAAGGACTATGAAAGCGCGATCCTCGCATACGAAACGCTTCTCAAGAAATATCCTGACACCGAGAAGACGGTCGGGGCACTCCTGAAACAGGGCTTTGCCTTTGCCGAGATCGGTGATAAGAAGACCGCCAGGGTGATTCTGGAGAAGCTGGTCCAGAAGTTTCCCGATACAAAGGACGCAGCCCTTGCCAAAAAAAGGCTGGCGGAGTTTGACAAGAAGCCGGCCAGAAAAAAATGATCACGCTGAAGGACAGCTTCTTCAGGGTGATCGATTATCTGAGGATCTCGGTCACGGACCGCTGCAACCTGCGGTGTGTCTACTGCATGCCTGCCGAAGGGGTAGCGCTTTTTCATCATGGCGACATCCTCAGCTATGAAGAGATTATCCGCATAGCACGTATTGCGGCAGGCCTCGGGGTCAGAAAGGTGCGGTTGACCGGCGGAGAGCCGCTGACCAGAAAAAATATTGCCTTCCTCGTGTCAGAGATAAAGAAGATCAGCGGTATCGAGGACCTCAGCCTGACTACCAACGGGGTGCTTCTGGCGCAGCAGGCCGCAACTCTGGCCGATGCAGGCCTTGACCGGGTAAATATCAGCATAGACTCTTTTAGGGCCGAAAGGTTCCGGGAGATCACCAGGGGCGGGGACTTGGCGGCTGTGCTGCGTGGGCTCGATGCAGCCCGGAAGGCCGGACTTTCCCCTGTCAAGATTAACATGGTCCCGGTACGTGGTATCAATGAAGACGAGATAGAAGCATTTGCAAGAATGACTCTTGATTCCGATTGCCATGTCAGGTTTATCGAGTTCATGCCATCGGGCACTGAAGGTCTATGGGGACCCGAGAAGTACATATCTACCGACGAGATGAAGGAGCTTATACAGCGGATTGCCCCGCTCTCTCCGGTCCGTGTCAGGAAAAACGGTCCGTCAAAATATTACCGGCTCGAAGGAGCAAGGGGCGTGATTGGTTTTATCAGCGCCCTGACCCATCACTTCTGCAGTGAGTGCAACAGGCTGAGGCTGACGGCCGAGGGCAAACTGAGACCCTGCCTTTTTTCGGAGACCGAGATCGATCTCAGGTCTTCGCTCCGGAGCGGGGCTGCAGACAAAGAGATCGAGCGGCTTCTGAGATTGTCTATCGAGATAAAACCCAAGGAGCATAATCTGCAGGGTCAAGGGTCAGGGGAGAGGGAAACTGCCGGGTGCCCGGACTTCAGCTCTCAGTCCGCGGCGGCGAAGAGACCTATGTCGAGGATCGGCGGATGAAGCGGCTGACCCATGTTGACGAAAAAGGCAGGGCCCGGATGGTCGATGTGTCGGAGAAGTCGTCTACCCTGCGTGAGGCTGTTGCACGGGGGACCGTGTTTATGAAGAAAGAGACATTCAGGCTGATCCAGGGCAAAAAGATAGAAAAGGGCGATGTGCTTGGGGTTGCGCAAATAGCCGGAATTATGGCGGCCAAGAAGACATCGGAGATCATCCCGATGTGCCACCCCCTGAGTATAACATCGGCACACGTCGAATTCCTCCCGCAGGCAAAGACTCACTGCATTGTCATTGAGGCAAGGGTGAAGACAACCGGACAGACCGGCGTAGAGATGGAGGCACTCACCGCGGTCGCAGCGGCAGCGCTGACGGTGTATGACATGTGCAAGGCGGTCGACCGGGGAATGACCATAACCGATATAATGCTCATCGAAAAAAGTGGCGGAAAGAGCGGTATATTCAGGCGGTGAAGCCGGCTGACCTGGACCGTTTCAGGGACTGGTTCGATGAGTATGCCCGAACTTTTGTCCTCGATGACCGCGAAGGCCAGAAGAATATTGACCTGAAGATCGCGCACACTTCCCGTGTCTGCAGCAATATCGTCTGCATTGCAGCGGGTGAGTCACGGGACATTCATGAGACCCTGATCGCTGAGGCCGCTGCCCTCTTTCATGACATCGGCAGATTTCCGCAATACAGACAGTACAGGACATTCCGGGACAGTATCTCGATCAACCACGGCAGACTCGGCGCTGAGGTCCTCAGGCAGGAGCATGTGCTTGATCATCTGCCTGAAGACGAACAGGCCTCGATCATCAATGCGGTTCAGTTCCATAACGCTTTTGCGGTCCCCGAACTTGACAGCCAGGAGCACCTGTTTCTGCTGAGAATGGTGAGAGACGCTGATAAGCTGGATATATGGCGCATATTCATCGGGTTTTATGAAGGGGACCGCACCGATATCCCCTCAGAGGCCAGCATGGGGCTTCCCGACCTTCCGGAATATTCGGATGAGGTCCTCCGGGATATCGAGCACAGGCATACTGCTTCAATGACGCATCTCAGGACACTGAACGACTTCAAGCTGATGCTGATGTCATGGGCTTTTGACATCAATTTCAGTACATCAATCCGGCTGCTGGTTGAACAGGATTATATCAACCGGGTGGCGGCATTGCTCCCCCAGACCGAGGCCCTCAGCAGAACCTTGTCTTCCCTGCTTTCGTATATTGACGAAAGATTGGGTGAATAGATGGAGGCTATGCTGTCACTGGCGCTGCTTTCGGTTTTTTTCTACCTGGCCGGGTATAAGAGTATGGTCCCTGTCTATGCCGGCTTGGCCTGCCAGGGAGGTGCTATGGCTTATCGGGGCCTGCAGATTGGACGGCTGCCGATCATCGGCCCGCATGATACACTTTTCTTTATGTCGCTCTCGACCGCACTATTTGCGATCGTAATTACCTATAAGCAGGAAAACCGCAGGAGAATGCTCTATCCTATGCTCATACTCGCGGTTCTGCTTACCGTTCTCTCGCTTGCCTATCCGCCGCATAATACTCCGCTGCCGCCGGTATTAAAGACCTTCTGGTTCGAGTCTCACGTGGTCCTTTCTTTCTTCTCATATGCGTTGTTCGGCATTGCCGCAGTGCTCGGCTGCGTCTTTCTGGTCCTGATGGAGCAGCAGGTCGAGGTCCTCCAGTACAAGGCGATATTGGTGGGATACTGTTTCTTCTCGGCAGCTATGATATTCGGTGGCATCTGGGCCTTTTATGCATGGGGGACCTATTGGCTCTGGACACCGAAGGAACTTTTTACGGTCATCCTCTGGCTCTTTTACAGCCTCTGCCTGCATGCCAGGCTGCGGCCCTCATGGGCAGGAAAGCCCACGGTAATCCTCGGCATCGCCGGGTTTGCGATCGTTATGTTCACTTATCTCGGGGTAAGCCTCTTTATGAAGAGCTCGCATTCTTTTTAATAATGAAGATCATAAGGGCCATACTGGATTTTTTCATATCGCTCAGGACTGCGATCTGGCTATCATTCAGCCTGATATTCCTTCTTTTTGCGGGTGGGTTCATCATGCCGGCACGTGAGGAGTTCCAGTCCTTGCATACGACCCCCCTCTTTGCCTGGCTGGGAGACAATGACCCCCGGGTGACCTGGTGGCTCTATGGTTCACTCTTCGTCCTTTCGCTCCTTGCCGCTAACACTCTGGTATGCAGCGTTGAATCCCTGATCAGGAAAAGATCTGCCCGCACCTGGCTCCTGACGATCTCGCCCCAGGTGATCCATATCGGATTTCTCTTCATCCTGCTGGCCCACCTTCTGAGTTCATATGACAGTTTCCAGGGTATGGCGATGGTCAGAGAGGGTGAACAGCTCCCACTGCCGAACGGTGTCACTGTTGTTATTGATGGGATACATGCCGACATAGATCCGCGGGGTTACATCAATGAATGGTCTGCAGATGTCCGCTATGTTCAGAATGTTCGGGGTGAGCAGTCTGCGGCCGGTGGTACCATCCGTCCGAATGAGCCGTTGTTTTATGGAGGATTCGGCCTTTATATCAAGACAGTCAAATTCCAGCCATACCCGACTGCTCTTATCCAGGTAAGCAGGGACCCCGGCGCCTTGTATGCCCTTATTGGTGGCATACTCTTTCTGATCGGCATGACCACACTCCTGATGCTGAAGATACGGCGTGAGTCTCCGCAGGAATAGACGATGCAGCATCATGCCGTCTGTTTCAAAATGCCTATAACCTTTACTCGCAGATCAGATAGCGCCTGATCTTCCCGGCCCTTGTCCCGCGGATGCGCAGATCTTCGATGCTCCCGATCCTTCCTTCTTTTCGCAGCTTGATGATCCTTGTGACGGACTCGGGCCCCAAACCGGGGACCCTGAGGAGAGCCTCTTTATCCGACGTGTTGACTCGCACCGGATAAAATTCAGGGTGAGTGTCCGCCCAGACCTGTTTCGGGTCCCTGTCGAGTTGCAGGTTGCCGTCTTTACCCAGAGGAATTTCTCCCTCCTGAAACCCGTATTTACGCAGGAGGAAATCAACTTGGTACAAACGATGCTCGCGCATAAACAACGCCTCGGGATTTGTGGTCAGCCGCTTTTCACCGGGGATGTCAGGCTTGCCGAGCCCCTTCTGATAGGCAGAAAAATAGACCCGGTTAAAATTGAGGCGGTTGTAAAGGCCGCCCATGTATCTGATGATCTCGGCGTCAGTCTCTTCAGAGGCGCCGACGATAAACTGCGTTGTACATTTCACCTTCGAAAACATCGTCCCCTTCGCAGTCAGCTTCCCCATCAGTTTTATCGGTCTGATGATGTCCTGGTCGTAATCTTTCCTGCAGGACAGCAGGTCATAATGCTTCTTCCCCGGCGTTTCTATATTCAGCGATACAGCGGTTGAAAGGGAGATGGCCTCCTCAATCGCAGCATCGGATGCGCCGGGGATTATCTTCAGGTGGATATATCCACGGTATTCGTGTCTGCCTCTGAGCAGACGGGCAACATTGTTTATCCTGTCCATGGTATAGTCAGGATTCCCGATGACCGCAGAACTCAGAAAGAGGCCGAAGACCTTTTTTCTTCTCACGTATTCCATGAAGATGAGCGCAACTTCCTCAGGGGAAAGGGTGCAACGCTGCACGTTCGAGTCTGAGCGAAGGGGGCAGTACTTGCAGTCGTTCGCACATGCGTTCGAAAGCAGCGTCTTCAGAAGTATCGAATATCCCCCCTGGGGAAGAGTAACAGGATAGAGCCACTTGCCGTCCAGGCCTCTTCTGCGGCGGTCGTCTTTGCTGCTCCCGCAGGCGCAGGCAAGATCATACTGCGAATCTGCGGAAAGGAGCCTAAGTTTTTCGATAGTATCCATGCGGCATTACCTTGAGCAATTATATCACACCTGCGGATACATGCAGCTTACGCCTTGCCGCTGCCGGTTCGGCCGGTAGTATGATATACTTGAACTATGAGAAAGACCCATCTCAATGTTCAAAAGGAGTTTTGCGATGAGTGTTCCCTGGCCCTGATGCATTTTATCGGGAAAATGGAGGGGGTTGAAGCAATTACTGCCGAGGACGGAAAGGTCGCCATAACCTTTGATGATGCAAAGGTCTCTGAGGAGTTGCTCCTGAAGCTGACGCGGGAGAGTATTGAGAAGCTGGGATACAGCATTATCAAAGGGGAATAACGGCCTGAGTCCCTATCTGATTTAGTTCTATGTTGACACGGCGCGAATATATAAACGATTTTCTCTATTTCGTGGTACGGCCTGACGAGAGTCGGGGCTCGGGGACGCTGATATATTGCTCGGGCGTCAATCTTGACCGTTTTACACCCCTGACGAAGGGGAGGCATGGTCTGAGTTCGAATCCTGTCATCCGGGGGCTTCAAATCGTCAGGCAGGGCGTAAGCTCCCTCGTACTTTCAAAAGGTGGGACCCCAAGGATTATCAGGGGTAAAGACTGTGCCGGCATTGCACCTACTGAGGACACATGGTATTCAGAGTTGCTGCTGATAGAAAATGCATCTGAATCCCTTCCCGCCGACCTGATAGACTTCTGCGTCAGAAGCCTTTTTGCAAAAATATTTATATCCTCTACTACAGAGCTCCAGTTGCCTGACAAACTTCCCGGACCCGTTGAGTTGCAGCAGCATATCGACGCTCTGTGCAGGCAGTTCAGCAGGGGCTGAGAAGCGCTGCTCTGCACTGATCACAAGCCTGATTTCTTCAGGGAGGATATGCTTTCCCGGATGCCTTAACCCTGGCTTTTTTGAGTTCGAGATAATGCGCTGCCCCCAGTGCTGCAATACTTCCATCTGCTGCGGCAACAACGATCTGGTTGGCGAATTTCTGGCGCAAGTCTCCGACAGCGAAAATGCCTGGAACATTCGTCTCGCACTTCTCATCCGTTATGACGAACCCCTGTTCGTTCATGAGGACCTCGGGGGGAATTAATTGATTGTTTGGAGAATATCCGATAAAAATAAAGACCCCCTCAGCAGGGATTTCTCCCCTGCTACCGGTTTTTGTATTATGAACAGAAACAGCGGTCACCGATTTATTGTCTCCCCTGATTTCCGTAACAAGCGTGTTTCGGATTATCTCGATGTTCGGTTCGGACAGGAGCCGGCCCTGGAGTATCTTGCTTGCCCGAAATTCAGCCCCCCTGCAAACGAGAAACACTTTCCGCGCAAGTTTTGAGAGGAAGAGCGACTCCTCGACAGCAGTGTCTCCGCCTCCGACGACAACCGTGGTTTTGTCCCTGAAGAAAAACCCATCGCACGTGGCGCAGTAAGAGACCCCGCTCCCCAGATACTCAGCCTCGCCGGGGATCCCGAGCTTTCGGGCAGAACCACCTGCAGCGAGGATCAGGGCGTCGGCATAGGAGCGATCGCCACCGGCAAGTCCGACCGAGTGTTTGTCCGGTCCGGTATTGACGGTATCAACTTGCTGCTGGATAACGCTCAGGCCAAAAGACTGCGCATGATGCAGCATCTTTTCTGCCAGATCAAAGCCGGTTATGCCTTCAATGCCGGGGTAGTTTTCAACATCCTTTGATATGGCAATCTGCCCACCGGGCAACCCTTTTTCAAATAAGACTGTCTTCAATGCAGCTCTTTGGCAATAAAGCCCGGCCGCAAGCCCGGCGGGGCCTCCTCCAACAATGATCACCTCATAGCTTTTATTGGTCTCCATAACCATTCTCCTTTAAGCGGATACCGGGCAGCGGGGGAAATACGCAGTCCGCTGTACCTGAAGGTCTGCCGTGTCAGGTCAACTTTTCCAAGAGATCTTTCCTATCTTTTTTCCGCCAGATTCTTTCTTGCTGGTGACTGTTGCAAGACGTATCACATTGCCGGAAAGATACTGCATAACATGCAAAAGACTAGCATCTAAAATTGCTGCTGTCAATATCATGCATCAAGTTAAGCCAACTGAACAACCACAAGGGTTGGAACGGCAGAGGCGGATGCAAGCGCATGTTCTTTCCCCTGATGTGCAAAAAATCTGCACAAAAAAATCTTGACAAATATTTTTTAAAAGCGCTTAATGAAATCAGAAAGTAGAGAGCTTACAAAAAGTGGTTGCCCTGCTCCTCTCACTCAGCAGAAAGGTTGAGAAGTCCAGGATGTAAGGTGTAGACGTAATAGTCTTTAGCTGCATGTCTCAAGATGTACAGACCGCTGAGATCCGAGGGGAAGCAGGCGCCACTTTTTTGTTGCCCAGATTCACGAGTTTATTCGTACAACCGACCAGGGGCTTGGCGCACGAAACAGGAACAGCACCATGTCCTGACGGCTTTTCCAAGGTCATTCCTTGTCGGCAAACTCCCCTTTTTCGTAACAGCCGGCAGGACATCCGCGGCATGTGCCGGCCAGATACGAAATGTCTTTCTTTTTCTCCGGACTCGTACAGGTGCGTATATGCTCTTTTGCTTCGCCTACTGCACGTTGCAGCAGATTGAATTTTTTCCCGCAACGGGGGCATTCCTTCGTTATCACCCTTGGCACACTCCTTTTTTTATTATACCATGCGTCCGGACTGCCTTCTCCTTTTCCGACGGAGACATCAGCCGTGTTTTCTGCTAAAATTAAGGATTAGATCAGCGTTTGCAGGTCTGGCCCGGAACGGTCTCCGGGGAGGAAGAAGAGGAAAGGGAGTCTGTTGCCATGCAGGGATATAAGTCGCGCGAAGAGTTTGAAAAGGAACTGGCTGATATGCGTCAGAAATTCCTTGAGCTCCAGCAGTGCCGGGTCGAGTTCCAGAGCGCTCAGAAGAGGTACGAGCAACTTCTCCAGTCGACGCCGGACGCAATGGTCTTTGTGAACAGGATGGCCAGGATCGTCCTTCTCAATGCGCAGCTCGCAAGCCTCTTCGGTTATACCGAAGAAGAACTGATCGGCAGAGACCTCGACTCCCTCGTCCCTGAGCGTTACCGTGGTGGCCACCGTGAAAAAGTGGAGAAATATTTCGAGCAACCTCAGGTTCGGCCCATGGGTACAAATCTTACCATTTACGGATTGAGAAAAGACGGGTCAGAATTCCCGGCGGATATCAGCCTGAGCCCGCTCGAAACCGAAGGTGGAATAATTGCTGTTGGTGCAGTCAGAGATATTACAGAGCGCAAAAAAACAGAAGACGAGCGGCATCGGCTGATGGAGAAACTTGCCCAGGCAGAAAAGCTTTCTGCTCTCGGACGGATTGCCGCGAATGTCGCTGACGAGATCAGAAACCCACTCACCGCTGTTGGAGGATTCGCCCGGAGGCTTTCCAGGATAGCGGACAGCGAAAAAGAGCGGGAGTATGCTGAATATATCGTCAGCGAAGTCAATAAACTCGAGGTGGTCCTTCGTGACATACTTGCCTATTCCCGCACAAGAAGTCCACTTCTGGAAGATCATGCCCTGCGCGGAATTCTTGTTGAGGCGGCAAAGACCTGGGAAGAGAGATGCAGACAGCAGTCGGTCGAGGTTAGAATGGTCTATAAGCACGATGCAATGGTCCGGGTTGATAAGGAGCAGGTGCGTGAGGCTGTCGAGCGAATAGCTTCAAACTACCTCGATGCCATGCCCGGAGGGGGCGTACTGTCTTTTCTGACCGACCTGGAAATGGTCAGGGGAGTCCCCTATGCCAGGGTCAGAATACAGGACACGGGCAGAGTCATCCCTGCTGAAAAGATCGGGAAAGTGTTCGAGCCATTTTTTACTCCCGGCGGAGTGAGGAAAGGGACCGGCCTTGACCTTCCCATAGCGAAGAACATTGTGGAAGAAGAAGGGGGCATGATCAGGATCGAGAGCACTGAAGGAGCGGGCACCACGGTCACACTTCTCTTCCCGGACATACGGACTTGAGGTGGAGAGCAGAGGAAGCTAGTGCAGGATTTCAGTTGATAGCTCCGGTGTCGTCGCTGCAGACTGTAATAATTTACGAGAAAGGGGTATATCATGAGTGATTTACAGCAGAAGATCTATGACGCAGGAAAAGATTTGCAGCTGCTTAATTTTGCCACAATTACTGAGGAGGGACGGCCATGGGTCAGGTATGTCGTCGGGATGGCTGATAAAGATCTGGTATTCAGATTCTGTACACACCAGGGGAGTAAAAAGATAGAGGAGATCAGGAAAAACCGGAATGTTCACATCTCGCTGGGTGCTGAAAATCTGGAGTCGGCAAAACATTGGCTGCAGGTTGCAGGAACTGCGGAAGTTTCTACAGAGAAAGCTGAGAGGGACTCTTTTTGGTTCGATGCATTGAAGAATTATTTCTCCGGTCCGGACGACCCGAATTACTGCATCGTCATAGTAAAACCAACACGGATAGAATTCGGTACCATGGGGAATATGGAGCCTGAAGTCTGGCACCCGACTGAATAAATTTTGTTCATAAGCTATTCGGCAAGAAAAGCGTCATTCTCTGATATGCAACCGGGAGACAGAACGACTGCTGCACTCTCTGTCTCCCGGCTGTAATTATATTCTCATTCACCCTCCGAGGTAACCTCCGGATACCTCCTCCCTTCCCGGCGTCTCCGCCTGTAACTGGACCGAAGTTACTGTTTCGACATCCTTGTATCCGCTCCAATCAAACGGGCAGACCCTGGTCAGTATCTCCAGCTTCCAGTCAATCGCACTGATTACATCCCGGAAATGTGGAATGTGCGTCATCAGCATTTCCTTCTCCGGTCCGTTCATCGCCTCGATTTCATGTACAAAACCCAGAAGCCTCGATTTCATGCCCGAAAGCTCTGTGTAAACCCTGGTGCAGTAATTCCCTACCTTAATATCTCTTGCAGTTGCCATAACAGCCTCCTTTTTAGTGACCGTATCGGCCTGGTTACCAACAAAAAACCGAGTCTGCCAAAGAGGTTTATTCCTTCGGCAGCTCGGCCATCTTCCTGTCAGAAGATCCGCCGCTTTCCGCATCCCCCTCACAGAGGCTTCGGCTTTTCGGGGTGACTCTTCCTCTGATTTCATTGTAGCTCGGGTTCTGGCGGAGGGCAAATTAAATATTGTTCACAAAATAAATCCTCAAAGCTGAAGCATTCAGAATAAAATTCAGGTCCCTCTTCTGTCTTCCATAGTCCTCAGGATTTCGAAGATTGCAAGAAACAGGGCAAAGACGAGAGGTCCCATGATGAGTCCGAGGAGTCCGAAGAATTTAATGCCGCCCAGGACCGAGAAGAAGATAATGATTGTCGGCATCTTCGTCCGTCCGCCGATGATAAGAGGTCTTAGTATATTGTCGATCATCCCGATGATGAAGATACCGACTACGACAAGTCCTCCGGCCTTCAGATATTCTCCCTGGACAGCAAAGATCAGACTCGCCGGCGCCCATACTATGGCAGTGCCGACTGCCGGCAGAAATGAACAGATCGCCATGACGCTTCCCCACAGTACTGGAGCGCTGACCCCGAATAGAGCAAAGGCAAGGCCTCCCAGGATCCCCTGGCTTATTGCCACCACCACCCCGCCGTATATCGTCGAGACAATCATGTCCCTTGTCTGGCGCTCAAGCCGCTCCTTTGCAGAATCAGGGAATGGCAGGTACTCCTTCACCTGTTCAACCAGACGGTTGCCGTCCCTGAAGAGGAAGAAGATCGTGAAGACCATGAGAACGAAATTCACGGCCACGGTAACCATGTTTGTCAGTCCTGATGAAAGATATTCGAGTGAACCCTGTCCGAGTCTTTTTCCGCTCTCGACCAGGAACTCCCGGGCAGATTTCTCACTAACCCCGACATGGGGCCCAATGCGATCAATGGCGCCGGCCACTCTTGGATCAGCGAGGATACGCTCGAAGCCGTTCCCTTCCCCTTTGCCGGTCTTTATCGCAAGCTCTGTAACCTCTGAGACGAGGGCAAAGGAGATATAGGAAAGAGGGCCGACAATGATTGCCACGATGAGCAGTATGGTGATGCCCGAAGCAAGGGACGCATAGCGGATGTATTTAAGGACGAAAAGGTAAACAGGGTAGAAGATGACGCAGAACACTATTGCCCAGGCGATTGCGGTCAGAAAAGGTGAAAAGATCTGATACGTCAGATATCCAAGGAGGGTAACGATCGCCAGGCCAAGCAGATAGGCGAGCTTGTTCACAGGATGACTGCCCAATATGCTATGTGCCTCTGATGGAAATGCATCATGTGATCTCCCCCATCCGTCGATTGCTGTAGTAGCCGTGTATCGGCTTAATATTACTCAATTATAGCTCAAAGGAGTTGAATCTCAAAGCTGCCTCGGAAAATTTTTCCTGGCCTGTCGCGGGGAGTGGAAAAATCCGGCAGTGACCTTTACCATTTGAATTGTAGAATGATATCATCATTGAAACTTCATATTGACATCAGAACGGTGTACTGATAAAAGGAACTAAATAGTTTGATGATGGAGAGTCAGGCTCCTTAAACCTGCTAACCCAGAAAAGGAGCATGTCTTCGTATAATACAGGGAGGATACATAATGGAAGAGTTCACGCTGGAAAATAATGAGTTTATCGAACTTCACAGCCTGTTGAAAGTCATGCAACTCTGCGACAGCGGCGGAAGAGCAAAAATGGTGATTGCCGATGGCTGTGTCAGGGTCGATGGTACGGTGGAATTGCGCAAGCGCTGCAAAATACGCAAGGGACAGCTTGTTGAATTCGAAGGGCAGCAAATTTTTGTAGCATAGTCCGTTTGTTTAGATGAAAGTCAATGCAGTTCCGTGCTGGTGCTTGACCTCTGCTGATAATCCCCGGCCCTCTCTTCCTCTCTGATTTTATATATGGTAAAATGCCCTATGGAGAACGTTGCGCTGACAGTCTCAGGCAGTATTCTGATTTACAGGATCTATGACGTTGCCTGGGACATAGACCTCGGGAAGGTTGAGGAAAGGGTGCGGGAGTCCAGACGTCAGAGCATCGACAGAAAGCGCTTCAGTAAGGCCTTCGAGTTTGCGAATCCACCACTTTCGCTTAGGCTGAAGGCCTTTGAAAAGTCGCTGCACGGGAAGCAATGTACGATCAACGCCTACGCAAAGGTATATGATTATGGGGTGCTGAGCATTATTTACGAAATACCGGTCAGGGATATCGGGATTAAAGACTTTGAGTGTCTGGCCAGCAACGTTGAGGAGTCTTTCAGGGAAGACTTTCGCATGGAACTTGGGCGCCTTGTATCTGACCTTGGGGATGCCCTTCATCAGGTCAACCAGGGCAGAATCGAAGAAGACTACACGATATATTACCTCAGACAACTGTCCCCTGAAAAAACCGCCAGGGAGCTGCTTCAGATCTGCGACATCGGGAGTCTTCTTTTATACGAGGAGGGGGAAATCCCCCCGAGCCGAACGACAAAGGACGAACTGCTCTCTTTCAGCTTCTCTTACTCAGACCGGGACCTCGTTGTCCTCAGCTGGGACAAGGCCTTTGTCCTTGAACCGGGAGGGAGTATGGACATTCCCGATCTTCTCGAGTTTGCAAACGCGCAGCTTCTTGAACTCAGGGTCTATGACGATATGGTTGACCGTGAGCTTGACAGCATCAACGAAAGTATTGTTGCCGAGGTTTCACCGTCGATATGGAAGATCAAGCGTTATGAGAAACTGGCGACAAGGGCGATGCGTACGGTCATGGACCTGACCGGCATCACCGAAAAGATCGACAACTCCCTCAAGGTGACCGAGGACGTCTACTATGCCAGGGTGTATATGTCAGCTCTTTCACTCTTTAAAGTCCAGCAGTGGGAGAAGAGCATAGACCGAAAGATCAATATAGCCTCAAGGGTCTACGACATGCTCTACCGGGAGATAGCAAACAAGCGGACCGAGCTCCTTGAAGTCATCATCGTTATACTCATTGCCATCGAGATACTTTTGTTCCTTATTGTGAAGCTCTGAGGAAAAGAAAAAATCTTCTCTGCCCAAGCTGAGATATTAAGATATATGGGGGCGGCGAATTGCCTAACTGCCCAACCCTTTTATTGTCGTCCTGAACGTGTCATAGTCGCTTTCGCTGGCTGCCACAAAACCCGAGCAGTCCTTGCCCATGGATTTCAGGATAGCCTGGTCGTCCTCCCTGGAGATATCGAGTGAGACAAGGGCATCTCTGATGATCTTTATCGTTGCTTCATCCACGGAGGGGTTCGCGCATATGTTGAACTCAGGGATTTCAGCTGACAACTGGAGAATCCTAAGCCCCCGGTCTCTGTATTTGTCCGCTGTCTCTTCCATCAATGCCCCGGCATCAAACTCACCGGTGAGCACCCCCTCCGCTACCCTGGCGTGCTCCCGAAGAAACTGCTGGTCAGTGAGGTCGCCGGCAGTGATCCCTGCTTCCTCCAGCATAGCAAGGGGGATTATATGGCCTGTGGCAGAATTCGGGCTGATAAAGGCGATGGACTTTCCCTTCAGGTCTGACACGGATTGAAGGCTGGATCCGGCCTTTACAACGATTGCCGCACGGTGGAACGGCCTGCCCTTCCTGAGTGCCTTTGCAATGACTTTCACCCCATATTTCTTGTTTGCATCGATATAATTGGCGGGCCCCATTGCACAGAGCTGTGTGATATTTTCTCCTATGTCTCTTACAGCGCTGTCCATATCAATGGCGACTCTGAGATCTACCTTTCTTCCCAGTTCCCTGCTGAGGTACTGAGAGAGAGGCGCAAATTTTCTGAACATCACGGAGGGGGCCTGCAGAGGAACAACCCCGAGCCTTAGCGAATGGCTCTGTTTCCCGGAGAAACGGAACCGCTCCATCTCTGCCCCGAGCAATTCCGAGTCCTTCTGCAGGTTAGCGAGTTCCGCGCTGATTCTAAAGGCGAGTTTCCTGTTTTCGACAGGGATCTCCTTCACCGCTTCGATGTTGTTAAGGATATTCCCGGCCCCCTTTCTGTGTTCACTCAGGGCCCGTGAGATCTGGCGGCTTTTCTCCGAGACAAGTTCTGTGGCCTCGGCAATTTGGCCACTGCTCGTTGCCTGTTTGCTGGTTGCCCTGCTAACTGCGCCGGAGAGTATTTTCATTTCTTCTGCAGCTTCTTTGATGAGCGCGACGCCCCTTGACTGTTCCGCGGTTGCCCGTGCGATATTGCCGGTCATTGTCCTGACCCTCCCGGTCGCCTCCATGACCTGGACTGCGGCCCGTGCCTGCTCACCGGTCGCCCTCTTAATCGAGAGGGTCATCTCAGAGGATTTCTGTGAACTGCTCAGGACCTTTCCAAAGACTTTCTCCGCCTCCCTTGCGAGTCTGAGACCTCCCTCCACCGTGTTAATGCCCTTGAGCATGGCCTTTTCGGCATTTGAGACCTCCTTCTGAATCGCCTGGATGAGCAAGGCTATCTCCTCTGCGGAATGTCCGGTCTTCAATGAGAGATCTTTTATCTCGGATGCAACCACAGAAAAGCCCCTGCCGTGCTCCCCGGCCTGTGACGCCAATATCGCGGCATTCAGAGACAGCAGGTTCGTCTCGTCGTTTACCGAACGAATGACACTCAGTATCTTTCCGATTGCTGCTGATCGTTTCCCGAGCGCACTTATGCACTGCGCGGTGTCCTGGACAGAAGCCTCTATTTCTTTCATGCCCTGGATCGTCCTCGCTATCGAGTCCATGCCCAGCGTTGCCGCGTCGCTGGTAACCTTTTCCGATAGCAGTGCCGATTCCCTGGCATTGGCCTCCACTTCCTTTATGGATACCGCTATTTCCGAGATCGCTGTCGCCGTCTCTTCTGAAGCGCCGGACAGTTCTGCCGAGCTGTCAGCCACCTCCCTGATCGAGGCAGAAAGCTCATCGATGGACGAGGATGTGGTCTCGACGGTCTTTTCCAGAAAAAGAATGCTCTCATTGATATGCTTGATGCTCGAAACCATCTGCTCTATCGAGGCGGAGGCCTCTTCCGCCGAGGAAGCCAGTTCGTCGGTGCTGCAGGCTATCTCGGTTGCGGTCGCATTGAGTTCCTCAACAGAACTTGCTATGTTGCCGGTCGCCTCAGCCTCGGCCTCGGCTCCTTTCCGCACCTTTTCTGTTTCCTTCTCAACCTCTGCAACAACCTTTAATATCCTGCCAGACAACTCCTTGATCCGCTGAAGGACAACCTCGAGGGAAAGGAAGGACTCTTTGAGCAGCGTACTGAGTCTCCCGATTTCATCATCACCCGCGACCTCGATATCGAACGAAAGGTCTCCTGATGCGATTCTGGCAGAGGCTGCCTCGATGGATCTGACCGGTGAGATGACCATTTTCCGGAGTATTATCCAGAGCAGTATACTGAAACAGAGTGAGGCGACAATTGTAATGACGATCACCATTGTAATGAGCGCCATAGCCTTTTTGTACTCTTTTTCGATAGTGACCGATACCTTTACAGCCCCAAGTATCGGCTTGTCCGTCCCGTGGCATGCCTGACACGACGGTATATTTTTCAGGGGAAGATAATAGGTAATCCGTGATTTCTCTCTGACCATCAGGCGCTCTTTGCCCGACCGCAACTCCCTGAGAGCGGCTTCTTCCTGTACCGGAGAATCTTTCCTGAATGCCGCACGCCCCTCTGCGTCGAAAACCGTGAGGTTCTCGATCCCCCTGATCCTGCCCATGTCCTCAATAAGTTTTTTTGCAATATCTTTCCTACCCTCAACCATGGTCGTTTCGAGGTTCCGAAAGATGATATCTGCTGTTTTTTCAGTTCCGAACTCCGCGACACTGTAAAGGGTCGCCTTCTGAATGGACACCGACATAACACCGGCAATAGTAATGCCTGCAATAAGTATTGAGCCGACAACAGCAAGAATCTTGAATTCAAGCCGTTTTTTCATATCAGATCAGGAGTTCGCAAGGCGAAAGGGATATGCTTGCGCATTCAGCGTTGACACGTTGCGGATTATCCGGCGGTTTTTTCATCCGCGTCGCCGGTCTATTTTGTATGCGCTGCCGGTGAACTGTTTTGCGTACTTCTTCATTTCGCTCGCAACCTCGGTTATCTCCCCATAATGCGAAAAAGGTCTTGCCGTATTCATGGCTACTCCGACAGACAGTGAAATAAAAGGGAATATCTGCTTGTTTCCTCCGCGGTCAAGCGACTCAATCCACCGCTCCGCCCTGTCGCCGGGATCGTAGAACGTAGGGATGATATTGTCGAAATTTCTGAGAATCTCGGCGGCAGTTTCCTCGAGCAGGTCTGCAGAGGTTATGAAGACGAAGTCATCACCGCCGATATGACCGACAAAACTATTAAGTGACTGTTTTGTCTTTACAATATTCAGGATCAGCCGCCCGACCATCTTAAGGACCTCATCGCCCCTGCTGAACCCGTACTTATCATTGAAGGGCTTGAAAAAATCGAGATCAGCGTAGGCCAGCGCAAAGGAATCAATGTTGTTTAGCCGTGCCTGAACCTGCTTCATGATTGCGATATTGCCGGGCAGACGGGTCAGAGGGTTTATGTCGACGACCCGCTCAGCCCGGTTGAGGCAGAGGGCCACCCTCATCAACAGATCAGACTCCATCCGCGAGCGGTTCAGGTAATCATCCACCAGGAGCTGCTCCCAGGAGCCGAAAGGGTGATCATCAGCAAGGACAGCAAGGACCGGGAGCTGGCCGAAGATCGGGTCGCTCTTGAGGCCGTTCAGCAGGCTGATAGTCATCTCATCCCCTGTGTCAATAGTGATGATCATAAGGTCAGGTATTCCATTATAGATGAAGTCGAGAGAAGACTGAATATTCGAAAAACCTGCTACCCGGTAGAAGGTCCCGAGGACCTTTTCGATAACCGTTTTAAGGGCAATATCTCCGGTTATCAGGACGATGGACTTGAGGCTATTCATCCTGGAAAAGAAAGTCGTCGGAATTCATCAGGCTGTCGTCCATTTCTGTGAGGATCTCTTTTATGTCATCTTCGGACAGATCAAGAATTTTCCAGGCTTCCGGGTGGACCGGTGGAATGTGGTTATCCCCCGGGAACCCGAATCCCCTTGCCCGGATCAGGATATCTGCCAAGTGGACAACGGCAGTCTCGACCGGAAGGTTTTTCGAGAGGTGGGGCTTGTGGTGATATCCGATCACCTCGACAAGTCCCTTCGGGAAATTCCATTTCTGGGCGATCCATGCCCCTGCGGTTGCGTGGGTTAACCCGTAATGCGAGTCCTCAGCCTCAAAGATAAAGACGTCCCGGGCTGCAGTATCAGCAAGGATCTTTTCATAATCCTCCGGGAACTTCAGACTCAGGGCGACCTTGCCGATGTCATGCAGCAGTGCGGCAACCGAGACCTCTTCCGGCTCTTCAAGTCCTTTTTTCTTGGCGATGATGCGGGCGGTGACCGCGCAGCCCATCGAATGCCCCCAAAGCCCTACCATCGACTTTTCCATGATTTCGAATACCGATACCCCGAAGAGCATCCCGCGTACGACATTAAGGCCAAGGAGCAGGAGTGCCTGACTTACAGAGGAGATCCTCCCCGAAAAACCATAGATGGGAGAGTTGACCACCTTCAGCACCCGTGAAGTGAGAACCGGATCAGTAGCGACAAACGCACCGATCTCGCTAAGAGAGACCTTCGGGTTTTCAATCACCTTCAGAATGCCTTTCAGGACGCTGGGGATTGTCGGCAGGGTGTCGATACTTTCAAGCTGGCTGCGCAGTTCGCTTGCATCCATCTATGGCGCCACCCCTCTTATATGTTCTTCGAACAGACGTTTGAGCAAGGCCATATGCGGCTCGTTTTCGGTCTTTTTAAAACGCACGGCAAGCTCGGCGAGCAGCTCCTCGGGAGGTTTTTCGTTCTGTGCCTCCCCAATGATGCTGACACTCTCGATATTCATATTTTCGAGCCGCTGGATCAGTGAATCAGAAAGTTCAGTGTTCTCTCCCAGCAGGATCATGCCGCTGTCGTTCCTGACCGGCTTTGCGAGTTTCATCCCTGGCTTCAGCTTGCTGATTAATACCTTGGGCACCCACTACCTCCTGAAAGATTGACCAATCGTTGTTATTGTATCATAACAAGTCCGCCAAATTTGTGATGCAGGCAAAAAGGGTTCCTTTGTCTGTTTGCCTCTCATGCACATTTCCCGGTAGAATAGTATTTATGAACGGAAAAAGTTTATTTATTATTGCAGGACTTCTGTTTATTCTGATGCTCGGTCCCGCTGGAATGTACGCTGTTGAAAAGCCGGTCTCACCCTTCGAGATCGACAAGCTTTCCCGGGCGCCGGAGTTTGAACTGAAGGACCTCAACGGGGCCAGGTTCTTATCGTCATCGCTGAGGGGGAAGGTATTCCTTCTGAACTTCTGGGCTGCGTGGTGCCCGTCCTGTATTGCCGAGATGCCTTCACTGCAGGCTCTTGCCCGGGACAAGGCACTCAAGACACGAGGGTTCGAGGTTATTTCTGTCTATGTGGACCAATCCCTGTCTGATGCCAGGGGCCTTCTCAGAAAAAAGGCTCCTGACCTGTTCGTCCTTATCGACGGGAATAAAGCTGTCGCGAGACAGTTCAAGGTGTTTTCGCTTCCGACGACCATTCTTATTGATAAAAATGGGATGATTGTTGAGAAGTTTTTCGGGGAATACGACTGGACTGATAAAGAGATCCGGGAAAAGATAGAAAGACTTTATTAGCTTCCAGCGGTCAGGCCTTCCCGTTCCAGAGATGACAGGCAACCTGTCTTCCGTGACTTTCGCGTAACTGCGGTATTTCGGTGTCGCACGGCTCAAATCGTTTGGGACAGCGCGGATGGAACGGGCATCCCGGCGGCAGATCTATCGGGCTCGGGGCCTCGCCCATTACCGGCCCTGTCCTGGTTTCATCTCCCTGCGCTGCAGAGATTTTCGGTGCAGATTCAAGCAACATTACGGTATAGGGATGGAGCGGCCGGTCAAAGAGGTCAGCAGCAGGGGCGTATTCAACGATCTTGCCCAGGTACATGACGCCGACCATGTCGCTCAGATAATGCACGACCCGCAGGTCATGGCTGATAAAGAGAAAAGAAATTCCGGTCTTCTGCTTCAGGTCCATCAGGAGGTTGATGATTTGGGCCTGGATCGACACATCCAGCGCGGACAAGGGCTCGTCTGCCACGATCAGTTCGGGCGATACGGCAAGGGCCCGAGCGATGCAGATCCTCTGTCGCTGACCGCCGCTGAACTCATGAGGGTAGCGGTTCAGGACCTCGGGGCCGAGTCCGACCTGCGAGAGAATCTCTACCGCCGCTCCTCTCAGGTCCTGCTTTTTTTCAAGCTTGTGGATTATGAGCGGCTCGGTGATAGTGTCGAAGACCGTCCTCCGTGGGTTCAATGAGGCAAAGGGGTCCTGAAAGATGATCTGGGCAGATTTCCTGAAGGCCTTTAATGCGTCACCCCTGAGATGAAAGATATCCTGCCCCTTGAAAGAAACCGCCCCTGACGTCGGTGCTATGAGTCTGAGCACCAGCCGCGCAAGGGTTGATTTGCCGCAGCCGCTCTCGCCGACAAGGGCAAGGACCTTATCTTTTTCGATCGAAAAATCAACGCCGTCCACAGCCCTCAGGAGAGAGCCCGTGTCGCCAGATCGGCCCCCGAATCCACCCCTGACCCGGTAATGTTTGGTGAGTGCGGTTACCTTCAGGAGTTCCATCTGATTTCACCTGCCCGAATGCACCGGCTGAGATGGTCCTGGCCGATCAGAAGCAACGCCGGCTCTTTTATCTTGCATGCCGGCAGAACATAGCTGCATCTGTCAGAATACACACAACCTGCGGGCAGTTCATCCATGCGCGGGACGGTGCCTGAGATAGGATTCAGACGGATACCCCTTCCCTGCGGTATAGATTCCAGCAGACCGATAGTGTATGGGTGGCGCGGGTTGCTGAAAAGCTCTCCGGTCTCCGCAGACTCCATCAACCGGCCGGCATACATGATCCCGACCCGTGAGGCATTCTCAGCGATGATACCGAGGTCATGCGTGATCAGGAGGATCGACATCTTCCTCTCGTCACGAAGGCGCTGGATGAGTTCGAGGATCTGGGCCTGGATAGTTACATCGAGTGCCGTAGTCGGCTCGTCGGCAATGATCAGTGACGGGTTGCAGGCGATCGCCATTGCGATCATCACCCTTTGCCGCATACCGCCCGACATCTGATGAGGATATTCGCGGACTCGTATCTCGGGAGAAGGAATCTTTACTGCCCTGAGCAGATCAATCGCCTGTTCCATTGCAGCCGCCTTTGAGAGCTTCAGATGTGTTGTCAACACCTCCGAGATCTGATAGCCGATAGTCATGACCGGGTTGAGCGAGGTCATCGGCTCCTGGAATATCATCGAGATCTCTCTGCCCCTCAATTGTCTTATTGATTCGCGGTCGAGAGTCAGAAGGTCCCGCCCCCTGAAGAGTATCGATCCTGCGGCAGTTGCATTCTGGGGGAGAAGCCCCATGATCGAGAGGGCTGTCATGCTCTTGCCACAGCCGCTTTCGCCGGCAAGCCCGAATATCTGAGACTCTGCAATCGAAAAGCTGAGGTCTGTTACTGCCGGAATGGTTGAGCCATCGGTGCGGAAGGTTACCGAAAGATCCCTTACCTCAAGCAGGGACACTATCTATGTTTTATCCTCTTTTTTCAGGAACCGCAGGTAAGACTCTGCTTCCTTGAGGTCCGGATTTTTTTCGAGCGCCTTTTCCCATTCCTCAAAGGCCAGGCCGGTGTGTCCTTCCATGTAATAACTCAGACCAAGTTGTACCCAGGCCGGGCCATAATGCGGGTTGATCAGCTTTGCCTTAACAAAATGCACTATGGCTTCTTCGACCAGTCCCTTATTCCTGAGTGCTATACCCAGCCGCGTATGTACATCGGCCAGTTTCGGATGCAGCTTGATTGCTTTCTTAAACTCCTCGACCGCTTCATCGTTCATGTTGAATTCGAGGTACATGTTTCCCACCCTGAAGTGTTCATTAGCAAGCTTCCCTGCAATAAAAGGGTCCAGGGTATTCGGGTCCGGATGGGCGATCTGGGCTGCCATCGCAAAGACCTCCTGGGCCTTCTTGAATTCTCCCATGTCGTTATAGGTGACCGCAAGGTTCAGGGAGACTTCGGTATACCGGGGGTTAAGCTCCAGCGCTGTTTCGAAATGTTCAGCCGCTTTCTTCATCTCCCGCCTGAGGTTATAGATGATGCCCAGCTTGTTATGGACATCGGCATATCGCGGGTTGAGCGTAATCACTTCTCTGAGGACAGGCTCTGCAGCTTCGAGTTTGCCCTCGTCATAAAGCTTGTT
>JBARHQ010000090.1:0-22401 GCA_049799315.1 Thermodesulfovibrionales bacterium | reverse complement strand
GAGAGGGAAGTTTCACCCTCTCCCCTGCATACTTGTATTAACGCCTTGTTGAAACAACAGCAGACACGCAGCATCCGAGGGGACCTTCTATCTCTTCCATGTCAACGCCGCAGTCCAGGATCACTATAGACTTTTCCATGTTACCTCCTCTTTAAATCTTACGATTATTGAGCGCCAAGGGCGGCTTCAACCAATTCTAACTATACGTTAGGGTGGCCTGAATGTCAACGGGCAATTGGATACTACAGGTCAAAACCTGAACCTCATGCCTGCCTCCACCCATCGACGCGGATTTTTCATATCGCCGTTCGCATACTGGAAACTGTTAAATAAGTTGTGGGCGGTCATGAACAGCTCAGTGTCCGTCTTTTCGGTCGAGTATATCTTTTTTCTGACATTGAGGTCCCATATAAAGGAATTGTATTTCTCTTTCAAGGCCCCATCGGCATTCCACCAGACATAGTGGCCGAAGAGCTGCGCCATCAGAGATTTTCTGTCGTCATATCTGACTCCGATATTATATGCATAGTTCACAAGGCTGTCCCTGAAGGAGGGTTTTATCTTCACGTAAGCAAAGCCTGCTCTAAGTGAAACGTTATAAAACGGCACGGTGTCTGCCTCTATCTCGATACCCTGCCTCTCGATATCTCCTTTATTAACAAATAGGTCGTTAAATGCCGGGGGTCCGCCACCGCCCGGATCTCCCACAATGGCATCCTTAAGCTTGTGCTGGAAGAGCGTCGCCTTGAACCATAGATAATCTGGGATTCCGGATTCCACTCCCGCCTGATACGACCAGACCTTCTCGGGTTTGAGAGAAGGGTTCGGATCGAGGAAGAGCGCCCCTCCGGACGTCATGGAAAGGGGCGGGATAGTAAAGCCCCTCGCCACCGAGGCCCTGAGCACCGTTTTTTCTGCAAGCTTGTATGTTGCCCCGAGACTGGGGCTCGCAAAGGAACCGGTAACACTGTTATGGTCGAACCTAATGCCAGGGGTGAGAGAGAATTTGCCGACAGTAAACGTGTCGTTCGCGTAAAGCGCCCACTTGTCGATGTCAGGCCCGCTCCGCAATGTCTCCGGGACCCCGAACGACTGCAAGAGAGGACCTGATGTAAGGGCCTGCTCCAGGCTTCCGCGGCTTACGTCAACGCCGAGCACTGCGGTGTGTGCATCGCGGGTCCAGACGAGCTTGGCGCTGCCGCCGACGGTCTTCTCGTTATACACAGAGTTCTGAAAGAGTTCCCCTGCAGCGCCGTTCAGACCTGAGCCAAGCACTGTATTATTTAAGTCGAACTTCTGTTTCAGGGAATGAAGAAGGAGGTTCAGTTTAAGGTCAGGGCTGATGGCAGCATCGAGGGATGCGGTCGCATAAAGGGCGCGGAATATACCATGATTCACCAGATCAAAGCTCGGCAGGACCGCAAGAGTCGAATGGGGCTCGCTGTAGCCAAAGGTGAACCCGAGATCAACATCCTTTGATACCGGGACCCTGATCTTGGAAAAGAAAGTATAATTTCTGAAATCCCTGTCATCCCTCAGACCGTTCGATTCCTGCCTGCCTGCGTAGATATAGTAACCGACAGGCCCGGTCTTGCCGGAGACACCGGCTGAAATATCCGTGGTATTCCTCTCTCCGTATGACGCGCTCAAGGTCCCTGAGGGCCTCGGGTTGTCCCCTGCATTTTTCGTGATGATGTTTATAACGCCGCCGAGGGAAGAACCCCAGGCTGACGAGGCAGGCCCTTTTATTACTTCGATGCGGTCTATGATCCTGACGGGGATCGTCATCGTCTCGGCGTTTCCGCCCGTAAGAGTGTTCCAGGTGATACCGTCGAGAAGGACGAGCACATGCCTTTCCTCTGATCCCTGGATATGGAGCAGGGAACTGCTCCCGAGGTCCTGACCGCTGGAATCGACAAAAACGCCGGATATCCTGCTCAGGACCTCGCCGACCGTATGGGCGTTCATATCCTCTATCTCTTTTGAGGTGATAACGGTGATATTCTCGGCCGCCTGAGAGATCGGTTTATCGTTCCTGGTGGCTGACTGGACATACAGGTCCTTCTCCTCCCAGAAGAGAAGGAGTTCGTCCTTTGTCGTGATACTCGCCTCAGCCCCATTTACTGCTGAGGCTGAATTATGCGGAGACTGGGCAGAGACAATCCCGTGCAGACAAAGCAGGACCAGGATACTCAACATAAGACAGCGGCTGCCTTGCAGTAATGCCCTGAAATATTTGAAGAATTCTCTCACCACAGATCATAAAGTACCATTCCGGGGGTGAACTGTCAAGGAGTAAAAAGGTCCCCCCAATCGATTCTTCCCCTCCTGCGATATACATGGCGTCCGTATATGCACATAAGGCAGAGAAAATATCCGCCTTTTTTTGCCCTCAGCCGCTGCCTTGTGATAATCTACGACATAATTATATAGCACATTTCTATGAGGTGAATAGATGAAATATCAGATCGGAAGACCGGGCAGGATCGTTGTTGCAAGGCTTGAGGACAGGGAAGATGTCATCGGCAGCATTGTGAGCATCGCAAAAAAGGAAAACATACGGGCAGGCTACGTCTCTATCGTCGGCGGAATGCGCGAGGGAGGCATCGTCGTCGGACCCGAAAAAGACGAGTTTCCACCGACCCCGGTCTGGAAACAGCTGGGGGAGAGCCATGAGGTCACGGGCTTCGGCACGATCTTCTGGCAGGACGATGAACCCAAGATGCATTTCCACGGGACGTTCGGGAAAAAGGACATGGTCAAGATGGGCTGCCTGCGCAGAGACTCAGAAACCTTCCTCATCCTCGAAGCGGTGATCGTCGAAATAGAAGGAGTCACCGCAACAAGAGTGCTTGACCCTGAATCAGGGATGGTGCTGCTAAAGGTTTAGCCTGTATTCTCATTCTGCTCAGGATTTATCTTTTGTTCCCCTCCTGAGCGGCTGAATCTTGTCATCATCAATAAATTCACTATAATATTTCTCAAGGCACTCGGGACAGACACCATGAGAGAAGAGTGCTTCGGAATGATCACTGATGTATTCTTCAAATGATTTCCAGTCCTTGCCGTCCCGGATCTTCTTGCAGTGCGAACAGATCGGCAGCAACCCTTCCAGAAATTTTATCTTCTTCAAAAAACGGAAGTTCGTATAAACAGAAATAATACAGAATACTACAATATAAAAACTTTCAATCATGACTTCGATCCAGTTTATGGGTGTAGCAGGATACCCAAACACGGTGTGAGGGAAATCAAACACTTCATCGCCGACAATCAAGAACAATAAGATCCCATATCCAAGTATTTGATAGAGGATTGCCCTTGTTGTAATGATATTTTTTGTGATAGTAATCTTCTTCATAGGTGTTCCCCGTCGACGGAACATGTCAGCCGCTCTGACTCAGGGTCCTCCACTAGACCAGTATAACGTATTTTGCCACATTCCAGGCAATTGCCATGACTGAATGGTACCTTTGAATGCCTTGCGACATAGACCTCTACGTCACTCCAATTCTCTCCAGCATCTCTTTTTTCAGAAAGAACATTTGGGGACGATGCCGCGAGGCAGCTTTGTTAAAGGTTTAATGCAAGCCGCTTTTTCTCCCAGTCCCATGCAGATTGGATGATGAACTCCAGGTCGTCATGTGACGGCTGCCAGCCGAGTTCTTTTCGTATCCGTGAGGAGTCCGCGATAAGCGTCGGAGGGTCGCCGGCCCTGCGTCCTGCCTCCCTGAACGGGAAATCAATACCGGTGACTTTCTTTGCCATATCAACGACCTCCCGGACAGAGTAGCCCTTGCCATAACCGCAGTTAAAAACCCGGCTCTTAGCGCCGCCCCCCAGATAATCGAGCGCCCGGAGATGTGCCTCAATAAGGTCGTCCACATGGATATAGTCGCGGATGCAGGTGCCGTCGGGTGTCGCATAATCTGTCCCGAAGATATTCAATGACTCCCGCAGCCCCAGTGCAGTCCGGAGCGCAAGGGTCATCAGGTGCGTCGCTTCTTTGTAGCGTTGACCAATACGAGTCCGGGGGTCTGCGCCCGCCACATTAAAATAGCGCAAGGCCACATACCGCAGGTCCGTCACCTGAGAGATGTCCCTCAGCGCCAGTTCCGTCATCATCTTCGAAGAACCATACGGGTTGATCGGCAGCAGCGGCGTCTCCTCGGTCACGGGCATCTTCTCCGGCATGCCATATACCGCCGCTGTCGACGAGAAGATAAACTTGTCAACCCCGTACCGGACACAGGCATCGATCAGGTTCAGGGCATTTGAAAAATTGTTGCGGTAATATTTGACCGGGTCCTTTACCGATTCCTCAACGGCAATAAATGCCGCGAAATGGATTACTGCGTCGAATTTTTCTTCCTGGAGGAGGATGCGGAGGGTCTCCCTGTCCGCGAGGTCTGCGACGACCAGTCTGCCATAAAGCAGGGAGTCCCGGTGGCCGGAGGAGAGGTTGTCATAAATGACAATATCATGCCCTTTTTCCCCGAGTGTCCTGACCATATGGCTGCCGATATACCCGGCCCCGCCTGTCACAAGCAGTTTCATCTGAACCCTCCTTTGAAGGGTTTGTAAAAAGTCCGTATGCTGCGTTGCGCTTCAAAACTCGTCACTGCGACGTACCGGTAAGTACGCCTCATTCCTCATTTCTTGCGCGCCTTGCCTCCGGACTTTTTACAAACCCTTCTCTTTTAGCCCCTATCTTGGATTTATCACAAATTTATTAATTCTTGTAGAAATCATTATACCATTCGACGAACTTTTTCAGACCGTCTCCGATCGTTGTCGAAGGCTTAAACCCTGTGTCCCGGACGAGGTCGTCGATGTCCGCATAGGTGACCGGGACATCTCCAGGCTGGATCGGCAGCATATTCTTCTCTGCCTTTTTGCCGAGGCAGTCTTCAAGCACATCGATAAACTGCATAAGCTCAACCGGCTGGTTATTGCCGATGTTATAGATCCGATAGGGTGCGTAGCTCGTTGCCGCGTCGGGAGAGGCCCCGGACCATCCGGGATCAGGCTCAGGCACGCGGTCCATCACCCGGACAACCCCCTCGACAATGTCATCGATATAGGTGAAGTCCCTCTGCATCTTCCCGAAGTTGAAGACATCGATCGGTCTGCCTTCGAGGATCGCCTTTGTAAAGAGAAAGTAGGCCATGTCCGGACGCCCCCAAGGACCGTATACCGTAAAAAACCTCAGCCCGGTGCAGGGGATTTTGTAGAGATTCGCATACGCATGGGCCATGAGTTCGTTCGCCTTCTTGGTGGCTGCATAAAGAGAGACAGGATGGTCGACATTGTGATGGACCGAGAACGGGATCTTCGTGTTGGCGCCATAGACCGAACTTGAGGAGGCAAAGACAAGATGCTTAACATGGCTATTGCGGCAGCCTTCAAGCACGTTCAGAAACCCGTTGACATTACTGTCGATATAGGCATGAGGGTTGATCAGCGAGTACCTGACGCCGGCCTGGGCGGCCAGGTTCACAACAATATCGAACTTCTCTTCAGCAAAGAGCCGGACCATCTCAGCACGGTCGGCGAGGTCAATCCTGACCGGTTTGAACCGCGGCTCGAACGACAGCTGCTTCAGTCTTGCAAGTTTCAGGTTTATATCGTAATAATCGTTCAGGTTGTCGAGGCCGACTACCGAAGCACCCATCGCAACCAGCCTCTTCGATAGATGGAATCCGATAAACCCGGCAGCGCCGGTGACTAATATCTTTCTGTTCAGCAAAACTGACTCCTTAATGAATACTTATTTTTCTGTGTCATTCCCGCAAGTGAAGCGCGTCGGGAATCCTTCCGGAAAGATTCCGGGCAAGCCGGAATGACAGAAATTTGGAACTGTGGCAGAAACCACAGGGCCTGCTTCTATTAAAAACTCTCCATTACATTAATGGTCCCGGAGATAATTTTCAAGCAGGTGTAAGACAAATCCTACATCCGGTCCCGCAATTGGCTGATATTCTTTTCACCTGCCCCGTTTTAGCATTAAAACATGAGCCCGGGGCGGCTTGGGACGATTTCAGATTACGTAAATTTTACAGTATTAACTTTGTTTAACTTGACCCCTGTAGAGACATATTTTATTCTTAAACCAACTAAAGATATTTCGAAAGGGGGAAGGGTCTTTACGATCACAAAGGAAAAAAGTTAACTGGCGATGAGAATTCAACTATCAATAAAACAGGAGGAATCAATGAAACGATTAATGTTTTTATTTTTGGGAATGGTCATGGTATTGGCCGGGTACGGATCTGCACATGCGTTCGGCAGTTTTCTTGGCGATTTTAATACTCAGTATCCCAATGCCGGCGCTATCAGCAACTGTGGGCTCTGCCATACTGATCCTAACGGAGGTGGGCCACGGAACCCTTATGGAGCAGCCTTTGAAGGCACCAATCCACACAGTTTTACAGCCATAGAGAACCTTGATTCTGACGGCGACGGGTTTACGAATAAGGCAGAGATCACCAACGCTTCGCCGACCTATCCGGGAGACCCTTCAAGCCATCCGGCACCGGTTATCGTGACCTGCACCTCGTTCACCTATTCAGCTTTTGCAGCATGCCAATCGAACAACACCCAGACAAGGACAGTCATCTCCAGTTCTCCTTCAGGCTGTACCGGTGGAACTCCGGTTCTGTCTCAGGCATGCACCTTTGTCCCGCCGGTGACAGCATGCACGTCGTTCACCTACTCAGATTTTGGCGCTTGCCAGTCTAATAACACTCAGACAAGGACGGTTATCTCCAGTTCTCCTTCAGGCTGTACCGGTGGAACTCCGGTTCTGTCTCAGGCATGCACCTTTGTCCCGCCATCGTCAGGCGACACATAGGTAACGGTCAATGCCGCAGAGGGATCCGGGCAGGTTACGGTCGAGACCTTGACCGGCGGCACGAATCTCACCAATGTCAGCGCGATGAAGTCTTCTGACGCCTCGGTAAATCAGGGTGGCAAGCCATCAGGCTTTGCGTTTAATAACGGACTGGTCAGCTTCAAGCTGAACGCCGTTGCAGTAGGCGGCACGGCCCAGGTCAGGATCACCTTGCCCACTGCTATCCCGGCCGGAAGTAAGGTTTACAAGATCAAGGCGGACGGGTTCCATGAATATACGAACGCCACGATAACCGGCAATACCGTAACGCTCACCCTCATCGACGGCGGTGACGGCGACAGCGACGGGGCTGCAAACGGCTCTATTACAGATCCTGTCGGAGTTGCCTCGCCGGTCGCCGTAGCGTCTAACGACGACGGGGGTGGCGGATGCTCTATCGGAACGCGTTCGGGCACGGCAACGGCCGTGGCTGATTCAGCAGTCATTCTTTCACCGCTGCTTGTAATTGCAGCAGCAAGATTTATCAGACGCAGAAAGGTCAGAGCTGAGCAGTAAAACAGTTTTTTCGTGCGGGTGGGCCATCAGGTCCGCCCGCCCCAACTCCCTCGTTTGACTTCACCCCCACCGGGCCGCTATCTTAAAATAATGAAGTTTCTCCTCTTTGACATAGACGGGACCCTGATCGATTCAGGCGGCGCAGGTGTCCGATCATTGAATATCTCATTTAAAGAAATGTTCGGAAAGCAGAATGCCTTCAGGGAGATCAGTCTGGCCGGAAAGACCGACCCTCAGATCCTCAAAGAGGGCATGACGCTCCATGAAATACCGTACTCAGAGGAGATCGCCTCAGAGTTTTTTCGTATGTATCTCTGCCATCTGAAGGTCCAGATGCCGCATACACAGGGGCATATAAAGCAGGGAATACCTGAGGCTCTTGAGGCCCTCAAGCTGGAGGAAAGGCATATCATCGGGCTGCTGACCGGAAATATTGAAGATGGGGCGGGGATAAAGCTCAGGAACTTCGGATTAAACTCCTACTTTGAGGTAGGGGCTTACGGCAGCGACAACGAGGACCGCAACAAACTTCTCCCGGTTGCGGTTGACAAGCTCTACCAGACCAGATCACTGATGGTCGACTACCGGGACTGTGTGGTTATCGGCGATACCCCGAGAGACATCGACTGCGCAAGGGCATACGGAGCATTCTCCATAGGGGTTGCCACTGGGCCATACACGGTGGATGCACTCGAGAAGGCCGGGGCGGATATGGTCTTCGATAACCTCAGCAATACCTGCAAATTTCTCTCTGTCCTCAACAGCTGATGACTCCGTTCAAAATCATCTCTGACTTCACCCCCAAGGGGGACCAGCCCCGTGCGATAGCAGAACTTGTCGCGGGGGTTCGTTCAGGGGAAAAGGACCAGGTCCTGCTGGGCGTCACCGGCTCGGGCAAGACCTTTACCATGGCCCAGGTCATCGCGGAGATAAACCGGCCTGCACTGGTGCTCGCCCACAACAAGACGCTTGCGGCCCAGCTCTACGGAGAGTTCAAGGAGCTCTTCCCGGAAAATGCTGTCGAGTTTTTCGTCAGCTACTACGACTATTACCAGCCCGAGGCCTATATCCCTACGACCGACACCTACATAGAAAAAGACTCGATGGTCAACGAGGATATCGACCGTCTCAGGCATTCTGCCACGCGGGCGGTGCTTGAACGGCGGGACGTGATCGTCGTGGCCTCAGTCTCCTGCATCTACGGCATCGGCTCACCAAAGGACTATATGGACATGCACCTGCTCCTTGAAAAGGGCATGCATGTTGAACGCGATGAGATCCTGGGCAGGCTGATCGGAATACAGTATGAACGTTCCGACCATGAGTTCAAACGCGGCCGTTTCAGGGTGCGGGGCGACATCATCGAAATTTTTCCGTCCTTCTCCTTCGACAAGGTCATCAGGGTTGAATTCTTCGGGGACGACATCGACTCGCTGAGCGAAGTCAATCCGCAGACCGGGGACCGGATCAGGAAACTCGACCGCATCTCGATATTTCCGAACAGCCACTGGCTGACACCAAAGGAGCGGCACGAGACCGCACTCGTCAGCATCGAGCAGGAGATGAAGGAATCTGTGGAGCGGTTTCTGCAGGAAGGAAAGATCATCGAGGCGCGGAGGATCGAGGAGCGGACACGGTTCGATATGGAGATGCTGAAGGAGTTCAACTACTGCCACGGCATCGAAAACTACTCCCGTCATCTGAGCGGCCGAAAAGCAGGAGAGCCACCTTACACGCTGATTCACTATTTCCCGGATGATTTTGTCTTCTTTATCGATGAGTCACACGCAAGCATTCCGCAGGTCCGGGGTATGTATGAAGGCGACCGCTCGCGGAAGCAGAACCTGATAAATTATGGGTTCAGGCTTCCCTCTGCCCTTGATAACAGACCCTTAAAGTTCGATGAGTTCGAGAAGATGGTGGACCAGGCAGTGTATGTCTCTGCAACCCCGTCGGAATATGAAATCGTCAGGTCCGGGGGCAGGATTATTGAGCAGATCATAAGACCGACCGGCCTCACTGACCCGAGACCTACTGTCCGGCCTGTGTCCGGACAGGTAGATGACCTGCTCGGGGAGATCAGGAAACGGGTGGCAGCAGGAGAACGTGTCCTGGTGACCACACTCACGAAGAAGATGGCCGAAGACCTGACCGGCTACTATATCGAACTCGGGGTAAGGGCCCAGTACCTCCACTCCGACATAGACACGCTGAAGAGGGTCGAAATCATCCGGGACCTCAGGCTTGGTGAATTCGATGTCCTGGTAGGGGTCAACCTCCTGCGGGAGGGATTGGACATACCTGAAGTCTCGCTGGTCGCCATTCTCGACGCGGACAAGGAGGGGTTTCTCCGCTCAGAACGTTCCCTCATCCAGACCACCGGAAGGGCCGCCAGGAATATCAACGGCGAAGTGATCTTTTATGCAGACGTCATTACCGGGTCCCTGAAGAGGGCTATCGATGAAACGGAGCGGAGACGAAAGATACAGACCGAGTATAATGAGAGGATGCATATCACTCCGGAGACGATCAGATCGACCATAAAGGACATCGCCGGTTCGATCTATGAGTCTGATTATTACACCGTACCTGCCATTGCAGAAGATGTTGCCCTGTACGGTGACGATGAGGCAACGCTGCAGAAACTTGAAGGCGAAATGAAAGAGGCCGCGAAACAGCTGGATTTCGAGCGTGCAGCAGCAATCAGGGACAGAATCAGGAAACTGAAAAAGTGAACCGTGAACCGCAGGACAATAACTCAGGCAGTTTTACGATAAGGGCGCTGGAGCAGGTTTCCGGCTGCGGGTTTACCGGGGGGAACCGGGTCACCCTGCTCTGGAAAGACCGGGAATCGTTCAGCATCATTTTCGATGCGATCAGGAACGCGCGGGAACTGATATGCCTTGAGTTCTATATATTCAGGAATGATGAGACCGGGACCGAACTGGCAGAGATACTGAAACAGAAGGCAGCCGAAGGGGTAAGGGTCTGTCTTCTGTACGATCATTTCGGTTCTCTCACCACACCGTTACGTTTCTGGAAAGGGCTGGAGCAGGCGGGCGTCGAGGTGCGGGCGTCCCGTCCGTTCAAATGGGCATCACCCCTGCATTACGTGCACCGGGACCATACAAAACTGATTATCGTCGACGGAGACACGGCCTTTACCGGAGGGTTGAATATTGCGAACGAATACAGAGGATATTACAGGCTGAGAAAACATACGGGCTGGAGAGACACCGGGATCTTCCTGGAGGGACCGGTTGCCGCCATGCTTCTGGACCGTTTCAGGGCTGCCTGGGTGATATGGAAAGGATGCGAAATCCCGGCGGGCGGCAAGATCAAGTCATTCGTGGGCGGCGTCCCGGTGCTGCCGATATTCACGCACTCGTCACGGTCGAGGCGGTGGATGAGAAAACTGCTCTATTACAGCATCAATAATGCCCGCGAGAGCATCTACCTGACGACCGCCTATTTTACACCGAGCAGGAGGATGGTCGAGGTCCTCGGCAATGCGGTCGGCCGAGGGGTCGATGTCCGGCTGCTCCTGCCGGGGAAATCAGACATATCATCCGCGCATTATGCAGGCAGGGCATTTTTTTCACGGCTTCTGAAGGCCAGGGTAAGGATCTTTAATTACAATGGCGAAATTTTGCATGCCAAGACCGCTGTCTTTGACCGCATCTGGTCACTCATCGGGTCTGCAAACCTCGATTTCCAGTCTCTCCGCCGGAATGATGAAGGGAATGTCGGCATATCCGACAGGGAGTTTGGCAGCCAGATGACAGCCATCTTCGAGGAAGACCTGAAGAAATCCGGGGAGATAACTCTGAGCGCATGGCATGCACGGCCGCTAGGGGACAAGATCAAGGAATATTTCTTCGCCCTGTTCAGACGGAGGCTCTGAGCGTTCAGAAGCATATTTCCCCTTATGTGTTCTTGTCCCTATCTTAAATAAACTATGCTGTAAAGCTATACTTTGTTCCTGCTGTGTTCAAGGTGAAGGCGTCGGGCATTTCTCTGCTCAAAGCCACCATCGCCCTGAACCCGGTACAATGTGTCCCCACGATATGGTCGGGTTTCATCGCCTTGATATCAGCAACGGTACTCTGAATAAGCTCAGGCTTTGCAACAATAAGATGGAAACCTCCCATTATCGCGTGCACCTTCTCGGTTCCTGAGATCTTCTGCGCATGCTTGACCGTGTTAACGATTCCGCAATGCGCACACCCGGAAAGAACGACCAGGCCTTTTCCCTTTACGTTAAAGATAACAGCCTGCTCACCCGGAAACGTGTCGGATTCGATCTTCTCGCCACGCTTTACTTGCTGAGACGCAGGCACCTTCTCATAGCTTGTGACCCTCTCTATATTTCCTGAAACATATGCACCGGGAATGATCTCCGTTGCAGTCTTCACCTCCACAACCTTCAGCCCAAGGGCTTCGATATCTTCTTTACTCAGTTGTCCAAGGTCTGTATGTTCAGCTGCTCCAGGACGGAGCGTGTATCTCCGATTGAACGCTTCTTCGCCTACATAAAATGGCGTTCCTGCCGCGATGTGCGCCTGATTCTGTTTGAGGATACTGACCGCACCTGTATAGTGATCGTAATGGCCATGGCTCAGGCTGAAGGCGTTTGTCTTTCCAATATCAAGCCCCAGTAACGCAATATTGCCCATCACGTCAGCAGGGTCAAGCCCAAAATCGAACATGCAGGAGCTTGTCTTCCCGGCAGTGACAGTCTCGATATAATACGAAAGACCGTGCTGCGCATGAATTGATTTCCCGGCCACTGATCGGTAGCGCTTAGTGATTTTGGTGTCCGGTTCATTAGTGTCGTAATAATTGTCTGCCAGGATCCAGATCGTCAACTTGTCTACTTCGGTGAAACCCGTGGCAGCCTCTGCTGTTGCGCTTTCCATTATTCCATCTCCTGCTGCAAGAAGTACTCCGGTTGCTGCAGCATACTTCAGAAAATTCCTGCGGCTCACTCCACTATCCATAGTGCACCTCCTTGGTGTTTTTTTTGTTTGATTCACCAACTGCCTTTAATATTTCAAACGTTTTGCAATTGTGAGGATTTCGGAAGAACCCGAGGAAAACATTTACCCCGGTCCCCCCGACGATCCTGATAGCAGAACTATTTCTTCTCGACAATCAAGAGCTGACAGTCGGCAGGCCCGACATTCTCAACCGCATGGGCAGCGATGACCGGGTTGAATAAAGCCTCTCCGCGCTTCGCTTCCCGGGCTTTCGCGTTGCCGTCCGGCGTGTAGACCTTCAAATTGCAGTCTGTGAGCCGATATCCGACCAGCGGGCCTTCGTGCGAATGCATTGCATCGCGCTGACCCGGCTTCCATGTTGATATGATTACGCGAAAGTGCTCGTTTTCCGAGATCACCTTATACACTTCCGGAGATGCTTTGTACGATGGTTCAACGTCCGCCGCCATTGCCATGTTCGTGGTCATACCCAATGCGAAGGTGGCCAACAAAATACTCATAATCAAATAGGTTAAGTTTTTCATGATTAATTCTCCTTTTCGTTGTTTGTCAAATTTAAGTGGCAGTGATCATAATTCGATATACATGAGAAAATGCTCGTTGAAAATCATTAAGCAATTCACCTCCCCCCCGTGCAACGAGCTGCCACTCGCTTATTTCCGTCTAAGAGTAGCAGTTAAATGCCGACCCGTCAACTTCAAGTTACCGTAACGTAGTAACCACATAATTACGGTTTCAGACTCAGGATTGAACGCGCACAACTTTGAAAAAAGGAAAAAGGGAACAACTACTTTTTCCTTCTCCAGTACCGATTAACATATACCTATCACCTTCCGGATAGGAGCAGCATCATATCTTGTCAAGATGCCTTTTCAAGGCGTTCTGCTACCCAGACTTTTATAATTGACTGCCGTGGGACTCCCAATCGTCTGGCTTCTTTATCCAGCATGTGAATCATCCATAACGGAAAATCTACATTTACCCTCTTTTGTTCCTGTTCCGGTCTTCGTGCTTTTGCAATGTCAAGGTGTTGGGAAATATCCCCGCCTTCATCAAATTTCTTGTCAAGTTCTTTAGCTTTCATATATATCAACCTCCTCTTTTCTGGACCGCCGCACAGAAATAAGCCGAACTTTTTCGCTTCGATACGTAATAATTGCAGACCAGCACTTCTCCGAAATCTTTCCGATAACCAAAAACCTCTCTTCGTCACTGGTTTTCAGCGGAATCTCGATAAAGTCTGGATCATCCCATAATTGTTGAGCCTCATAAAAATCAATTCCGTGTTTCTTCTTGTTGCTTCCACTTTTATTGGTGTCGAATGCAAACTCCATGGTATATTTATTATACCTTAAATATACCTATGGTCAATAAAAATTTAAAGGCTAAGGGGCATAAAACGCTCCCAGCCTTTCTCTGCAGATGCGGTTCTACTTCAACGCAACTGTCTTTGCCGGACTTTCCAGTGCGGTAATACGCTGTTCCATCAGCCTGAGCGCCTGTGAAAGTTTTTCGTTGAAAGCGGCAATTTCATTCTTTTGGGATACAATCGACTTCTGCTGTTCCTTCACCGCCTCGATCAGGACCGGCACCAGTTTGTCATAGGCAACTGCCTTGTAGCCTTTGTCGTCGGTCTGCACCAGTTCCGGAAAAATCTTCTCCACCTCCTGGGCGATAAGGCCGATCTGCCGTCCTTCTCTGAACCCCTTCCCTTTGTACTCCGCCGTCTTCCATTCGTAGCTCACGCCGTTTAGATGGATCACCTTATCCAGAGATAGCTGAAGCGGCTGGATGTTGCGCTTGTACCGTTCGTCGGAGACCGATACAAGCGAGTCCACGGTAACCGTCCCGTTCAGCTCCAGATAACGGGCGCTGAAATTGCCTTCGATAAACGGGAAGTTGCAGGGGGCACCATTAATACAGTTATCTATAATCAGCGTATTGTTGGCTACAGCCCTTGTATATCCCGCGCCGTAGCCGAGAAAAACATTGCCGCTCCCTTTGGTGTAAGTGCCGGAGCCCACGCCAATAAAGGTGTTGTTGTTCCCCGTAATATTTTGGACCCCGGAGTCCTGCCCGAAGTAGCTGTTATTGCTTCCGGAGTTGTTGTAATAGCCGGCATTATGGCCAAAAAAGTTGTTGGTTTGACCAGTCATGTTATTGTAACCGGCACTTACGCCAAAGAAGCTGTTGTAGTTCGGCGGCTGCGCTTCCCCGCCGAAGATGCCGTTGTTATAGCCGGCATTGTAGCCAAAGAAGCTGTTGCTTTGCCCCCCATGGTTGCTGTAGCCGGCGTGACTGCCAAAGAAACTATTATAGTCCCCTACAGTGTTTTGGCCGGCAAAACTGCCGAAGATGCTGTTGTCGTCCCCCACGAAGCCGGCTCCGTGGCCGAAGATGCTGGTGTTAATTGACCCATCTATCAGATAACTCGCGATGTTGCTGCCGTCGATGCCGGAGGCCTGGAAAGTGACCGCTCCCCATGAAGACCCGACCAATACAACACAGACAAATAATAAACAAAGACCTGTTACTCTCCGTTTCATATCGTCCTCCTATTATTCTGTTCAGACTCCAGCTGTTTTATATTGCGTTTTCATGATCATACACCCTACGGTCTCTGCCGCAGGATCACAATTTCGGTCATTCCGGCTTGTCCGGAATCTTTCAGAATGCTTTCAAGAAGGATTCCCGACGCGCATCGCTTGCGGGAATGACACTGAAAAGACAAATTCAAATAAGAACTCCCGTTGATATGGAGTATTTCAGAAAATTCGTTTGATCTATTCCCTTGTTCATTCTGCACCTCCTTCGTGACTTTACATCACCTCGCCCAAAAATCAGCACCCCCTTCCTCATCCTACTCATCGAATAATAATGTTACTGAATGTCACCGTTCCCGAGGTCACCGTCACTGTCCCGGTTATTGTTGTCATCAATAAGGGCGGATCATTGAAGCCGCAGTCATATCAACATCACGCTGTAAAGCGCGATGTCAGAACGGCTCAACCAAAATTCGTTTTCCCTCAATACGTACTTCGGATGTCCCAACCTCGTTGTCCTGCAAGTCGCGTGTGCTGACCTTGGCTGAGCCCGAAAACTCGTTGTCTCCAGGGCCAGGGATAATATGTATCCGGGTTTTGGTGCTTCCGATCCACTTTCTGTCTTGATCGAATCGAAATGCAATATAGGTGGCCTCGAACTCTCTATCGCCGACCCGCTTCCAGGCACCATGGCCGCCACTGAGCACCGGATGCGTATCCCCGCTTCGAAAGAACGTGCCATCCGACGAAAAGGTGAGAAGATTTTTTCCCACACCAGCCGGGCGACTGGCTGTCACGATCCACGCGCCGACCAATCCTCGGCTGGTTTCGACAGTGGCCTTTTCGACTGTTGCTCCGGGAGACGCGCAACCGGCAATGAGCAATGCAGTTAGTAGACATAACAGAACAGACATAGATTTGAACATGGCTTCCCTCCGTTAATGTGGTTGTCAAGACTTCTCTCAGCTCTCTTCCTTTGTTGCGCTGTTTCTCTTGCCCTCTAACTTATTGGGCAAGACCCTCCGCTTTCCGTCCCCTCCGCACGGAAGGATTAGTTTTGTCGGGATCGCTCATTTATGCCCCGATCGTAGCAGCTTTAATCTTGACCCGTCAATGTCAAGTTCCCTTAACGTAGTAACCACATAATTACAGCTTCAGACTCAGGATTGAAACAGAACTATTTCTTTTCGACAATCAAGACTTGACGATCGGTCTTCCCGTGCAGGCGACACGCCCCTCTGAGCTTACATTATGATTATCCTGTCAACGACTACCGAGCCTGTGGTAATGGTCATCTTGTCTGAAATTGTCGTATAAAATGACGGCGGCTCATCAAAGGCACAATTATATCCACCCTTTAAAATAATGTTTTTCTCCAGATTAAAATCCACGCTGTTCTGCTGACCGGCTGTTACCTGAATCGTATCCGTACCGGAAACGCTTAGATAGGCTTCCTGAATTGAGGTGATAGAGGAGGGAGAACCGTTAATTCTCAATACATCGCCTGTACAGGCTGGGAACATTATAAAAAGAGTTATAGAATTGGCAGGGAAAAGTGCGCTGAAACCTCCGGCTGTTACTGCCTGGTCCATCATTTTAGTTATGGCACCGAGGTTAGCGGAACTATATTGATATACCCCTGCCCATGGAAACGGGCTGAATCCGGCAAGACTGAGACTGCTGTTCATATCGTATGACGATTTGTTGATTACGATCACCGTCACTGCATTGTCGGAACTGCGCTGGGCAGCATATACCGACAGCTTATCCTGATCAGCACTTGCCGCTGTAATGCTTACATTTCCAAAACCATGCCTGGCACCGTCGTAGTTGCGGTAGATGCGAAAGGCAAAGGCACCCGGTTGTGAAGAAGTTGGCGGCCCCCAAAGGGTTGCAAGGTCCAAACCCTCACGTCCGAATATCCCGAGCACGTCAGCCTGGGCCAGGGCCCCGTTAATATGCTCCAACCCTCCCCAGTTATATTCCGTAATTGCCAGCTTCGTGTTGGGATAGTTGGTGCTGACCCAGTCACGCATCCGGGGAATAAGATGCACTTTATCCGAAATCCAGCTTTCTGCAGTATATTCGGGGTCCCAGAGATCTTTTGTGGAACGCAGGCGCAAGGCCTGTGTCGCAGCACCTCCGGCATCAGAAAGCGACACCCCATCAGCCTGGGGATAATAATGCAGGTCCAGATAGTCAAGAACACGCTTGCCATACTGCTGCTCATACGTCTTCATCTGCTGTAGATACCACGGCACAAACCAGGTATTTCCATGTGCAGTGATATCCGGCCCCCCAGGGTCGCACTGGTCGGCGGCAGAGGTTATATATGCACACCATCCCCAGAGTACAGGCCCCATTACTTTAGCCGACGGATCAGCATCCTTGATCGCCGGGGCATAGAGGTATGTCTTGTCACGAAGTTCATCGTAGGTTGTTGGGACTTGATGCACATCGCGATGCGTGCTGCTCCAGAGCATCGGCTCATTATCAAGGGCATAATAGGTGACACCGCCGTCTGCTGCCGTGCCATAATTATTTTTCAGATGACCTATCCATCCGGTTACAAAGCCTGTATTTATTGCGTTGCTGGTATCGGTTGGATCATTGCCGGATATCAGTGCTCCGTTTGTCTGCTTCCCGTTGCCGCAGTCCGGATCCCAGTAATCCGTGCTCTGCTGCTGTCCATATTTTGAAACCTTGAAGCCGCAGGCAAACGGGTGATTTGCCGGGCTGCCGGCCTTGGCTGTCCAGCCGATGAGGGGCACGGTGATAAGCGATCTGGTCCCGGTACTGACATTCTGCTCAATAAACTGGTCAGAATCCGAGCCATTCGGTAAGGCCCGAATCGGGTCGGGGGTCCCGCTCAAAAGGTTCTCAAAATACCAGTCATTCCCTGTATTGGTCATACTGGTCTGCCAGTTATACCGAGTAGTGCTGTTCCCTCCCCAGCGGTTCACCGGCAGTCGGAGT
Source organism: Thermodesulfovibrionales bacterium (assembly GCA_049799315.1). GTDB lineage: Bacteria > Nitrospirota > Thermodesulfovibrionia > Thermodesulfovibrionales > UBA6898 > PALSA-1316. The sequence continues at coordinate 4,474 of JBARHQ010000090.1, read as the reverse complement.
TCCGCCGCAAGCTGTTCTTCCGCAAAGTTCATCCCGTAGATGTCGTCACTGATCGGGTGATGGTTTGCCCCTACGTTTATGCTTAAGGCAGGTCCGGATACCGGTGGAGGAGGAGGACCTGTCCTGGCGACTAATATGATATCATCCAGGTAAAAGACCGGCTGGGTGCCTCCCGTTGCATCCTGCCAGTATAGGGCTGAAAGTACTGCCGGGCTGCCGAGCGCAGACAGGGGGATGTTTACCTGGGTCCAGGTATTGGCCTGAGCAGTGACACGATAGCCGTCACCTCCATTAGCTTTTACCTCAAGCTGTTGTCCGCCGGAAACACCCCCATGTATCCAGAAACTCAGTGCATCATAACCGCTTACATTAATGCCAGTGGCAGAATGAAGGTACAAAGCACCCCAGGTCGATGATACAGTGACAGCGATAGACCCGGGTTCTCCATGCGCCGGAGTAGCGTTAGCCAGGTTGATAGCGGCGCTCCACGACCAGTTATCCCAACCAGCCGCGAGACTGTCAGAATATATAACCTGGTCGGCAAAGGCCTCTCCAGTGCAGCCAATGGCAATACCAAGGAGAAGGAGAAAAACAGGAACTACCTTCTCCCGCCATTTCATCATTTTTTTTTCTCCTGATACATTCGCAACATCATGTCCCAAACATGGGCTATTTTAACAGTAAATGGTAGTCCATGCAAAAAAAGCAGGGTCAAACAGAGAAGGGTCGCCGGGGTCTGGCCCAAGCCGGTGCTGGGCCGAGGAAATGGGTTGCGGAAATTTCTCTGGCCTCATAGGCGAATGGGTGAAACAGCTGCTATACTAGGATCAGATCATCGTGAAGTGAAGGACCGGTGCATTGACCGGGAGAAAGGAACGATATGCCGAAGACTCTCAGGGTGCTGCTTATACTTACGGCAATGCTGATCCTTGCGGGCTGTATCGTCCAGTCTGTGGATCGTTTCTACACAGAGGCATCGGTTTGTGCGATCCCATCTATCACCGGTGAGTGGCGGCTCTTGGATGACAAGGGCTTGCCCGGTTCCGGGAAAGCATGGATATTTCAGGGCGACAAAGTCGTCACCTATGAAAAAAACAACACTCAGGCAAACGTAAAGACGATATATTTCAAGTTAGGTGATACTTTTTTCATGGATTCGACAGCAGACGAGCCCGCGGAAGGAGCGAACCACTGGTGGACAATGCATGTATTCCCCGTGCATGTCGTCTCGAAAATAGAGATACAGGACAACCGTATGACGCTGACGCCTGTTGACTACCGCTGGCTTGAGAAAGCAATCAGGGACAGGGTCGTTACCCTTCCGCATATACGGCCCAAAGAAGGGGATTCCATGCTCTTCACCGCGTCTCCCGAGGAATGGAGCGGGTTCCTGAAAAAATATGCCGTGGACAGCAATGTCTTTTCAGGGGAAAATGCGATCCGGTTCATCAGGTAGACCGCGTGATATAATTCACCGGACATCCCGCATTAAGACGATCGAAATAAAGACTCAGGGAGGCAGACATGAAGGCATTGATCATCAGCGCAGACAATTTTGAGGACACGGAACTCCTCGTCCCGTACTATCGGCTTCAGGAAGAGGGGATCAGGGTGGATGTCGCCTCGATGCAGACGGGAAGTATAAAGGGCAAACACGGTTATGAGGTCAAGGTGACCAAAGCGCTCAAAGACGTGCGGCGCGAAGACTATGATATTCTTATTCTTCCCGGTGGCAGCGCCCCGGAGGCGGTGAGAAAGGAGAAGGTGGCACTCGATATTGCGAAGTACTTCTTCAAAACAAACAAGCCGGTTGCCGCCATATGCCATGGAGGGCAGACACTGATCAGCGCAGGCCTGGTAAAAGGCCGTCACGTGACCTGCTACAAATCCGTGGCCCCGGAAATGAAGGAGGCAGGAGCGCTCTATGAGGATACCGAGGTCGTCGTGGACGGAACCCTTGTCACGTCCCGCCAACCCTCCGACCTCCCGGCCTTCATGCGGGAGATCATGAAGATGATGAGAAAGGCGGATTAATAAAGACAAAGGGTGCGGGCACAGAGGACATGCCCGCCGATGCTTGCGGACACCGCACACAAGTTGCTTTTGGAGTTCCATAAGTTTCTTCCCAACTGCATGGTTCACACCCTCCCTCAATTATGGATAAAATAAGCATTCAGGGAAACATAGTCTGTCAAAGCCGTGACAGGTTCGGGGAGATCTCCATTGCCGACTACAACGGGATACGCAGTCTCTACTTCGGCGGTGGCGTGATGCAGAGTTGCATGAATCTGGACCAGCCTCATATCCTGCTGACTGAGTATAGTAAGGCCATGATGAGCACACTGATCTTCAGGCACAGGCCTGAGTCGACTCTGCTGATCGGCCTGGGGGGAGGTTCGCTGGTCCATTTCCTGCTGCAGGCCTGCCCGGACTGTTCCATAGACGTCGTTGAAGTAAGCGAAGAGGTTATCAACCTTGCGCGGGAATACTTTTATTTGCCCAAAGAGAATGAGCAGCTTCGGGTCTTTCATGCTGCGGGGCAGGACTTTATAAAACAGCAGGAAGAGGCAGCCCCGCGCTATGACCTGATACTGGTCGATGCTTTTGATGAATCAGGCCCTGCCGCTATCCTGTTGGGAAAAAAGTTTCTGTCGGACTGCCGCGGCAGGATGAAGGCAGACGGGGTATTCGCCATGAACCTCTGGAACCGGCTCCAGGACAACTTCCCTGTCATGTTTGACACGATCAGAACAGCGTTTGACGGTCATGCGCTGAGGCTTCTCCTTGGCGAAGTGCACGACAATGCTATTGTCCTCGGCTTTGAGAACCCGTCTCTGTTTTGTAACATGGCCATATACCGGCCGGAGGCAAGGAGGCTGCAGAGGGAATGGGGCATCAACTTCCCCAGGTTTCTTAAACATCTGTACTGGCAGAATTTCGGGACAGCAGCAATCGATGATACCTACCGGATACCGGCGAAGTAAAGCCACAGATCTCACCCTCCCCTTCATCCCCTCTCCTCAAGGGCGGGGCACTCTTTGAGCCATCCTCGGCCGGTCTATTCTTCTCCTTGCCCGTCCCCTCCATGCCCTTCCCCGCCTTCTCCCTCTTGTTCATCATCCTTATAGTCTCTCTTCTTTTTCAGGACCCTGAAAAAACCGCATATCGTCAGCAGGGCGGCAGCCAGAAAGAGTATCTCGTAGAGGTAATCACGAAGATAGAAAAGCCAGGCGGTTCCTGGGGACAGGGAAGCGCGCCACTGTCTCTCAAGTTCATCCAGTGATACTCCGAGACCATTGCGGACCGCACTTTCAAGGTCATCACCGTTGCGCATCTGCTCCAGAATCTTCCGCAGACCAGAGACCCCGAACTTCTTTTTTATGTATTCGATGATGCTCCTGCTTTCCTCATAGGCAAGAAGGAGGTCTCTGCCGTCACCGGCAAATCTCGTTGCAAGACCTTCAATGCTGACAAGGCGTTTCGAAAGAACAGCCTCTCTGAGACCGGAACGGCTTCCATCGCCTATGATCTCCCCGAAACCACCGGTGACCCACTGACATATGCCTTCATCAAACCAGCGGGGGAGTCTCTCGGCAGAGATGGCATGATGGAGCTCAAGATGGCACAACTCGTGTTTCAATGTCACCCCAAGGGTGAAGGGGTGCGTGCCCATCTTCGAATAATCGATCACGATAAGATCTTCATGGGGGACCGCCAGGGCGGTGACCAGATCACTGCCGGAGCTCTTTCTGAAAGAGGCATGGTCCTTCAGCAGAACTATTTCGGGCCGGAACGCTGTTTCCCACCCCAGTTCCTTCAGTAATTCTGAATGTACAGCCGGGTATATCCGAAGTACCTCTTCTGCCGCACCTTTAAGAGGAGGATCGAACCGGACGATGGCCTGCGCATCACTCATGGAGCGCATCCCGGCACATGGAGCAACAGCCGGCAGCATGGCGCACAGGAAAACAGCAGTCAGGAGAACAGGTCGTATGGTCATAGTCATCACACCTACTTTAAGAATACCACGACCTGCCAGCGACCACATGTCTGTTCATGACAATGGAGAACTCAAAGAATGTCTCATGGGATTATGAAAAGTGTTTTTTGATGTTTTTTCGTCATTCCCGTGCAGACGGAAATCCAATGTTTTCAAAGACTCTTGGATACCCGACGGAGTTTACCCTCGTGAAGACGGGGCGGGTATGACGGCTTTGGCTGGCAGAATGAGAGTTTTTTAATAGCCTGCTAAACAGAGAGGTTTACAAAAATTAGGAATAAATCAATAAACTGAGGGTCTTGAGGAAAAAAAGCGAAGGGGGACGCCAAAACTGAATGCTATTTAATTCATATTTTTTTATTTTTCTATTTTTTCCCGTTACGTTAATTATTTATTTCCTGCTAAATAAGAACCGATTTGTTTTAGCGGGAAAAGTTTGGCTATCCTTTGCTTCTGTATTTTTTTATACCTATT
>JBARHQ010000089.1:0-10396 GCA_049799315.1 Thermodesulfovibrionales bacterium | reverse complement strand
CTATTTTCAGCCTGCAATCGGGATGAATTATCGCTCCCGAAAATACAAAGACAAATTTATTGCCCGTTTTGCTCTCGACAGGCCTGTTAGGATACTAACTTCTTTTTTCAGAACCTTATTCCCGCTTCCTGAAGCCGTCAGGGCGTTATACAGGCCCGGAAGCAATAATTGGGTCCTGCCTTTTCTGTACCTGAAATTCATTGTCTGGAGAATTAAGTGCTGGACAGGCAGTCAGGGTTGATTGGCCTGACACTGAAGCTGAAGCCTTCAAACCTTGCCAAAAGAACCATAAAGAAGGTATATTATTAGACTATTTTCCCTGGAGGTGTCGAAATGTTTACAGAAATTGCGTATGCGATGGGGCCTGCTGCCCAGGGTGGCGGTCAGGGACAGGCCGGAGGCCTGATGGGATTTTTGCCTCTTGTCCTTATTTTTGTCATATTCTATTTTCTGATGATACGCCCTCAGCAGAAGAAGGCTAAGGAGCATAAGGCCATGCTTGACAACCTGAAAAAGGGCGACAGGGTCATTACCTCCGGTGGTATATACGGTCTCATCGAGGAAGTCAGGCCGAATACTGCTACACTCAAAGTGGCTGAAAACGTGAGAATGAAGTTTGGCAGAGGCTATATTGTCGGACTTCAGGGCGCTGAGGACGAGTAACCTGCTAGGTTGTTTGCCGGCGGGGGCATTACATGTTTGTTGTAAAACAAAGAGATAAATTTAGCCTGTTTCTGGAGGTTCGATGAAAAAGAATTTACTGTGGAGATTCCTGCTTATTGGATTCACCCTGTTGATATCCGTGGTCTTTTTTCTTCCCAATACGCCGCTTTTCAAGGCAATGCCGGGATGGTGGCAGAAGAACATGCCGAATAAGGGTATCATCCTTGGCCTTGACCTGCAGGGAGGTCTGCATCTTGTCTTCGAGGTTGAGGGCGATAAGGCTGTCGAGACATCAACGGATCGCTATGCCTTTCTGATCAGGGAACTGATCACCAAGAAAAAGCTCCAGGCTGATGTCAAGAGAAACGGGCCTGCGATTGATATATCACCCTCTATCCCTGAGATCGCCTCAGCAGTGAAGGAGAGCTTTCCCCTGCTTGATGCGACGTCGTCGGGGCAGACGCTTTCGCTGCGGATATCCTCGAAAGAGGTGACGAGGATAAAGGATAATGCTGTTGACCAGGCTCTTGAAACTATCCGCAACAGGATTGATCAGTTCGGAGTCTCCGAGCCGACGATTCACCGGCAGGGCGAGAATGAGATCGTCGTGCAGTTGCCGGGAGTGAAGGACCCCCGCCGCGCGATAGATCTGGTTGGCAGGACGGCACAACTTGCGTTCAAGATTGTTGATGATGAATCGCCGGTTGCCGCCCAACTGCCGCAGTCGGTAGCCCCGGGCGATGAAGAGAAGATCCTGGCCCAGTTTGCTGACAAGATTCCGCCCGACGATGAGATTCTTTTTGAGAAGAAGGTGAACAGGGAAACGGGGATTGCAACAAAGTTCCCGATTCTCCTTAAGAAGCAGGCGGCATTGACCGGGAACCTCTTGAGCGAGGCAAAGGTGAGTCTTGACTCGCGGTTTAGCGAACCATACGTATCGATTTCTTTCAATGCTGAAGGCGCCAGACTCTTTGAGGAAGTGACCGGAGCAAATGTCAAAAAACGGATGGCCATCATACTGGACAACAGCATTTATTCAGCGCCGGTCATCCAGGAGAAGATCGCCGGGGGGAATGCTCAGATTACCGGCAGCTTTTCGATGGAGGACGCAAAGGACCTGAGCATTGTGCTGAAAGCAGGGGCACTGCCGGCACCGCTCAAGATGCTCCAGAATGTGACGGTCGGCCCGTCGCTTGGCGAGGACTCGATTGCAGCAGGAACCATGGCCGGAATGATCGGTACTCTCCTGGTCGTTGTCTTCATGGTCGTTTATTACCGGCTCTCCGGAGTGATCGCTGATTTTGCACTGCTGCTGAATATCATACTTCTCTTCGGTGCTATGGCCTCACTGAATGCAACCCTGACGCTGCCGGGTATTGCCGGTGTTATTCTGGCCATCGGCATGGCGGTCGACTCCAACGTCCTGATGTTCGAACGGATCAGGGATGAGTTGCGGTCAGGAAAACCTCCGCGGTCCGCGGTTGATTCGGGTTACCATAAGGCGTTCTGGACGATCTTTGACTCGCATGTGACGACATTGATAACTGCAGCGGTTCTGTTCCAGTTCGGGACCGGCCCGATCAAGGGCTTTGCCGTGACCCTGAGCCTGGGCGTTATTATCAATCTTTACACAGCCCTCATAGGGACTAAGGCGGTCTTTGACCTGGTGCACTCCAGGCGGGACGTGAAGAAGCTGAGCATATAGTATAGAACTCGCAGAGGAGGCATCATGTTAGAACTTATCAAAAATACAAATATAGATTTTATGGGCAAGAGGGTCTTTGCTTTTGTCATATCCGGTATCCTCTCGGTGCTCGGGATTATTGCGATTGTGCAGGTTGCCAACGGGAGGGCCAACCTCGGCATTGATTTTGCCGGCGGCACAGCAATACAACTCAAGTTCGAAAAGCCGATCGAGATTCACGCCGTGAGAAAGGCGCTTGAAGACGGGGGCATCAGGGATGTTGATCTCCAGGACTTTCCGGCGATCAATAAGGTCCTGATACGGGTGAAAAAAACCGAACAGCAACTGGGGCAGGTATCAGATTCAATAACAACGGTTATCAGCCAGAAGTTCCCCGGCAACAAGTATATAATCGATTCAACAATGGTCATCGGCCCAAAGGTCGGCGGCAGGCTGAGGGCTGACGCAGCGAAAGCGGTGGCCCTCAGCCTGTTGGGCATACTTATCTATGTTGCGATCAGGTTCAGATTTAATTTTGCGGTTGGAGCAACAGTTGCAACTATTCATGACGTCCTTGCGGTCCTCGGCATATTCTATCTCTTGGGCCGCGAGATAAATCTCATACTCATTACGGCACTGTTGACCATTGCCGGATATTCGCTGACCGATACGGTTGTTGTCTTCGACAGAATAAGGGAAAATCTGAAGGTACGGTTAAAGGACCCTGTTGATAAGATTATGAACGTGAGCATTAACGAAGTTCTCTCCAGGACTATCGTTACCTCAATGACGGTGCTTCTGAGTTCCTTGGCGCTTTTCTTTTTCGGCGGTGAGGTCATTCATGACTTTTCCCTTGCGATGCTCATGGGCGTTGTCATCGGAACCTATTCATCAATTTTTGTTGCAAGTCCCGTGGTCCTTCTCTGGGGCGGAAAGAAACCCCTGGCAAAAAAATGACCCAACGGGACGGAAACCCCGGAGGAAACAGCCATCCCGGGTGCCCTGTCCTGGCTTTTCCGGTCCCGGTCCCGTCAGTCAATAGAGCGTGGTGACACGCTGGCTTGTCAACAGGACAAACCCTGAATTTGTCGGGCATCTTTCTCGAGCTGCCTCGGTATCGCCGATATGTGCCCAGATCCTTATTAACCGCGGCATCAAGACCCCTTCTGCAGTCTCTGAATTCCTGAACCCGTCGACCGCTGGCCTTGAAGATCCGTTTCTCCTTTCCGGCATGCAGTCGGCGGTGACCAGGATCAAACATGCAGCTGCATTGGGTGAGCGGGTACTTGTCCACGGCGACTATGATGCAGACGGGGTCACTGCCACGGCGATAATCGTGCAGGCACTCAGGACTGCGGGCATGGATGTGCATTATTTTGTCCCGAATAGGGTTACCCATGGATATGGCTTCAATCAGCCGGGGGTTGATCGGGCTCGGGAAGTAGGGGCCAAACTAATCCTGACGGTCGACTGCGGGATCTCGTCGTTCTCCGCAACGGCAGCTGCGGCCGCGGCAGGGATAGACGTGATCATAACGGATCATCATGAACCGATCCCCGCTGCAAAACAGATACTTCGGAGTGCTACGGAAATGAATGGGTTCCTGATACCGGAGGCGATTGCGGTCATCAATCCAAAGCTCCAGCCTGAGGAGGTATCGCGGCTTGCCCATCTTTCGGGAGCGGGAATTGCCTTCAAGGTTAGCCATGCCCTGGCTTTAACCGAGGGCCTGCGGTTTACTCTCGATGACCTACTGCCGTTACTTGATCTTGCAGCCCTTGGTACGGTTGCCGACGTAGTGCCGCTGACTTCTGAAAACAGAATATTGATCAGAGAAGGACTTCGCTATATCGACAAGGCCCTCCGGCCGGGGATCAGGGCGCTGAAGTCAGTTTCCGGGCTTGATGCAAGAACAGTGAGGGCCGGGCTGTTGGCGTTTACCATGGTGCCGAGGATTAATGCTGCAGGCAGGGTGGCCGATTCTCATGATGCCGTGCAGCTGCTGTTGGCTGCGACAGATGATGAGGCTGTCCCGATTAGTGTGTGGCTCGACAGGTTGAATACCGAGCGCCAGAAGATAGAAAGCGAGATATATCAGGATGCACGCTCAAGGATCGATCAGTCCTCCATGGACTCGGTCATAGTCCTCGCAGGAGAACGGTGGCATCCGGGAGTCCTTGGCATTGTGGCGTCGAAGATTGCCGATGAATTCGGCAGGCCTGCTTTTATATTCTCTGTTGAGAACGGCATTGCCAAAGGTTCTGCACGCAGTATCCCTGCATTTGATATCTGTAAAGGGCTTGCCGAATGCAGTGAACTGCTTCTCACCTTTGGAGGCCACGGGCAGGCTGCAGGGGTGAAACTCGAGGCGCATCGGCTGGCTGATTTTGAAATCGCTCTAAGCCGGATTGTACGAAGAACAGTTCCCGAACATAGTCTGTTGCCATCTCTGGAGATTGATGCTGATGTTGCGCTCTCCGCCGTAACGCATGCCCTGGCTTCGGAGATCGAAAGGCTCGAGCCTTTTGGATCGGGCAATCCTGAGCCTCTCCTCGGAGCAAGGTCTCTTGAGGTGATTAATCCGAAGATCGTTGGGAATAACCATCTGAAAATGCGGTTGAGGGGAAACCTTGCTGCAATTGATTCTATTGCTTTTGATATGGGGGCTGAATTCGGGCAGATGGATGCACCGGAGAAGATTGATGCGGTCTTTACCCCCTCGTTCAATGAGTGGAAGGGCAGCAGATACCTCCAGCTTGTTATAAAGGCGCTGAGGCCGAGCGCCTGATCATAGTCGGACATATCAGTATCCGGCGGGCTTTTCACCCACGTTAGGAAACGGACAAAATCGTGCTAAAATAATCTGATGAGAAAGACTGTTCCGGTGGGAAAACTGAAGACAGGCATGCATGTCATACTCCCTGCATCATGGTTCAATCACCCGTTTCTGAAAAACCGCTTTGAGATTGTTTCGAATGATCAGATCCGGGAGATTATTGCTGCCGGATTTGAGGAAGTTGTCATAGAGGCTGGCGCTGATCATCCGGAGGCAATCGTCTTTGACGATGTGCATCTATTCCCTCCTCTAAAATGGGAGCCGGGGAAATTGGTCCCCGATGAGTTGAGAGAGGCTGTCCATAGCGCCACGCTGGCACCCGAGAAAAAGGCAGCTATTGTCTACAAATCCTCTCTTGCCATAATGCAGCGGCTACTTGACGAGCCGTGCGCCGAAAATATCCGTGAAGCCAAGGAAGGTATTTCGCAGATTGTTGACCTGATTATTTCTGACGATGCGACCTCAAAGAACCTTCTGACCATAACGTCCTATGATTTTTACACCTATACCCATTCAGTCAACGTTGGCGTATTGTCCGTCCTGCTTTCGAAGATGCTGTTCAGAGAGTCTCTTGCCCACGATATGCATGAACTCGGGGCAGGTTTTTTTCTGCATGATATCGGCAAGGTACGTATCGATCCGGCCATATTGAACAAGTCGGGAAGGCTTACTGATGAAGAAATGTTGAAAATGAAGGCTCATCCATACCAAGGGTATAAAATACTGAAGGAGACGGAACAGCTGACCGAAGAATGCAGGATCATCGTCATGCAGCATCATGAAAGAGATGACGGGACAGGGTATCCCAACGGGCTCAAGGGAGACGATATCCATGTGTACGGACGCATTTGCTGCATTGCGGATGTCTATGATGCATTGACCGCTGAACGGTCGTACAAGCAGAGACTGAAGCCCTTTGAGGCATTAAAACTCATGAAAGAGCAGATGATTAACCACTTTCATAAAGAATTATTTGATAAATTCGTCCTTCTTTTCAGCTGAGATGCCGAAAGTGATCATGAAGCTCGGGGACTTATTCGTTGTATAATAAGGGTATGATTGAGACGATATCCCTGAAGGGCCTGTTGGATAAGGTACTTTCGTACAAAAATGATGCCGATATCGATACCCTGAAAAAGGCCTATCATTTTTCGAGCGAGGCCCACTGCAGCCAGAAACGGAGTGAGGGCTCTCCTTACATCAAACATCCCCTTGAAGTTGCCTCGATTCTGGCGGATATGAAGATGGATGTTGCTTCCATCTCTGCCGGGCTTCTGCACGACACGGTTGAGGACACCGGCACGACGACTGAAGATCTCCGGAGCATCTTCGGCAAGGAGATCGCCTTCATTGTCAAATCACTGACCAAGCTGTCGAAGGTGGAATTTCAGACGAAGAAGGAGGCCCAGGCAGAAAACTTCCGCAAGATGCTCCTGGCCATGTCTGAAGACGTGAGGGTCATACTCATAAAATTTGCTGACCGGCTTCACAATATGAGAACACTTGAATTTCTCCCTCCGGACAAGCAGCAGCGGATAGCAGCAGAGACCCTCGAGATTTATGCACCGCTTGCCAACAGGCTCGGCATCGCATGGCTCAGGATTGAGCTTGAGGACCTCAGCTTCAGGTATCTGATGCCTGAACTGTACCAGGAGCTTGGCAGGAAGGTCGCCAAGCGCAGGGAAGACCAGGAGGGATACATCCGCGAGGTCATTGCCCTGGTCAACCAGAAGCTGAAAGAAGAGGGGTTGCCGGGGAAGGTCAAGGGGCGGATCAAACACTTCTACGGTATCTATCAGAAGATGCAAAAGCAGCGGATCACCTTTGATGAGGTGCATGATGTAACCGGGGTCCGGATTCTGACCGATACGAAGTCCAACTGCTATGCTATTCTCGGTCTGATCCATTCGCTCTGGACGCCTATCCCCGGCAGATTCAAGGACTATATAGGAGTGCCGAAGTCTAACATGTACCAGTCGCTTCATACGACGGTTATCGGCCCGAAAGGGGAACGGGTTGAGTTCCAGATACGGACCGAGGAGATGAACCGCGTTGCGGAAGAGGGGATTGCCTCGCACTGGAAGTACAAGGAAAAGGGAGAGCTGGACGAACGCAACAGCAAATATATCTCATGGCTGAGAGACCTTGTTCAGGTGCAGAAGGACGTGCCCGACGCGATGGACTTCCTCGAAGCCGTCAAGGGCGAGGTTGTCCCTGAAGTGGTGTATGTCTTCACCCCTAGGGGTGAGATAAAGGAGATGCCGATGGGGTCGACCCCGGTCGATTTCGCCTATAGCATCCATACCCAGATCGGACATAAATGTGTTGGCGCCAAGATCAACGGGAAGATAGTCCCGCTCCGCTATGTCCTGAAAAACGGTGATACGATCGAGATCATTACCTCTCAGACTCATGGCCCAAGCAGAGACTGGCTCAAGTTTGTAGTCACCCAGCGGGCGAAGAACAGGATCAGACAATGGATCAAGGCTGAGGAACGAACACAGAGTGTTGAGCTTGGTATAAAGCTTCTCGAGGCAGAATTGCGCAAGCATAATATGAGCAATGCGCTGATGAAATCAGATGAGATCCTGCTGGCAGCGAAATCGCTCGGCATCGGCTCGCTCGAAGAACTTTTTGTCTCGGTAGGGTTCGGTGAGATATCACCACATCAGGTTGTCAACAGACTGATCCCGGGCAAGGTGGCTGAAGACCATCGCGAGCAGGTCAGGGTCAACAAGCCTCTCAAGGAGCATAAAGGGGTAAGTATCAGGGGGATCGACGATGTCCTGTACCATACGGCGAAATGTTGTTATCCGGTGCCTGGCGATAATCTTGTCGGGTTTGTCACGATCGGGAAAGGGGTCACGATACACCGGAGGGACTGTCAGAATATCGAGCGGATGGTCGTTGAAGAGGCCCGGCTTATTGATGTGGAGTGGCAGCCGGCAGTAGATATGACTGCGAATGCCCGGCTTGTTGTCGAGACGATAGACAAGCCCGGCATCCTGGCGAATATAAGCTCACTGGTATCATCAGTAAATATCAACATCAACCACCTTGAGGCCGTATCAACCCCGGAGCGGCATGGAATAATTACGTTTCTCATCGGAGTCAAGGATCTGCAGCAGCTTCGGGGTCTTATACAGAAGATAAAACAGATGGAAGGGGTCCTGCGCATCACTCGCTAGTCAGGCCAGCGGGGTGTCATGATATAATAAAATATAAGGTACAATAACGGAGAAAAGGAGATTTTATTTCCCATGAAAAATATATTTGTTGTCGCTGCTGCACTATCCCTGTTTTTATTGAGCAGTCCCCTTGCATTCGGCTTTGGTGGATGCGAGGAAGACTGCGCCAAGTGCCACTCCCTCGAACAGAAAGAGGCAGAGCAGATCCTTGCGAAGATGAAGGCAACTGATGCAAAGGTGGTGGGGATTAAAATGAGCCCTGTTCGCGGTCTTTGGGAGGTTTCGCTCGACAACCGGGGAAGGCGCGATATCCTGTATGTAGGTTTTTCGAAGAAGCAGGTGATGCGGGGGATGATTATCGATCTTGAGGCTCCCGGCAACGGCCTCAAGACAGCTCAGGAGAAGAGACCTGTTGATACCGGGCAACAGCCAATTGAGCGGTATATAGAGACCGGCAAGATCTCTCTTGAGGACGCCCTGGTGCTCGGCGACAAAAATGCGGTACATAAGGTCGTCGTCTTTACCGACCCTGATTGCCCCTATTGTTCAAAGCTGCATGCTGAGCTGAAAAAAGTCATTGAGGAGAAAAACGATATTGTCTTTTATCTGAAGCTTATGCCCTTGAAGATCCATCCGGACTCGTACTGGAAATCTCAAAGCATCATGTGCAGCCGTTCTCTGCAGATGCTTGAGGAGAACTTTGACAGGAAGCCGATTCCGAGGCCTTCGTGTCAGTCACCGGTAATTGAAGAAAATATACGGCTTGCGGCTGAACTTGATATCACTGGCACTCCGACACTGATTATGCCTGACGGATTTGTTCTGTTCGGGGGGCGTAACGCAAAGGGAATCCGCGATCTCGTTGTCAGCCATCAGAAAAAGGGCTTGTGATGAAAGAGGCTCTGCCATCTGCAGGGCTGATGGTCTCGCTCTTTCTGGCCGGCTTGCCCGGATATTCGTTTAGCGAGGTTCAGATCAGCCTTAAGAATGAGGCAAGCGTTATTGCCGATGAATGCCGAGAGGAGACTGACAGACTCGTCTGTTTCAAGATGGGAGGCACCTTTGAGATTGAGAAGAGGGATGTGCTGTCCATGAAAAATATACCAGTCAGACGATCACCTGTCCCTGATACCAGAGGGCCTGATGCAGTCTCCGGAATATCCGTCCCCTTAGTGAAGGCTGGAGATAAGGCCGATGGTGCTCTGCCGGCAGGTGAGGCTCCAGACTCCGCAAATTCTGCAGCCCCCTTTGCGCAGAATAGGCTAGCACTTCAGGCTGAGAGAGAGAGCTTGCTCAGAGAGAGACAGCAGATCCAGGATGATATAAAAAGCGCGCCGGACTGGATGTCGACAAAGCAATTTAATGAGTTAACCAGGCGCAATGCTGAGCTTGATGCCAGGATAAAAAGGTTCAATGAAGAGGCGAGCTGGTTTTCCGAACAGATGAAGCAGGCAGTGCCCGACGTAAGAAAGTAAAAAAAGCCTGCACATCCGGGCCGCCAGATTTCTGATGGCAGACTAAAAAAGGAAGGCGATGTTTGACATCGCCTTCCTTTTTTTAGATATTCTGCTGCTTAGTCTTCCATTGGGCCGCCGATAATTAACACCTGATTGGTATTGTCCCAATATAAACCTCTTGATGCCGGGGATATCAATCTCGGATTGCCAGGTGTGGGCGGTACATAATTACAGATCTGGGTAAGCAGCGGGGTCCCACCGGTGCACCCTGTAGGTGAGCTGGAAGCGACGGTCCTGGTCTGGGTGTTGTTGGACGGACAAGCGCCCCAGGCCGAATAGGTAAAGGAACTGCAGGTTACAGCAGGATGGCTTGTCGCGTCGCCCGGATAGGTCGGCGGAACGCTGGTGATCTCTGCATTGTTCGTAACCCCGTCTTTGTCCGAATCCATGGTTGCTATGGCTGTGAAACTGTGACCATTATTCGCAAAGTCTACACCAAATTGGTTCCGTGTCCCTCCTCCGTTAGGGTCTATGTGGCAGAGGACGCAGTGGCTTATGGACCCCGCGC
>JBARHQ010000088.1:0-3807 GCA_049799315.1 Thermodesulfovibrionales bacterium | reverse complement strand
TTCCGATAAAATCTCGTATGGTGACCCTTCAGAGATGAGCAGCCTGACCGGGGGAGGCGCAGAGGCCTATGAGGTGCCTGGAGCCGAACATCAAAACATCATTCATGAGCCTTATGTCAGGATATGGACTGAATACTTGAAAATGCATCTTAAAGGGATGCAGGGGAAGAGGGGAGATAAAGAGGCGTGAGAAAGCAGAAGATCCTTCAAAGCCGGACAATCGGGCTCAGCGACCTGTCGATAGGCAACGGAAGCGCTATTGGCAGGCCGATTCCTGACGCAGTCGCTGCCGAGCAGAAGCAGCGATTCTGGTCGGAGAAACTTGCCGATCTACACCTCACGGTTCTTCTGCGGTGGCCGAAGTCCTATCGCGTGGGAGGCGCTGAATGGGTCCGCAGCCCAGAGGTGGCCATCCCGGGTGATGTGTTGAGGGGATTGAAGGAACTTGCGCAAACTGTGGGCGTTCCACTTAAGTCAGTATTACTGGCAGCGCACTATCGGGTGCTGAGCTTTCTCCATGGAAACCCGGACATGATCAGCGGTCTTGTCACGATCGGTGGCACCGAAAAGCTTTATGGAGGGCGCATGATTGGCTTGTTACCCTATACAGTCCCTCTCCTGATGCAGATGCCCGGCGGTACCTGGATCGATCTTGTGCGGAAAATGTTCAGCGCCGAATCAGAATTGCTACCCTATTGCGACTATCCACTCGCCGAAATTCTGTGCATCACTGGTAACCGGCAGTTGTTTGAATCCGCGTTTGATTTCTTGCGATTGCACGTCAATCAAGATCTTGAAGGATGTAAAGATATGGGTATGCCCGATGGGAATTATTTTAAGGCGAGCAACGTCATCATGTTGACGATCTTTATGATGGACGTAACCGCCACTCATCTCCAAATGCACGTAGATTACAATCCTGCGGAACTTTGCTTCGGGCAGATCCAGGCAATGCTTGGTTATTACGTGTGCACTCTTACGACCATGGTTCAGGTTCCAACAGGCCGTTACGAGAAGTTCTGTCCACTCTCCAATGCGGAGTATCAGCAGATTCTGGTCGACTGGAATGCCGCACGGCGAAATTACCCGAAAGACAGATGTTTGCACAATTTAGTGGAGAAAAGAGTTTGGAACAGCCCCGATGCAATTGCCCTTGTATCCGGAAACAAATCGCTCACCTATGGCGAGTTGAACCGTCGGGCCAATCGACTTGCTCATCATTTAATCAGCATGGGCGTTGAGCCGGATGTCCTTGTGGGCCTCTGCGTCGAACGTTCAGTCGACATGGTGGCAGCGATGCTCGCTGTCCTCAAGGCCGGAGGTGCTTACGTTCCGCTCGATCCGAACTACCCCGCCGAATGGCTTGCATTCGTGATAGAGGACACAAAAATACCGATATTGATTACGCAGACCAGCCTGTTACCCCGACTACCGCACCATAGTGCAACAGTTGTTTGCATAGATGAAACTGAGGCGGTTTCGAAGTGGAAGCAAGGCGCAAACGATGAAAATCCGCGAGTTCGCATTACATCCGCTAACCTCGCTTATGTAATCTATACATCGGGCTCAACGGGCCGGCCCAAGGGCGTCGCCATCGAACATCACGGTCCGGTGAACCTCGTAGACTGGGCCGGCGACATCTACAATCCTGCCGAGTTGAGCGGAGTGCTGGCATCCACGTCAATTTGCTTCGATCTGTCAGTGTTCGAACTATTCGGAACACTATGCAACGGGGGAAGGGTCATCCTCGCCGAAAACGCCCTTCAACTGGAATCATTGCCTGCAGCCCAGCAAATTACTCTGCTTAACACGGTCCCCTCAGTCATGAAAGAGCTGTTGCGCCTCAAGACGCTTCCGCTGTCTGTACGGATAGTAAACCTTGCCGGAGAACCTTTGTCGCAGGAGATGGTCTGGCAACTCTATCAGCTCCCTGGTATCGAAAAGGTGTACGACCTCTATGGTCCATCGGAAACAACGACCTATTCGATATTCACTCTGCGGCAGCCAAACGGTCCATGCATAATTGGACGGCCTCTCGCAAACACGCAAATCTATTTACTGGACGCTGAAAAGCATCCGGCGCCCATCGCCGTACCTGGCGAATTATACATTGGCGGAGATGGCATCGCCCGTGGCTACCTGAACCGGCCCGAACTGACAGCGGAGCGTTTTATACCTGATCCCTTCAGTCGGGTTCCCGGCGCCCGACTCTATCGAACAGGCGATCTTGCACGTTACCTTCCCGACGGCAACATAGAGTTTCTTGGGAGAATCGACCATCAGGTGAAGATTCGGGGGTTCCGCATTGAACTCGGGGAGATCGAGACCATGCTCCGGAGCCACGCCGGCGTGAAGGACGCCGTCGTCGCTGCACGCGAAGACGGCTCCGGTGAAAAACGATTGGTGGCTTATGTTGTTCCCGCAGAGGAGCACGGGCCCATTGATGAACTGAGGCGGTTCCTGATTGAGCGGCTGCCTGACTACATGGTGCCTTCAGCATTTGTGATAATGGAAGCGCTGCCCCTGATGCCAAACGGCAAGATGGACCGAAAGGCGTTGCCCGACCCGGCGCATACACGGCCAGAGATCAAGGAAGCTTATGTTGCTCCTCGCACACCAGCAGAAACAGTGCTGGTTGACATTTGGTGTGAGATGTTAAGAATGGAGGAGGTAGGAGTATTAGATAACTTTTTCGAGTTGGGGGGGCGTTCATTGCAAGTTACGCAGGTTGTCTCCCGCCTACGTGAAGTATTCCTCGTAGAGTTACCTCTTCTCAGTTTTTTTGAGTCGCCCACGATCGAAGGGTTGGTTAAAACGCTGCATGTGGCGGGTAATCCCGAGCAAGTGGACAGGAGAGCTGCACTTTTCTTGAGAGTGGCTGAGCTCTCAGAAGACGAAGTAAATACCATGCTTGAAGATCGCCTTCGGCACGAAAGATAGCGAAAACAACAATGAGCGATACTTTGAAACATACGCGCAGTTTTTCCAAAAAAAAACAAGCCCTCTTCGAAATGCTGGCTCAGCAAGAGAGGCCCGATTCTTCTTCCATCTCAGTGATTACGACAAGGGACAAAACAAAACCGGCGCCGCTTTCCTTTGCCCAGCAGCGGCTGTGGTTTCTGGATCAACTGGAGCCCGGTAGTTCCGCCTACAACATATCACGTGTACTGCGCCTGACCGGATATCTGAACGCAGCTGCCCTGGAACAGAGCATAGGGGAGATTATCAGGCGTCATGAGGTGCTGCGCACCGCTTTTATCACTCAGAATGACCGACCCTTTCAAAGAATTGCGCCGTCGGTAACCTTCACTCTGCCCGCAGTAAACCTCAGTACAATACCTGAGGAGCAGAGAGAATCCAGGGCACAGCAGCTTGCGACTGAAGAAGAACGCCGGCCTTTCGACCTGACTACAGGTCCTCTGCTGCGCGTTATCCTGTTACAACTGAAAGAAGAGGAGCATCTGTTATTAGTAACCATGCACCATATCATCACAGATGGATGGTCCATGAGTATTTTCGACCGGGAGCTTTCTGCGCTTTATAATGCCTTCTCCACAGGACTCCCTTCCCCGCTTCCCGAGCTGTCGATCCAGTATGCTGACTTTGCAGTGTGGCAGAGGCAATATATGCAGGGAGAGGTGCTGAAACAGCAGATGTCGTATTGGAGGGATCAGCTGGGTGGGGAACTGCCGGTGCTGGAGTTGCCTACCGACCGGCCGCGTCCTGCGGTGCAGAGCTTTCGCGGTTCGACGCAGCAATTTATACTGTCCGGCGAGTTGACTAAAGGGCTGAGAGATCTGAGTCAGC